>CAIWCL010000358.1 GCA_903911205.1 uncultured bacterium
AGAACACAACGCCCCCGCGCGATCCTCGCGCGGGGGCGTTCTTCGTTTCTGCTCTCAACTCGAACGGTGTCCCGCCGCGCGCGAAGAGGAAGGCGAACCTCAGTTCGCGACCGCAATGCCGTTCTTCGTCGCGTTCTTCTTCTCGCCGTACACGAGTTCACCGGTTTGCGGAACGCCGAGGTACTCAAGCGCCTCGTTCATGATTTCGGCAGCGCACGGCCCGGCGAGCGCGCCACCACCCGTGACACCCTTCGACTTATCTGGGTCTTCGATCGTGACGAGGATCGCGAGTTCCGGTCGATCGTACGGCGCTCCGAGCAAGAAGCTCGACATGTACCGATCTTGGAAATAGCCACCCTTTGGGTTCACGAGTTGGGCGGTGCCTGACTTTCCGAACGCTGTGTAGCGAAGGATATTCTTGAGACGCTTTCCGGTGCCTTCGAGGATGACGTCCTCCATCACCGCGCGCGTTTCTGTAACAACCTTCGACGAAAGCACAGGCTGTGAACCGCTGAGTGAATCGTCGGCAAGCGGCGAGAGTGAGAGCGGCACCATCGAGCCGTCACGGCAGAACGCAGTGAACGCATGCACCAGTTGCAACGGAGTCACCGCGATGCCCTGACCGAAACTCACCGATGCGAGTGCACGCGTCTTGTTCGTCCACTCGTCTTTCGGCGGAAGAATGCCACGCGTTTCGGCTTTGAAACCGATGCCGGTTGAGCGATCAAAGCCGAACGACTTCAAGCAGTCCATCATCTCATCGTTCGTCATGCGCATGGCAACAGTCGCCATGCCTGCGTTCACCGACTTGATCAAGCACTCGCGCCACGTCTTTGTGCCGTAACTCGACGAGTGAGCTTCACGAATCGTGCGACGCGCGCGACCATCGACGATCGTGAGCGGTCCATCCGGAAGATGAATGGTCTCGCTTGCGCGCGCTTTCCCGAGCTCAAGCGACCACGCCCAAACGAACGGCTTGAAGATGGAGCCTGGCTCGAAAGGATCCGTCACCCAGCGCAAGCGCGCGAGGCGCGGATCCTGCGCCGCGAACTTATCTGCGACGGCCTGCGCGTAGGGCGATCCTGTTCGCAGCATGTCGTACGCCGCGAGCACTTCGCCCGACTCGACATCGACCACGATGCAGCGAGCGCCACCCGCGTTCGACTTTGCAACCGTTTCGCGCAACCGACGCTCGACGATCTCTTGGATCACAACATCGATCGAGAGTCGTACGTCAAGACCTGCGGCGCCGGGGAAGTGACTGCTCGCAGGAACAGCCATCACCGAGCCCATGCTGTCGACGATGGTCGCGGTCTCGCCGGGCATCGAGGCGAGCCGCTTATCCGCGCTCGATTCGACACCACTCAAACCACGGACGCGTTCACCACCGAGCGGCTCTTTCGTCACTGGATCGCGGGGCGCATCAAAGCCGACGAAGCCGATGAGCGCCGCGGCGGTATCGCCGAACGGCAGAATACGTTCAGGTCGTGTTTCGACATGCGCGCCGCGCAAGATGCCCGTTGGGCCACTCGCCTTGCGCGCGGCAGCGAGCGCGTCGATCTGCGTTGCGTTGAGATCCTTCGAGAGAACCACGTAGCGCTTCAGTCGCTCCCAATCGGCGTCCGTCATCGTGCGTCGCAACGTCCGCAGATCTTCCGGCACCTTTTCATAGATGGCACGAGCAATCTCGGCTCGCGGCATTCCAAGCGGCGCCTCGAGCGCGGCAACCAACTCGCCAATGGGATCGAGATCGGAGCGAAGCGATGCGAGCGTGATCTTTCCACGCTCTGACTCCTCTTCACTCTCGCGTCGTGCCTTGCGCTCCGCGGCGATCGCGCGATTGAGCGCGTCACGATAGAGGTCGCGTACGTCGATGAAGAGCGTGCCACCAAGCGCGTCGACCGCGAGTTTACGCCCGCGCGCATCAACGATCGCGCCGCGCGGATGCTGCGCCACAATGGTCTTCTCTTGAACCGGTCGCCCGTTCGCTCTCTCCATCGAGCCGAGGAGCTCAGGCGCGGGATGGGCCTTCAACTGATACACACGCGCGGTCGTGCCCAGAATGCCAATCGCAATCGCGCCAACGAAAAGTCGCGAGCCAAGTGCGATCTTCCTCGCGCGGACATTCTGTGCACTTGAGAGTGTTCCGGGAATCGCAGTGGTGTCACCAGACACGCGTCGTCGTCGCCAGATCATCCGCCCATCCCTTCGCCGTGCAGTGCGCCACTGTCTGTTGGCTCCTTGACCAGTCGGCGGAGTTCTTCCGGAGTTCCAAGCGCGTCATCGGTTGCGCGCGAGGGATCTTCACGGAACGGAATCGGCTTCAAAACAAGCGGCGAATCGCGATCCGGCGCGCTGTTGGAGGCCTTCTCAATCTCCGCAACAAGTTCGCGAATCTGATTCGGCGTGAGTTTGCTCGCAACCTCAGCCTCACGGCGCACACGTTCGCGATCGTTCCGCTCCAGTTTGAAGTGGATGCGGCTGATTTCCGCCGCAGTGTCGATGCGCTCCTGACGATTCACGAGCAAGGCGCCAAACATGGCGCCAAGCACGACAATCACCGTTGCAAGTTTCGCGAACATCGAGGCCTCCTGCCTGCAGTCGCCTTGTCATCCATCGATCATCTTGTCATGACACGCGTATCGCATGGTCATCGCATGGTCATCGCATGGTCATCGCATGGTCATCACGCGCACGGCCCGATCAGTTCGCAAGCGCGTACTTGATCTCAACACCTGGTCGCAACGTCGACTTCTGTGAAAGTCCGTTGAGTGTGGCGATTTCCTTCCAACGGCTGCCGTCGCCGTACACCTCTTTGGCGATTCCAAAGAGCGTGTCGCCTTCACGAAGTTTGCGCTTTCCGTAGCGCGGCGCTTCTGGTGTCGGTTGCGGAATCGGAGTCTCCGTCACGCCAATCCCAGGCGTACCAACCAAAGCGGTTTCCGTCGAGAATCCGGAAGGGGCTTGCGATGGGGCTTGCGATGGGGCACTTGGCTCAAGCACCGCGATGTCTGGAACCTTGATTTCCTGACCGATCTTGAGATCAGTCGGCTTGATGCCGTTGTACTCCGCGAGTTTGCTACCAAGTGCGCGGCGACCGTAGTACTTCTTCGCGATCGACTCTGGATTGTCGCCCTTTGCGATCTTGTGCACACGTTCACCCGACGCGGTTGGGGTCGTCGCCACATTGGTCGGAAGCAGCGGGTTGCTCGCACCCGACACGAATGCGCCACCGATGGACTCTGGGGTACCGAGCGCGATACCGATCTGCCCTTGGTCTGCAGGCGGAAGCGGATCACTCTCGGGAAGTTTGCGCTCACCGAAGCGCTCGGTTTCACCGGGAAGCGCCTTCGGATCCGGGCGATACGCCACGAGTTCTTGCTTCAGCGGCGTGGTGTTCGCCGCGAGATGATCCGACACAAGAATGCCAAGGAACAGCAGGAAGCCGAACCCGATCACCATCACAAGCTTATTTTCGCGCGTCATTGGAGCATCCTTGCTCGTGTTTGCCGCATCCATCAAGGAGACGGCTCGCTGAAGAATCTTCGCGAATCTCTCGGAACGCGCATCAACGCGTCACGCGGTATTCGCAGTGCTCGTGCGGCCGACCGTGACCGCACGCAGTTTCGCTGACCTTGCCCGCGGATTCTCCGCGGATTCGATCTCGGATGATACCACCGGTCCGTCGGTGATCTCATCGGCGAGACCGCTCTTACACATGTCGGCGAAACACTGCTTCACGAGGCGGTCTTCGAGGCTGTGAAACCCGATGATCGCGACACGTGCGCCGGGGCGTAGCCAACTCGGTCGACCTTCAGAAATGCGCCGCGCAGCGGTGGAGATCGCATCAAGGAGCGCCGCAAGCGCGCCAAGTTCGTCGTTCACCGCGATGCGAAGTGCCTGAAAGGTCTTCGTCGCCGGATGGAGCCGCGACGTGCGCGCCCGGGAGCCGTAGGCCTCCCGCACGAGATCCGCAAGTTGCGCCGTCGTCGAGATCGGCTCGAGCGCACGTGCAGCAATAATTTTCGATGCGATCTTCCGCGCCAGCGGCTCCTCTCCAAAGCGCGCAATCACTTCACCAAGTTCACGCTCGCTCGCACTCGCGACCAACTCCGCGGCGGTCATTCCAGAGGAGGAGTCGAGCCGCATATCGAGGGGGCCGTCGCGCATGAAACTCAATCCGCGCGCGGGGTCGTCGACTTGCGTTGAGGCGAAGCCAAGATCTGCGAGCACAAGATCCGCCTCAAGCCCGAGCGCCTGAAGCTCTCGGCTGACCGACGCGAAACTCGAGTGGATGGAGCTTGGCTCGCGGCCCACGGACTCTCGAACCCGCGCCGCGGCAAACAGCAGGTTGTCACGATCGAGGTCGAAGAGCACAACCTTTCCCAATGGACCGATTTCTTTCGCGACGCGCGCGGCATGGCCTCCTCTCCCTGCAGTCAAATCGACGTATACCTGACCGGGGCGCGGCGAGAGCGCTTGCAAGGTCTCCAAAGGCAGAACTGGGGCGTGTCCGGCCTTGACATCAACCCTGTGCTCACCGTCTTCGAGTCTCATGCACTCTGTGCTTTCTGCTCAGAGGCCGGTTCAGCACTGTTCGTTGGAGTCGTTTTGGCGTGTTCTGCGCGCCCGGATGACACGGCTGTTCCTTGTGCCATCCAGCGATTTCGGAGCGCGCTCTTGAGTGCAACGGCGCCGATCCCGCCGAATGCGACGATCGCGGCGGCATAGATCAGGCGAAGCCTTACGACCTGCTCAATAGCAAGCATTCCGAGGATGACCCCGAACGTCCCGAAGAGAAGCGTCACGCCGTAGAGAGCGACCACCGCGGACTTCACCCCTCCAAGCGACCTCTTGGCGAGATGGTGAATGTGGTTCGCGTCTGCTTGTGACATGGAGACGCCCGCCAACTTCCGGCGCAGGATCGCAAGCGCGGTATCCATGATCGGAAGCGCGAAGATGATCAGCCCCGCGATGACGAGATGCGTCTCGCCGTGCTCTCCGAGCAGCAGAATGATGACCACGAGGAGATAGCCGATCAGAAGGCTGCCGCAGTCACCGAGGAAGATCACCGCGGGGTTGAAGTTCCAAGGTAGGAACCCGAGCACCGCCCCGAGGAGCGCGAGGCAAAGGACGACGCGCGTCCCCGCCATCGAATCGAACGGGTCATCGAAGTCGACTCCCGCCGCCAGCGCGATCGAGAGGACCAAGAGCGCCGTCGCCATGATCGCGGCCGTTCCCGAGCACAAGCCGTCAAGCCCGTCGATCAGGTTCATCGCGTTACAACCGCCGAGCACAAAGAGCGCGATGAGTGCCGTACCAGTCCAGTAGAAGACATCACCCGACTCGACGGACATCGGCCCCATCGAAACGAGCGTCGTCCCCGCTTCGCCGAGGAAAGGCGCGAGTGCACCCTCTGCGACTCGTGTCCCGATGTCTTGAATCGCGAGCGCCGCCGCCGCGACGAGCTGCCCCGCGATCTTGAGTCGCGGATCCCAACCCCACACGTCGTCCGCGAGACCCGTAAACGTAATCGCCAGGATGCCGATGACAATCGAGAGTGGAACAGGACCGAGCAGGCCACCCGGACCATCGACCATGAAAAGGCTCGTGCCGATCGCCGTCATCACTCCAAGAAAGACCGCGAAACCTCCGAGATATGCAATTGGAAACTTGTGGAGCTTCCGTGCTTCGTCGGGTCGATCGATGATGTCCATCGAGATCGCGAGCCGCCGAACAAACGGCGTCGCGAGGAGCGTGACCAAGAACGCCGAGAGAAAGACAAGCGCGTAGCCGTTCAAAAACTCGATCGCAGAAAACGCCATCGAGCCGACCATCGTCGACGAATCCGGCGAAGGAAGCTCCGGAAGTCTGACTGGCATGTCAGACGTCAATTGGGACATGTCGACTCCCATCGTGCGTTGGAGGTGCGTTGGAAGTACGAGACCTCAACTCGTTCGCGAGATCGAGAATCGTTTGTTCGAGTGAGATCGCAGGCGCGAAGCCGATCGCCTGACGAATGCGCGTCAGGTCCGGTTGTCGAACCTGAAGATCGTCAAAGCCAGCACTGAAGGCCATGTCGTACGGAACGAGTCGGATTCCACTCGAAGAGCCGAGCGTGCGCACCACATGCTCCGCGAGCGCGCGAATCGTGATGGACTCATCACGACCGAGATTGAAGACGCGTCCGCGACAAGACGGATCGTGCATGAGACGCGGCAGCGCTCGAACCACATCACGAACATCGCAGAAACACCGCGATTGCATTCCGTCGCCGTGCACCTCAAGGTCGCGTCCCTCGAGCGCCGCTTGGACAAAGCGCGGTAGCACCATGCCGTACTCGCCGATTTGACGCGGGCCAACAGTGTTGAAGAAGCGAACGATCACCGCCGGCAATCCATGTTCGCGGTGATATGCAAGCGCGAGGTACTCGTCCAATGCTTTCGACGCTGCATAGCACCAACGGCTGTAGGCCGTCGATCCGTAGACAACATCATCATCCTCACGCATCGGTACACGCACACCCTTCCCGTAGACCTCGCTGGTAGAAGCGATGAGAATCGGAAGCGAAGTCTGCGCTGCAAACCGCAGCACGGCACTCGTTTCGTGCACGTTCGTCTCGATGGTGTGGATCGGTTTCTCCACAACGAGGCGTACACCAACCGCCGCTGCGAGGTGGTAGACGCAATCGAAGTCACGTGGATCCAGCGTCGCGAGGACATTCGAACTGTTGCCCTCAAGGACACGGTATCTCGGAAGCCGCGAAGCAACAGCACGAACCACGTCGACGTTCTCGCGGCGTCCGGTCGAAAAGTCATCGACCACGGTCACCTCATCGCCCGCGTCGAGCAGCAACTCGCTCAGATGCGACCCTATGAAGCCCCCGCCGCCCGTGATAAGCACGCGGCGGGGATTCGTTTGAGACTGTTCGCCAGATCGCTTCACGCGTTCCGCCGGTGCTTCCATTCTTCACGTGTGCCGGGCTGGTGCATTCCAGCCTGGCGCGGTCGACGCGGCTTCAACCACGACGAAGTCATGCCTTGGTCGAGTAACTCGCCATGGTTTCGTAGTTCTTGCGGAGATATCCACCGGCCGTATTCCGCGGTCGGTTGAGCACTGCACCGATCAAGTGCGCCTTCACATCGCCGAGTTGGTTCGCCATGCGCGCAACAAGGCCGCGCTGCTCCTGGAATGCTCGAACCACGATGATGGTTCCATCGACCTTGTTCGCGACCGCGAGGGCATCGCCGGCCACAACGATCGGCGGGACATCGACGAGGACGATGTCATACCGCGCTGATGCTTCCGCAATCACCGCGTCGAGTTTCGGAGTCGAGAGCATTTCGAACACGCGACTGTCAGGCGTACCCGCAGCGAGAATGTCGACATCTCCACCCGCGGGGCGGATCGCGTCGGCGAATGCCGCCTGTCCGCGAAGCACATCGCCGAGGCCGATCGAGTCGGGTTCGGTACCCATCGCGGCGGCAAGGTGACTGCGACGGAAATTCGCGTCGATCACGAGAACCTTGAGACCGCCCATGGCGAGTGAGTCTGCGAGATTTGAGATGAAGCTCGTCGTACCCGCCTCTGGAAGCCCGCTCAAGCACGCGATGGACCGAATGCCACCCTGCGTTGCTGCCTTGCGCACTTGACCAGAGATCTGCCGACAGACTTCAGCAACGACCGACTTCGGATTGTCGCGTACGACGCGCTCGATCTTCTTTGGACCGACTGGATCGTCCGCGAGATCAGGAACCGAACCGAGGAGTCGCAGTCCGTTGATCGCACCGAGATCGGTTGCGTAGCGAATACGCGTGTCGAGCATCTCGCGAAGGAAGACAAACCCAAGCGTCAATCCAAGCATCAGCACAGCGCCCAGCGGCAGCATGAACTTCAATTTGGGGAAACTCTTCTCGCGGGGGGTCGCTGCCGACTTCGCGATCGTGACCGATCGGGCGTCATCACGGGCCTTCAACTGATCGAGATCCGAGAGAACCTCAAGCTGCTTCTGACGCGTTTCGAGCAAACGCTCGCGTCGATCCTTCAATTCCTGCATGGAACTGACGTTTGCGGTGAAGTCTTTCAAACGCACCGACAACGACTCAAGATCTGCCTCGAACTTCTCCAAAAGTCCCTGATAGCTCTCTGTCTGATCGCTGAAGGTCTTGAAATCCGCATTGAGATTGCGGCGGAGAATCTCCTGCAACTTCGAGTCCCGCTCGAGTTCAGAGGCGACGACGCGCTTCTGCATCGAGATGAGCGCAGGATGGTCGTTGGCGAACTTCTTCCGATAGGTCTCGGCCTCGACTTTGATTTCGCGCAGTGAATTGTTTGCCTGCTGAATCTGCGGATCTTCTTCCGCCGTGCGGATGTCGTCCGGAGTCGGCTCAAGAAGGCCTTCCATCTTCGCTTCGGTCTGCTGCTTGCGGCTTTGTGCAAGAGTCAGGAACGACTTAGTTTCGTTGACGCGTCGCGCGGTATCTTCAACTGCAACGAGGATGTTGTTCCGCTCTTCGCTTGTCGACGTGAGGTTCTTGTCTGCAACGAACTTCGAGATTTCCTTCCCAAGGCTCAGGAGCTGCGAGTCGAGGTCATCGAGTTGGCGACGGAAGGTCTGGCGATTCTGCTCGAATCGCGCATCATCGCTGGCCTTCTTGCGCGCAATGTAGGTTTCGGCAATGCGATTCAGAACGACTGGCACGTCGGCCGCATCATGCGTCGACCAGCTCAACTGGAAGAAGTTCTGCCGACGGACGTGGCCAGCACTCAACTCTTCAATCAAATCATCGACTGCTTCCGCGGGAACGAAACGACCATTCTCATCACGGTAATTCTCGCTCCACTTTGTCGACTCGATATCACGCGAATTCATCGCGGCCTCGAGCAAGTCGCGCGAAACAACACGCGCTGCCTCGGTTTGGCCAAGACGCTCGACGGCCTCTTCGGTGCGCTGGTCACGCACAATGACCTCGTTCACGCCTTCGGGCGCGGGCACGAGTTCAAACAACACGGTGTCGCTATAGAGCGGGTAAATCTGATCGAGCACCATGTTGGCGGCGAAGCCAAGTCCGAGGCCGACGAAGAGACTGCCGACAAGTGCCGTCGTGTGCTGACGGAGAACGCGGATCGGATCGATCGTCGCGGTTGCGGCCTGCTGTCCTCCCGAGCGCGGACGCTGGGGTTGGCTGCGGGTATCGGCGGGATTACGGGTCGGTGCGGTCGTCATGGCTGTCCTCGCGCCGAAAATGGCGCTGTTCTCGGAGTACTGCTATCGGGACTCCGAACGTGTCACTTGAGGGCCTTCGCAAGATCATCCATCGAGGCTTTGGTCTGCGGGTCAGGATTCAGCTTCGATGCGTTGTCAAGAGCGGCGAGCGCTTCAGCCTTGCGATTCAGACCGTTATAGGCCTGTGCGAGGTGCAATTGAACCGCAGCGCTGTTGGCAAGCGATTCGGCTCGCTTGAGAACTTCGAGAGCTTCGGCATGCTGTCCGTCAATCACGAGGAGGAAGCCGAGCGTGTCGAGATACTCAGGTCGCGCCGGATTGAGTTGCACTGCAAGACGCGCGGAAGGAAGCCCCTTTTTCGAATCCTTCAAGCACGCACCGCAAAGATAGGCGTAGTTGTTCAGCACACCGTCCGAATTCGGAGAAAGCGCGAGTGCTTTCTCAAACACCGGGATCGAACGTTCGCACTTCCCGTCGAGATAGAGAATCGTGCCGAGCCGATCAAGCAACTGCGTTCCAAGCTGCGGCATCGACTTGAAGTCCACCGACTCAATGGGTGCGAGGTACTCAAGCGCTTTCGCCGATCCCGCGGAGGGATTACCCATGCAAAGGTCGCAAAGGAACGCGAGACCAAGCGGATCAATCGACCCACCGCTGAACTGACGCACGAGCGCGTCAGCATCGGTGACCGTTTCTGGAGTGAAAAGCAGTCCAATCGCTTCATACCACTGGGCGAGCGCGAAAGCATCGCCAGCGTCGAATCGCGATCGAGCTTCCTTGTATGTTTCACTGAGCGTCTTCAGACCTTCACCGCGCTCGTTCCCGCCAATGAGCGCGACGCCGACATAGGTACGCGCCGTGGGGTTCGAACGAACAAGATCAGATCGGCGACGGGAACTGTCGATCGCTCCGCGATAGTCCTTGGCTCGAATGCGCGCATTGACCTCGCGGAAGAAGATCGAATCAACGGGTTGCAAAATGTCCGCGCGCTCAAAGCTGTCCGCCGCATCGCCAAATCGCCCTTGGCGGACGAGCAGGTCGCCGAGTGCGCCATGCCACGCTGGATCTCCGGGCGCCAATGCGATCGCTGCACGAATCGAGTCTTCGGCTCGATCTGCCCGACCGCTTCGTTCGTGGATGTCGGTGAGGCGCCGACGAGCCTCGACGGAAGTCGGCGAGATGCGCAAATAGCGTTCGAGCTCACCAGTCGCGCCGTTGATATCTCCGAGCGCGAGAAGGACTTCACTTCGAACCGCCGAAGACGCGAGGAGTGCACCACCAAGCGCGACCGCTCGGTCTGCGGCAGCGAGAGCTTCTGGTCCGCGCGAGGTAACGCCAAGCTCAAAGAGCTTCCGCTTCGCCATCGCGTCTTGGATGAAGGGTTGCGGCGAGTACGGCGCGAGAGCCTTCGCCCGTGTATATGGCGCAAGCGACGCCTCATAGGCTTGCTGCGACTTCGTAATTTCACCCGTGGCACGAAGTTCATCGCCGAGTTTCATCGCGATCGCGCCATCAAGCATCTCCATGCCTACATCGCGTGTCGCACCCATGATCGCGGTATCGAACGCGACGCGCGCATCTGCGGTGCGCCCTGCGCGCAGCAAAATCTCGGCGTAACGCAACTGCATACTCTGCTCGGCCGACGCCTTTGCAATCGGTTCGAGGTACTTGAGTGCAAGGTCGAATCGCTCTGCGTTGAAGGCGATGTCGACGATGGATTGTGACGCATCGCGAGCCTTCGGATCTTCGCGCTTGATCGCCTCTGCAAACGCGGCCTCCGCATCCTCGATTTGATCCATTTGGAGAAGCAGGCCGCCCAGCATGACCGGACCGCGCCAACCCGCTGCGTCGCCCGCGGCTTTCGTCGCGTCCGCGAGCGCCTTCACCGCATCGTCGCGACGACCGAGCATGCGCAGCATTTGGCTGTACGAATTCGCGAAATCAAGATTCGAAGGCTCCCGCTTCAACGTCGCCGTGTAAATCTCTTCGGCACGCTTCCGCCAAGAACTCCTCGTTCGTTCCAGCGCCGACAACCGCGCCGACGATTCGAGTTGCTCCCATTGCTGTTCGGTATAGGCCTCTTGACCACGTTCATTGAGGACATCCGCGCGCTCCGGAGTGGCTACGGCGAGCATGTTCGCGAGCGCGAGAGCGTTTCGCGGATCTTGTGGCGCGACGCGATACTGATTTTCGCGTAGTCGCATGGCGACGCGACGGTCGCCGAGCTGTGCCTCAAGGCCAAGCCACACATCTGCGATTTCTTCGTCAAGACCAGCGAGCTGTCGTGCTTCTCGGAGCACTTCGAGCGCGCGCTGGGTATTTCCGTTTCGAATGAGCGCGCCGACAAGCTGTCGAACCGTTTGCATGTCACTCGGCCGACGCTTGTACGCCTCCTCGTATTGACGCTGCCCCGCTTCGATATTGCCAGATTGTTCGAGCACCGAACCGAGCGCGCGATACACGATTGAGTTGTCGATACCAGCTTGAATTGCCGCCTCAAGCACTCCCGTTGCCTCGCGCATCTTGCCTTGCGCAGCCAACAACTGCGATTCGAGCAAGACCGATTGGGAAGGATCCCGCTTCGAGTTCTTCGCAAGTTGAACGACCGCTGCCGCGGCTGTGTAGTCCTTCTTCTCAATGGCATCGCGGAAATCCGCCTCCAGGAGAATGGGGTGCGCACGATCGGCGGCCTCCGCCTTCGCGCGCCATTCCTTCACTCCCTGCTCAAGGCGCTCCGCTGCCTTCAACGTGTTTGCTGCAGATGCCTGACCAAGCCGCGATTCACGTGTCGCTGTTTCACGCACCGCAAGCGACGACTGGAGAAGACGGAGATACGTCACGATCGTGCGAAGCGGCTGCTCTTCGACAGTGCCCTCGGTCAAGATCACAATACGTTCCACTGGATCATCTGAAGCAAACAGGGCGTTGAACCGCTGCAACGCTGTGTCGCCCGGGAACTGTTGAATCGCGGCCTGAATCATCTGCCGCGCCTTCTCAATGTTCCCCGCTTCTACTTCGACGGCAATTGCAAAGCGCTCAATCGCGATGTTGCCGCTTCCCGCAGTCTTGCGCAATTCTTCGATCACACGGCGAGCTCCGTCAAAGTCTCTCGCCTGCAGAAGCGACTGCACCCGAGCAAGTCCCTCAACGCTGCTCCCATCGCCCTGCGATGATTGATTGATAGGATCTGCCTCGCGAATCGCGAGAATGCGTTGCTCGAGGCCAGTCACGTCGGGATCCGTTGGATCACGCTCCTTGAGAAGCGCAATCGTCGCCATGGCGTCGCGCAGGCGTCCGGTGCGCATCTCAAGTGCGACGCGCATTTTCAACAATTGCGTATTGTTCGGCGAGATATTGAGGCCGCCGTTGAGGAGATCAAGCGCACGTCCAACCTCTCCGAGTTCGAGATTGGCAAAAGCGGCAAGGATGTAAAGCTCGAGGTCGACTTCACTACCCTTCTTAAAGATCTCGTTGAATCGAATGGCCGCATTCGCGTAATCACGCTTCGAGGCCAAGATCTTTCCGTCGACGCGAAGCAGCGCAGAGTCATCTGCTGCGCCTGCGAGCGACTTGGCAAGTTCTTCTCGCGCCGCATCGAGTTTCGCAATTCCTGCGGTACGCGCGTCCGCGGGGCCATTCTCGACTTGGTCGTAGAGAATGTTGAATCGAACGATCGCAGCGTCGGCACGGTTTCCCTCGAAACTCGCAGCAACAAGCCCGACCGACGGCCGCTCGGCCTTCAAGATCTCATCGATTTCTGCGAGTGCCTTCTCTGACTCGCCAAATCGCAGCATCGATGCGAGCACACGACGATGCAGTAACTGTTGAGGGTTCTTCTCGATGAAAGCCGCGAGGAGCGACTTCGCCTCCATGACCCCAACATCGCCAGCACGCACGAGTACGTTCACACTCGCGAGAATCGTCATAGGCTGACCATTCGCGAGGGCTTTCGCAGCGAGCGACTTCGTCGCCTCAACAACCGCTGGCGCCGTCAGACTGCCGTCTGCATCCACGATCGCGCGATCAAGGACCGCCATCGAAGTCACGACGCCTTCTGGGCACGTTGCAACAGCGTCGGCGAGGGCCTTCTCTGCGCTGGCTTTCGCACTTTCGAGTTGGTCCGCGCGCCCCGCTCCACGAGCGCGCGCATAGCCGTCGATGGCGAGGCGGGCAAGTGAGCCAAGAACACGATCACGCTCCGTCGGCGTGAGATCCTTGCAAGCCGCGGCGATGGTGAGGTCTTCGGCCACCTTCACGCGTTGAGGTTCATCAAGCGAGTCGAGACGCTTCGCGCCCGCGAATCCACGAAATGACTTGATGACGAACTCTTCGGTGCTCCCAGGTCGCACCGTATTCAGCGACTCGCTGCAACGATCCGCCAGGTTTTTCCACGCGGCTGCGTTCGAAAGCCCGTCGCACTGTTCTGTAATCGCTTCGAGATAGTTCCGCCAACGCTCCGCGTTGTCGCGATCTGCACGCGCGAGTAACTGCAAGCTCGAAAGATGCTGCTGATATCGCTCGTTCGCCTCGTTCTGAGTCTCCGGAACGATCTTGAGAATCGCAGCATCGAACTTCTCGAGGTACGCAATATTGTTCTGCTTCTTGTTGACCGCGCGGCCATACGCATCGGCAGCCTTGCGGAAGTCGCCGTCTGCGAGGAGTTTGTCGCCGGTTCGAATGAACCGATCGGTGTCCATGCGCCACATGATGCCGAAGCCCAACAGGGCTCCGAGTGAGACCGTTGCGGCGCCGACGACAAACACGAGCTTCTTGTTGAGCTTCTTGGCCATGATGATCCTCTGTCCTCGCCGACAATGCGGCGTTCAGCTTTCCGTTGTGCCACGCTCCGATGCAGATCCGGTGCGAGATCCCGTGTTGAACTGGGTGTTCAAATCCGTGTGCAACTTCGAGATCGCATCCCCAGTCGCGTTGGATGTCGCGTCGGGTGTCGTGTTGGATGTTGCGTCGGGTGTCGAATCCAGTGCCGCTTCCGACCCCGCACGACCCTTCGCTTCCCACTCAGGCCAGTCAGGAAGACAACGCATGACCTCAGGCAACAGCGCCGAGAGAAGCTGCGTCGACTGTTCCTTGAACGGTCCAATGAGAGAGCCATCGTCTTCTTGGACTTGACCCTTTTTCGTGATCTGAATCTTGCAGTAGTAGGCGTATCGATCGGTGAGATTGAACGCGGCCTGGCGAACGCCGTAACTCGTGGATTCGAGTTTGCCATTCGCGATGAAGAAGTACCCACCGACTTGGCGGATGCGCGGCGCTTTCGGGTCTTGGAACTCGATCGTCGTCGCGACCACGTCGCCTTTCGGCATCGTCACCGCTTCGATATCCGCCGTCACCGGGTCAATCACGTTCGAAATGAAGTAACCCTCGGTCTTCGAGGGCTGCCACTTGGAGCGATCGATTTCAAGCGTGGTCGGTGCCGAATTTTGTGTGAGTTCAAGTCCGCCAACCGCCCAGCAGCGCTCTGGAATGTGCGGCACTGCGTCGATGGTGCCCGTGTAGTAGGCAACGTGCACGTGCAACGCGGTCTTCGGATCACCGTCGATTGCGTAGACGCGATCGAGGTAACTGCGCGTGCCGAGTTCTTCGAGCATGATGTCCGGGTACGACGTGTCTGGCCCAACACGTTGCCAACGACCAATTTGAGTCGGAACGGCATCAAGCGGTCGCCGAAGTTCGACACGCTCTTTACTCAGATACACATTGAACTGACGGATCAGTCCATAGAAGCCAAGGCCCGCCACTGCGAGAGTGATGACCGCGACCCAGTACGCGCGCAGGACGCTGGCCTCAACGCGCATTGGTTCCCCCACCACTACTGTCACGACCTTTGCTGTCACTCGCTACACGAGCAGTCGATACTGGCTGCTTCGCGACCTTCACACGATCCTGCTTCTCATCCACGAACAGGTTGGACAGAAACCACATGATGCCGAGGTAGAAGAGAAGCGCAGGGACAAGCCACACGAGACCGATGAACGAGTGGAAGTCACCCGTCGCAAAGTCGGCGTCGTAGAGGCTCAAAATTCCAAGCGTGAACACTCGAAGCACGTTCACGCCAAGCGCCACAGGGAAACCCGCGGCGATCAACAACGCGCGCTGCCAATTGCGCGTGAGACCGGTGTACGCAATCGCGACCCCAAGTGCGAGAAAGGCGACGAGCATGCGCATGCCGCTGCATGCTTCTGCGACGTTGAGTTGTCGCGGCTCGCCGTTGACGTAAATCGAGATCACGTTGCCGCTGCGGTCGACATCGATGCCGATGAGCGCGAGCGCATAGAACGATCCGATGGCGGACCAGTCCTGCATGCGTTCGGTGATGAGTTGCAAGAGTCGATCGCTGATCGACTGTCCAAAGACCACGAAGTAGCAGAGTGGGAACAAGAGAATCTTGGTCGCACGCCAGCCGCAGATCTGGAGAATTAACCCAAACAGCGTGAGGCCGAGCGAAACGCCTTGGGCGTTGTGGTGCACCACAAACCAACTTGGACCAAACGCGCTCGCGACATAGGCCGCGATGCCAAGCAATACACACGGGAATCCAAGCCAATTCGCCTTGAACGGCTCCGCGAGAAGTTCCTCACGTCGAAGCCAGACGAAGTAGCCGGAAATTGCTGGAACCAGAAGTGTGTGACCCCAGTCCGCGGGTTCAAGCAGCGCCCAACGAATCTGGGTCTGAAAGAATTTGAAGTACACCGCAATGAGGACAACCACCAAGAGGCCGCCGGCAAAAAGCAAGCGACCGCTCGGAATTGTCCGGACGGAAGCGGTGTTGACCGCGGCCGTCGCGCGTGAGGTTGGCGCGCTTTGCGATTTCATTCGAAGGGACCCGAACCAATTGCGCGAGGACTTCCACCACGTCCGCACCAGGTCACACAGACAGAAGACGTCACAAGCACAGACGGTTCGTGCTGATAGACGGCCACTGCCGTACACCCTGACTCGACACACGCGGTCGTGACGCGTCCCAACCCGGGCCCTCCAGCCCCACCGAACGACCCGACGGGGCCCCGCGCTACGGGTTCCGCCATCGTTGGGTTCACGATTTCGGTGAGGAAAGGCAACATTCGTAGAGAACCGATCAGGGCCGCGAGGGAAGTTCCCCTCCGTCGGTCTGAACTCAAGCTCGGATTAGTTGAACGTGAAGTTCTCTGGCGGCGGACCGAACACGTCGTTACCGAAGTTGCGGTCGAGCAGGAAGCCGAAGCCGTAGGTCATACGGAAGCCGTTCCGGATCACCGCGAGCGGCAAGGCGAAGAAGTTCGTGCCGATAATGACATGGTCATCCGCCTGCATGTAAATGTCAGGCTCCGCGCGGTTCCGAATCGCCTTGAGGTCGACGCGAATGGTTGCTTCGCGATCCTTGCCGACGACGCGCACGAGATCCACGCGATCGGGAATCGCGGTTGGCGCAAGACCACCGGCAGCCGAGACGAATCGGCTCAACGTCAAGCGACCGTTGGTGTTCTCCAACTGATAGACGCCGATACGGTTGATTTCGCCGTCAATGTAGAGCAAGCCGGTTTGCGGCGGCTCAACATAGATCTGATCGCCTGGGCGAACCACCACATTGAGGTTGGGATCGCCCTTCACGAGTTGCTGGTAATCGACTTCGACGATGCGCGTCGCGTACATCGATTCATCAGGCACCGCGGCCTTGCGACCGGGGCGCTCGACTCGGCCAGCCGCCGTTGCACCGCCGCGAACCCAACGACCGGTCGTCGTATCGAACGTCCAACCAGTGGACGGTGCTTGCTGCACCGGAGTTTCAGCCTTCGTCCCGTCCGTGACCTTCGGGGTCGCGAGATCATCGACATCCACCGCAGGGCCGTCATCTTGGCCAAGCGTGCGCGGGGTGTCGCCCAGCGCGCCGGGTGAAGTCTTGGGCGTCGTGTCCGGCGCCGCGGCGGGAGCCGGATTCACAGGCGCGCCTGTGCTTTCGCCGCTCGACGGGTTCGCAGACTTCGCTCCACCCTCGAGTTGGTTGATCAGATCATCGATATCAACCGCCGGTTGCTTGCCACTGTTTGTTCCGGACTCAGGCGCGGGCACTTGACCCGTCGACGGCTTTCCAGCCTGCGGTTCGGGATAGATCGGATTCAGCGTGTCATCGAGCGGCGCGGCGCGGACAATCGTGACGCGCTGTGTGGTCGCCAATGTGCCACCCGCGAGTGCGATCGCTTCCGTGAGCCGGAAGTCGGGCCGGGTCAGTGCGAAGACGCCCGTGGATTGGACCGCTCCATAAATGGTGAACTGGAAGCCTTGACCACGCTCGAGCGAAACCGACACGAGCGGATTCTGGATGATGCGCGAAGCCTTGGCCTCGATTTCTCTCTGGAACTCTTCGACCGTCAGCCCTGCGGCAACGACGTCGCCGAGTTGCTTGATCGGAATGTTGCCGGTCTGGTCAATGACGCGCTCAAGGACTTCGGTTTGTCCCGGAGAGACGAGTTCGAAAATTTCGATGCGCACCGCGTCACCCGGGGCGAGTCGATACTTCAATTCGCCGGGGACAAGGTCTTCGGCGGTTGGAAGCGTTGTCTTCCGCGCGGTCATACCCGCGTCGTCGATGACATCGAGCCTTGCCAGAATTGGCATCGTGGTCGGAGTCGTCTCAAAGTAGCCCGTACGACTTGGATCGAAGTACGAGTCAACCTCGCAGCCCGCGAGCGCGAACAGCGCGGCGAAACCACCGATTGCTCGGGCAATTCCGCGAAATCGCGAACGTGCCGACGCGTGGTTGGCGGGTCGGCGGGAGGCTTGATGGGCCTGCGAAATCGAAGCGACTGAATGAACAGGCTGTGTGGGATGCACGGTCTAGGCTCCGGCGTTTGCCGTCATGTCGCCCAGGACCATCCACCGGGAGGGACTCTGGGCGAGTGGCCTTATCGGCACGGCGGAAGCCAGAATTTGAGGAATCCCCAAACGACCTTCAGCGAGCGACCGCCCGAAGGAGCACCGCCATGCGCGCCGCGACCCCACAAGAGACCTGCGCCAAAATGACGCTATCCCGCGGATCGTCGGCAACTTCGTCGTCGATCTCGACGCCACGATTGACCGGGCCGGGGTGGAGGATTGGTACGCCTTCGCGGAGCAACTTGCGCCGCGCCGTCGTCAGGCCGTAGGTGGCGCGGTAGTCGGGGGCAATCCCAGAGCCAGCGGCACGTTCCATTTGGACACGAAGCATCATGATCGCGTCAATAGAACGAATGATCTCTTCAATATCGTGATGGATCGTGATTTTTCCGGGCCCAGTCGCGATCGACTCAAAGCCCATCGGAACCAGCGCCGGAGGTCCCACGATGACGGCGTGCGCCCCGAGCGCAACGAGCGCGTGTGTCGTCGAGCGCGCGACGCGAGAGTTCGCGATGTCACCGACGACCGCCACGCGCTTTCCGGTGAGATCACCAAGCCGAAGTCGAAGCATCAGTACGTCGAGGAGCGCCTGCGTCGGGTGCTCATGTCGGCCGTCTCCTGCATTGATGACCGGGCAACGGACTGCGTTGGCGACCAATGCGGCGCCACCCGAAATCGACGTCCGAACCACAATCGTGTCGACCCCCATCGCCTCGATATTGAGCGCGGTGTCGACGAGCGTCTCACCTTTCGAAGCACTCGAGCCGCTTGCGGAGAGGTTGACAACCTCAGCGCCGAGTCGGCGGGCGGCGATCTCAAAACTGACGCGCGTGCGCGTTGAATCCTCGAAAAAGAGGTTTGCGACGATCCGCCCGCGCAGCCGCTCATCGGCTGGTGCATCGCCAACCGCAGCAGGAAGCAGCTGCTCGGCGTGATCGAGCAAGCGACGCAACTCGGCCGTTGGCAGCCCCTCGATCGCCAAAAAGTCGCGCTCAGGGCTCGAAAGTTCAGTTCCGTTGGTTCGGTGGATCAGGCGCACGAGGGCAAGGATACCGCGGTGCGCGCAGAGGTTGGCGCGGTGTCTCTGCGGCAAAATCGGAGCGCGACTGAAGTGAACTCCATCGCGGAACGAACTCAATCGCAGGGCGAGTTCAATCGCCTACGGCGGCCATCGACGGATCCGCAACCACCTGAAGCGGGTGATACGCCGTCGCACTCTTGCCGCTCGACTCGTCGCGCACCTCGATCTTCAGGCGATAGCCACCGACCGAGAGGTATTCGCTCACAGGGACGATCTCGCCGACGAAGAAGTCATCACGCCGCGTCGGGCTTCGATCGACCACCGCGGTCCACGCGGGCGTCCGAGCCCACACTTCGATGCCATCGCGTTCCGACTCGATCGAAACGCGGGTCGCAAGTCGCGTGACAAACTCGCCATCTTCAAGCGCGCTCGTGAAGCCTGCGAGCTCGGTGTAGAGGATGAATCGCGCGTTGGAGCGCGCAAGGAAACGACTGTTTCCAAGCGGCGCATACTGGCCGAAACTCTCGACTTTCGTGCAGAACTCGACCTTTGGAATTTCGAGTCGCGGCCCACCCGTCAACGCCGCAACGAGGGATTCCACGGCCGTCGCGTCCACTGCATCGGAGCCCCCGTTTGTCTGCGCGAGCGTTCGGCCAATCGCAGCGAACGCGGCGTGCGCCTTCTGGATGCGTTCACGTTCAGCGGGGAGGAGATCCGCGCCAAAGTCCTTGGGCAGCGTGAGATCCGGGTCGGTGATCGCAAGTGCCGCGAACGACAGCCATTCCCGCATGGGATGCGTGCTGTCGCCGCTCTTCCGGACAAGACTCTCACCGAGGAGTTTGGCGAGATCCGCGGGCTCCGTTGGGGTTGGCGGCGCCACGGGCGGGAGTTCGAGACTCGCATTCGCCTGCAACACGTTCGTGCCGGCGGCGGGTTGCGACGTCCCCTGCGGCGCGGAATTCACTTTGGCATCGCCGGAAGTCTCGCCCGATGTGCCGCCCGATGTGCCGCCTGATGTGCCGCCCGATGTGCCGCCCGATGTGCCGCCTGATGTGCCGGGAGGAGTCTCGGCGCCAACATCTCGCTTCGACGGCTCGGTCGCGTTCGGCGTCACGGAAGTAGCCGTCGGAGCAGCACCGGCCGTGACTTTCGCCGTGTCACTGGTCGTGTCACTGCTCGGGTCATTGGACGTGTCATTGGACGTGTCGTTCGACGTCGCCTTTGCAGCGCTTTTCGGCGTGGCTTCCGCTGCAGTTGGCGCAGCGGAGTCCCTCGCGGGCGTCGATGGTGATGGCTTCGCCGCCGCCGCGGCACCGCGATCAGCAAACTCTGGCTCTACCTTCGATGGGGCGTCGTTGACGGTCGCAGCTCCGGCCAAGCGCCCGGCCTGCATCGCCGCGAGCGCCTTCATGTCGTCGTCGTAAGAGGCCGCGAGTTGTTCAACAAGTCCAGAGGTCGTCGACGCGCCATCGCCAAACCCCGTCGCAAAGGAACCCGCGTCCGAGCCTCCGTTCGCTTCGGACGGATCCGCCTCGTCGGAGGCCACTTCATCCGCGAACACCACACGTTCCGGCGTGCGACGCGGCTTTGGCGGGGGAAGTTCCGCACTGACTGGCTCGATCACATCAGACTGGGTAACCGACGGCGCGCGGGTCGACGCCGATGGGCCAGCGCAACCCACCACGCCACCGGCGAGCGTGAGCGAGACAGCGACCGCTGCAGCGAGGGCGTGCGGGTGGGAAGAAGCGACGTTCGAGAGGTCGCTGCGAACTTCGTTCGAGGAAGAAGATGAATGGGCTGGCTGTTGCACGCGAAGATCCTCTTCGTGGCGTCGCGGCACGTTGGGTGCTCGCGGCGGGTTTGGCCGATCACGGTCGTCCTGACCGCGGCGCCCTTGCGGAGCGCGACATCGCAGTTGCGATCGCTTGAAGGAAGCTGAGAGAACGCTCTCGGCAGCCTCCAAAGCGTCTGAAGGATTCAGATGGAGCCCAACAGGGAACTCCTCAGAATCGAACTCGTGAGGTTTAAAACTCGTGAGGTTCGAAACTCGTGAGGTTTAAAACTCGTGAGGTTCGAAACTTGTGAGGTTCGAAACTCGTGAGGTTCGAAACTCGTGAGGTTTAAAACTCGTGAGGTTCGAAACTTGTGAGGTTCGGGCTCTTGAGAATCCACGAGACAACCGCATGCTTTCGCCTTGGCACTATCGGCTGCGGACTTCCCGAAACCAGAGAAAAGGCGCGCACTCACTTTCGCACAGCGCAGCGTGAGGAGAAGTCGCTCGCGAACGCCTCAAGCGTCCGCGCGAGTTCACCCGCAAGTCCTGACTTCGAGCGTCGATCAAGGTCGATTGCGTCGGCAAAAAGGCGCGCCGCACGCACTGGTCCGAGCGCACGGGCCGCGCGCAAGGTCGGACCCATCGACGGCCCCCACAGTTTCACCTGCTTCGAAACAACGCCTTCCGGAGCGCCTTCGCCGAGCATGCGCGCCGCGTCGTGCAGTTTGCGCGCAAGATCGACAAGCGACCAGAGAATCAGCTGCTCTGGCGCCTGGGAAATCTCAACCAGTTCGCGCACTTTCCGCACCGCGTGCGCCGGGCGACCACTGAGCACTGCTTCTTGCACTTCCCACGCTGCTTCTTCGCGACTCTGCCCGACAAGGAGTGTGACCAACTCTCCCGTCACCACCCGTTTTCCTTCGGGTTCACGGGCCAGATAGGCCCCAAACTTCGCCAGTTCCGTGTCGAGCCGGGCGAGGTCGGTTCCCACTCGTCCAACGAGGGCATCCGCGACATCCGGCGCCAGCGTCACGCCGTGCTGCTTCGACCCGCGACGTTCGCACCAAATGGCCGCGGAATCCGCGCTTGGCGGATCGCACTTGATGACCGCGCCGATCTTCGCGACGAGTTTGTCGAGATTTCCCGGCCGCCAGCCCTCACTCCGAAGCACCAGCGTCGCGTGTTCGACCGGCTCTTCGGCGTAGCGCTCGAGCGCCCGACGACGCTCTTCGCTTCCAACGAACTGATCAGCCTTGTCGACGATGACGAGTTTGTGCGTCGCAAGGAGGCCGAATGTGCGTAGTTCGTCGAAGATTTCGACCGCCTGCGTTGTCGCGCCGTCGAAATCGAATCGACTCACCTCACCAAAGCGCTCTTCGAGTTGCCGCGCGAGTGCGTGCAACCGCTCCATGGAAAGATACGAGTCCTTCCCGTGGAGGATGATGAAGCGCATGTCGGCGGAGGTCAGCTCGGCCATGGGCGCATAGTACGATGCGCCGATGCTCGCGCTTGTCGTCACGAGAGGCCCCGATCGAGGACGCGCGTTCGCGCTCCCCGAGTGCGAGCCGCAGTTGCTTGGGCGCTCGACCGAAGCGCTGCACCTCACCGACGGCACCGTGAGCCGTCGACATGCGGAACTCACGCCCGACGATGGGCGATGGACGCTTCGTGATCTCGGGAGCCGCCACGGAACACGCGTGAACGGCGTGCGCATTGCGGGTGCCGTTGAGATTCGGCCCGGCGATCGCATCCGTGTGGGCGATACGGAACTTCTCGCAATTCGCGAAGGCGAAGGTTCGCCGGTCGCACTCGATGAGCGGACGTCCGACGCGCCGCCGAAGCTTGTGGCCGATGCTGCCGCGGGTGGCGACGGAGACCGGATCGCGGCACGCCTTGTGTCGCTCGCTGCAGAACCGACCGATGCCGACACGTTTCTCGCGGAAGCAGCGAAAATGATCGCGGCCGAACTCTCTCGGGCGCGCGCTTCGGACGGAGATGTCGTACCGCTCCGCGCGATCGATGCGCGTCTTGAGCAGTTCGTCGCTCCTTCCCATATGACGCGCGGAGCACGCGAAACCCCGCACGCGCCGCTGGCTCTTGTGCGAATGGCCATCGACTCTGGAGAGATTCTCGTAGGTGAGGTCGATGCCGCGTCGATCGTCGTGGCGCCGTTTGGGGCGATGGGTCGCTCGCGGGGAGCGTTTCTCCTTCGACGAACCGATCGTGGCGCGCCATCGCCAGAAATCTTGGCAATGCTCGCGCGCGCTGCGGAAGTCGCGACACTCGCGCTCGCCGCACGCGGAGAGCGCGATGAACGTGGCACACGTGACCGACTGGCGCTGATCGGCGAAACCGTCGCCGCGCTCAGTCACTCGATCAAGAACATGCTGCAGGGCATGCGATTCGGCGCGGATGCTGTCGATCTTGCGCTTTCGCGCGGCGACCTTTCACGTGCGCAAGAGGGCTGGCCGGTGCTCCAGCGAAACCTCGACCGTATCCACGCGCTTGCGCTCAATATGCTGGCGTGGGCGAAAGAGCGCCCGCTCGAACCAGAAGCGACCGACGCGAATGCCATCGCGCGCGAAGTGCGCGAGCTTCTCGCGCCTGCCGCCGGACGTCGGCGCGTCGGGGTTGTGATCGCTCTCGACGATGCGCTGCCGCCCGTGCAGATCGACGGCCCGGCGATCCATCAAGCGCTGACAAACCTCGTCCTCAACGCGATCGAGGCCGCACCCGAGCGAACGGGCGTGGTCGAGATTGCCACGGCGTACCGCGCCGAGAGCGACGAACTTGCGCTGCGCGTCACCGACAACGGTTCCGGCATTCCGGACGCGGTGCGCGCGCGGCTCTTCGAACCATTCGTGAGTTCCAAAGGTCAGCGCGGAACCGGCCTCGGGCTCGCAGTCGCTCGCAAAATCGCGGAGCGACACGGGGGAAGGCTCGAAGTCGAACAGACTTCTCGCGCAGGAACGACCTTCACGATGCTGCTCCCCGCTGCGGGTGAGGGCTTCGATCCAGCCGAAACGCGCGCACCGAAAGGCCTGTCGCCTGCGGACTTCCGATGGAAGTTCGAGTAGCGCGCGATCCCAAACGCGCACTCATGCTCAGGGTTGCCGCAGGCGCCGCACGCAAAGATCGCGAAAGGTTTCCGAAGTTCCCGGCTCACCTTGCCGATCAACGACCCACCGATACGATCCCGCCCCCGGCGGATGGCCTCGAGCGCACGTGCGCCCGCCGCCTCCCTCCCCGTGGACGGGGTGCCGGCGGCTGCATCCCTGATTCCATCCGAAACGCTAGAAACTTCCCCCGCTTCACGAAGCAAACGCAGCAAAACGCTCCGTGAAGCGCTCCGAGCACAATCGCGCACTCATTCGCGCATCGCGAGGCACCGCATGAACTCCCTTCTCGAGCCGCATCTCCCCCACATCATCGCCTCGCTCCCCCCGGAGCGTCGCCACGAAGTACTCGCCGCGACGAACTACCAACGCACCCGCGAGATGACGATCGACGAACTCCTCCTCGAGAATCGCGTCGTCTTCTTGATCGGCGAGATCAACTACTCGTCCGCCGCACGCGTGATGATGCAGATGCTCTACCTCGAGAACCAGAAGAAGGGCCAGGACATCAACTTCTACATCAACTCGCCCGGCGGGTCGGTGGATGACACGCTCGCGGTCTACGACACGATGCAGTTCATCTCGTCGGACGTCGCGACGTTCTGCATCGGCCGCGCCTACTCCGGCGGCGCAGTGCTCCT
>CAIWCL010000359.1 GCA_903911205.1 uncultured bacterium
ATCTATCCGCGCGCCATTCGCGGGGGTGGTCACGATGCGCCATTCGGAAGAGGGCGCGTGGATCGCGGAGGGTGGCGCGGTGGTCGATCTGCTCGCCGCCGACGAACTCGAAGCGTGGTTCGAGGTGCCGCAAGAACTTTACGGCGCGACGGTCGCGCTCGCCGCAGAGAGCGCGAAAGGTCTGACCCGCGCGGTTCCGATTGAGATCGATACTGCAACGAATGTTGTGGTCCCTGCGATCTCCCTGCTGGTTGTCCCCGAAATCGATCCGCGATCGCGCACCTTCCGCGCGGTGCTCCGCATCGCGCCGTTGAAGAATGCGTTGGCGCCCGGTCTCGCACTCACTGCATTCGTTCCCGCAGGCGCGACCGCGCCGCGCGTCGTGATTCCAAAGGACGCGATTCTGCGCGGCGACGCATCGCCATTCGTCTACGTTGTGCGCAGCGGCGTTGCGATGCCTGTCAACGTGCGCATCGCGTTCCCGCTCGGTGACGAGGTCGCACTTGAACCTGGCGCCGTCGCCGCGGGTGACGAGGTCGTCACCGAAGGCAACGAGCGGTTGATGGGACCGACGCCTGTTGCGCCAGTTGCAGGATCCCCGATCGCGGGATCATCAAACGCTGCCGCTTCCTCTGCGCCAGCTGTCGACGGAGAGGCGGCCGCCGAGTGAAGATCGTCGAAGGTTCGATCCGTCAGCCTGTGACGGTGCTCGTTGGCGTGGTGCTTGTCCTCATTGCGGCGCTGGTTGCAGTGCGTCAGGTGCCTGTGCAACTGACGCCCGACGTCGATGACACGATCGTCAGCGTTTCGACCATCTGGCCTGGCGCATCGCCTGAAGAGATCGAGCAATCGATCGTCGAGCGACAAGAAGAGAAACTGCAGGGTGTGGCGGGCGTTCGCTCGATGACGTCGAGTTCCTCGCAGGGCTCGGCGCGCATCCGCCTTGAGTTCAACCCCGGCACCGACAAGGACGCTGCGATCCGCGAGGTGAGCGATCGCCTGCGGCAGGTTCCCGACTATCCATTCGGCGTCGACGAACCGATCGTTGAAGCAAGCGACCCTGAGAACAAGGACTACATCGCATGGATCGTCCTCTCGGCGGGCAACGCCACCGACGCCGCAGGAAACCCGTTCGATATCCGCACGCTGCAGGATTTCGCCGTAGACCACGTGAAGCCGCAGATCGAGCGCGTCGCGGGCGTGGCCGAGGTGAACGTCCTCGGCGGGCGTGAGCGCGAATTGCAAGTACGCGTTGATCCAGCGGCGCTGGCCGCGCGCGGCGTGACGATCTCGCAACTTGCCGCCGCGCTTCGCGGGGCAAATCAAAACGCGCCGGCGGGTTCGCTTGCCGAATCGAAGCGCGACATCGTGCTGCGCTCCGTCGGTCAGTTTGAATCGACCGACGACATCGCGCGCGTGGCGATCGCGCAGGGCGCATCCGGACCGGTACTCGTTGGCGATGTCGCCGAAGTCGTCGAGACGTGGAAGGAAGTGACAAACTTCGTCCGCTCGCAGGGCATTCCGGTGCTCGCGATCAACGTGCAGAAGGAAGTCGGGACGAACGTCATCGAAGTGATGGAAGGCGTGAAGGGCGCGCTCGCCACGCTCGGCGAGAAGGGCGGCATCCTCGACTCCGAAACCGCAACGCTCGGACTCTCGCAACCGCTGACCGTTCAACTCGTCTACGACCAAACGATTTACATCGACGAAGCACTTGATCTGGTTTTGACCAACATCTGGCAGGGCGGCTTTCTCGCGGTGCTCACCCTCGTGGTCTTCCTGCGCTCGTGGCGCAGCATCGTGATCGTCGCGACGAGTGTGCCGCTCGCGGTGGTCGCGACCGTGATCGTGATGCTTGCGATGGGCCGCACGATCAACGTGGTCAGTCTCGCAGGCCTCGCGTTTGCGATCGGCACGCTCATCGATAACTCGATCGTCGTGTTGGAGAACGTCGTTCGCCACATGGAAATGGGTAAGGACCCGCGCCGCGCTGCGCTCGCAGGCACGCAAGAAGTTGCGGGTGCGATTCTTGGTTCGACCCTCGCCACATGCGTCGTTTTCATTCCGATCTTCCTGATCGGTGACGAGGTGGGGCAACTCTTCCGCGATATCTCACTCGCGATTCTCATCTCGAATTTGCTGTCGATGGTGGTGTCGATCACCGTCACGCCGTGCGCGTGCGCATTCCTCTTGAAGGCACCGAAGCGGGTGGCCGGCGCGTCGGCCACGCCAAGTGCCTCGGGCGCACGCGCCGCACGACCAACGCTCGGCGAGCGCTTCGCGACGGGAATCGCACGTTGGGTCTATCGCATGTCGCGGAGGCGCCTCGCGAGCGTCGCGTTCGTCCTGCTCATGATGGGTGTCTCGCTCGCGGGCAGTTGGTTCCTTATGCCGCCCGCCGACTATCTCCCGCGGGGAAATCGCAATCTCGTCTTCGGCTTGATTCTGCCGCCGCCCGGTATGTCGAACGCGATGCAAGAAGAGATCGCATCGCGCGTCGAGCAATCGGTGGCGCCGTACTTCGAGCGCTCGCTCCCGCCGCGTGGTACGACGGAGCGCGCTGCAGCGGAAGAAGCTCTGCCAAAGGTTCCGGTCACTCCGTGGATGACCTTCAAGTACGGCACAGAAGTGCAGCCAGCGCCGCTTGAGAACTACTTTGTCGTTGGCTTCGCGGGCACGATGTTCCATGGTGGTATCGCGAGCGAATCGAAGCGCGCGAGTTACAACGAGCATCTTCTCGGATACGCCACGCGGCCCGAGGTTTTGCCTGGCACGATGGCGTTCGCGTTCCAAGTGCCGCTCTTCCGTACCAGCGGATCATCGGGCAGCGCGGTGGCGGTCGATCTTCGCGGCGATGATCTCGACCGCGTGAAGGCAGCGGCTGGCGCGGTGATGGGCCGCTTCATGGGCAAGTTCGGCCCGATGAGCGTGCAGCCTGATCCTTCAAACTTCGCGACACCCGGAGCCGAAGTGCGCGTGCGTCCCGACCAACGGCGGCTTTCCGACGCAGGAATTTCACAAGCGGATTTGACACTGTCGGTCGCGGCCGCCGGCGACGGCGCGCTGATCGACGAGTATCGCGCCGGTGGCGACACGGTGGATCTCGTCATTATCGATCGCGATGTTGCGGAGCGTGCCGCGCGCCAAGCGTCGATCGATGTCGACGAGGTTGCGAATGTGCCTGTCGCGCTCCCGAGCGGGCGCCTTGCGACCGTCGGGCAACTGGCCGAGGTCGAACGCGGCGCGGCACCGACGCAGATCAATCACGTCGATCGCCAGCGTTCCGTGCGTCTGCAAGTCACTCCGCCTCCGACGATGGCGCTTGAAGAAGCAGTGGTGGCGATTCAAGCGGAACTCGAAGCGGCACGCGCGGATGGCTCGCTTCCGCCGGGCGTCATTGCGGATGTTGCCGGTACGGCGAGCGCGCTTGCCGAAGTGCGCAAGGAACTCGTCGGCGGCGGGAGCTCGCTGAGTTTCATCACGAGCACGGTCTTCCTCGCACTCCTCGTTTGCTACCTCGTGATGGCGGTGCTCTTCCAGAGTTTCCTGCTGCCGTTTGTCATCATGTTCAGCGTGCCGCTCGCAGCGGTCGGTGGATTTGCCGCGCTCTTTGCGGTGTTCATCATCAGCCTCACGAGTCCGACGCTGCCGATGCAATCACTCGATGTGCTCACGATGCTCGGCTTCGTCATCTTGATCGGCGTCGTCGTGAACAACGCGATTCTGCTCGTACACCAGACGCTGAATTTCCAGCGTGGTACCGCTGACGAAACACCGTCCGATGCGGCATTCCGCGGGCTTCCCGATGCGCCGGTCGTCCGCGAAGGAAGTCCGTTGCCGTTGCGTGCAGCGATCGCTGAGAGCGTTCGTACGCGCGTGCGACCGATCCTTATGAGCGCGTTCACCAGTGTCGCTGGTTTGCTGCCGTTGATCTTCGCTCCGGGCGCCGGAAGCGAACTCTATCGCGGGCTCGGTGCGGTGATGGGCGGCGGGCTCATCGTCTCGACAGTCTTCACGATTGTCGTGGTGCCGTTGGTGATGGCGTTGCTCGTTCGCGATCGCGGTCTCAAACCCGTGTCGTAAGCGCAGCTTTTGATTTCGCAGCGTGCGCGGTGGTCCCAGCACGCGCAAGCAGCGTGCGTAACGCTTCCGAAAGCCTTTCGATCGTGAAAGGCTTCTCAAGATGCGCAACGAACGGCGCGTCTTCGGCGGAGGCAAGCTCCGATCGGTCGAGTCGGCCGGTTGCGAGAATGACGCCGAGGCCTGGACGCACGACCGCGATCTTTCGCGCGAGTTCAATGCCATCCATGTTCGGCATGTGAAGGTCAGTGATCACACCATCGATCATGCTCGATACATCGGAGAGTGTTGAAAGTGCGGTGGCGCCGTCTTGCGCTACGCGAACGCGGAAGCCAAGTGAAAGCAAAATTTGTCGGACAACTTCGCGTACGGATGGTTCGTCCTCGACAACAAGAATCGTTTCTCCCTGGCCACGGTAGGGGCGAGGCGGGTCATTCTGGTCCGCCGACGCGGTCACGCCGACCGCCTCAGGAAGATGCATGCTGAAGGTTGTCCCTGAGCTCGGTTGCGTTGCGACACGCATGAAACCGCCGTGACTGCGCACAATGCCGAGTGCGGTTGAGAGACCGAGGCCCGTTCCCTGTTCAGGGCTCTTGGTGCTGAAAAAGGGCTCGAAAATGCGCTCGAGGAGTTCAGCGGGGATTCCGCTCCCCGTGTCGGTGACCGACCAACGCAGATAACAGCCTGGGGAGCAGTCCTCGTGTTCCGCAGCATCTTTTTCGGAGATCGCGACACCCGATAGCGCGATCGTAATCGCGCCGCCTTGGGGCATCGCGTCGCGGGCGTTCACGCAGAGATTGAGTAGCACTTGATGGAGCTGTGTCGCATCACCGATCACCGCCGGTAGTTCGTCGTCGATCGAGAATCGCAGGCGAATATTCTTCGGAAACGTGCTGCTCACGATCTGCTCAAGTTCACGCGTCAACTTGCGTGGATCGATCGCAACGCGTTCGCCATCGACACCCTTCGCAAACGTGAGGAGTTGCTGCACCATCGACGCGCCACGTCGCGTGCTTGATTCGAGAATATCGATCAACCGGCCAGCATCGGGTGCTTGCTTTCGAAGAAGCCCGCATGCCAGCATGATCGGTGCAAGTGCGTTGTTGATGTCGTGCGCGACGCCGCCCGCGAGTGTGCCAAGGCTTTCGAGCCGCTTGGCGCGCAGACTGCGTTGATCGGCCTGGCGAAGTTGCGTGATGTCTTGACCGACACCAACCATGCCGGTGATTTCGCCGCTTGGTCCTCGTCGCGTTCCTGCATTGAGCAGCACCGTCACGTGGCGGCCATCCTTCGTCTTGAGCGGGAACTCAAAGTTCTCCGTCTCAACGCCGCGGAGCGCTCGGTCGAGCACTTCCTTGACCGCGAGCTTGAAGCCCGGGCTCACGAAATCGACGAGTTCGCGGCCAAGGACATCTTCCTTGCTGAAGCCCGTGAGTCGCTCGGCGCTTCGATTCCACTCGTTGACATACCCATGCACGTCCTTGCCGAAGATCGGCGCGTTCGCAGTTTCGATAAGCCGACGGAGGTCGTTTGCCGCCGACTGTGCAGCGCTTTCAGCACGGCGGCGATCATCGATGTCAATGCAAGAGCCAACGAGTTCCTTTGGATTCCCTTCTGAATCGCGCGTGAGCAAAATGCTGTCGCGAAGCCAGCGATACCGTCCGTCAGCGTGAAGGAATCGATACTCGTACGACACACTTCCGTGCACGAGGGTGGACGCCCTTGCGATGAGTGTGCGTGCGCGATCGTCCGGATGCAGTCTCTGTGCCCAAAATTCTGGAACGGTCAGAAAGTCGACCGCGGGGTAGCCGAGAAATTCGCGAATGTTTGGGCTGACGTACGTTACAGGAAACCCATCGCTGACCTGACAACTGAAGAGAATCGCTGGGCTCGACGTAATGAGATACTGAAGGCGTTTTTCACTCCGGTTGAGTTCGGCGGTGCGCTCGTCGACGAGCCGCTCAAGGCCTTGATTGAGTGTGCTGAGTTCCGATTCCACACGCACACGGCGCTCGTTCTCGAGGAAAATGAGCACGATCGCACTCACAGCGACGAGAAACTCTTCTTCGTCGTTGGTCCACTGGCGCGGTGCGCCGACGTGTTCACAGCAGAGGACGCCCGCAAGGTGTTCGCCCAATCGAATGGGGCAGTCGAGCATCGATGTGATGCCGAGCGGTTTGAGATAACTCGGGGCGAGGCTCGACGTCGCGTCATGGGTGCGCGCGTCATCAGCGCGGATTGGAAGCAGTCCTTCGATGGCCTCAAAGTACGCCGGATGATCTCGTCGCACGACGACGTCGCAGAGTTGGTCTCGTTTTGACTCGCCATCGACGAGGCACTCGCAGGCGATTTGCGTGCGATGTTCGTCGAAAAGCCAGACGCTGACGCGTTGCACATCGATTGCTCGCGCGACCTTTCGCGTCACGAACTCGAGGAAACCCTCACGGTTGCTGTTGGTATTGGCGCGAAGGATCGAAAGCACGGAATGGAAGAGACGACGCTGTTCGCGAAGTCGATCGAGTGCGCCTCTCGCGCGTTCGCGCGGCTTGACCTCGCGAAAGATGCCTCGCGTTGCAAACGGAACACCGCCTTCAAATCGCACGGTCACGCGGCCCTCCAAATGGACGGCCTCGCCTGATTTCGTCACAAACGTGACTTCCATCAGCCCGACTTCCTCGCCGGCGAACAAGCGGCCGAGGTAGTGCATGCAGTGCTCGCGGCTTGTGGGATGCACGACATCGAAGATGTTGAGTTCTTTGGCTTCCTCTTCGGTGTAGCCAAGGCGCTCGAGCCAGGGGCGATTGACGAAGCGAATGCGGCCGTCGGGCCAAACGCTCTGCACGAAGTCCTCAACTCCGTGAATGAGGTCGGTCAGATCGAGCAGTGCTGTAGAGTCGAGTTCGAAAGGAGACTCGGGCATGACAACTTCCGGCAGGCGGAGCGAGGCGCTCGATCAGCTGCGTTGTGGGATGTGTGCGTGCCCGCGGTGTGCGAGCGTGCAAGGCCGAGAAACTACGGCATCACAAAGAAAACGCCCATGGGGCGCGTTCCCGCTTCCTGCGAAGAGCACTCACGCGGTGAACAAACGTTGGATTGACGCGTCGGTGGAGCAATACCCAAAAACCACGCACAAATCCCAGCAACCTCCGACGACTCCCTACGAGATCAGCGGTTTGCGGCGTGCGCGACAATCATTGAGTAGGGCGGCAGCGTTGTTCGCCCTTGTACCGTGGCAAGTGGAGCGGTACCCGCACGCTCGGCGTTCACGACAATCGTCCATTCGCCCGCTGGAAGTGTGACCTCCATGGATCGCGGTTCGTCGTTGTACGCGACGAAGATCTGCTTCCACGAGTCGTTTGCGACGCGGCCATCGAGCGTGAATGCGATCGGGCGCTCGGTGTTGGCGAACGTGAGCGCGCGACGGATCTGCGCGTCGTCGGTCATGCGAAATGCCGGATGCGCGCGGCGGATTTCGATGAGGCCACGGGTGAATTCGAAGACGTCGGCGTAGTCACTCTTTCGTGACCAACCGAAGTCGTTGATGTCATCGCCCGCGTTGTAGGAGTTGTGATTTCCCTGCTTGGTGCGCGCAAAGTCGCAGCCGCCGTGGATGAAAGGAATGCCCTGGCTCGTGAGAACGACGCCGAGGGCAAGTTTCTGCATGGCGCGGCGCGTGGCATCGGACGCACCGGGCTGCGTCTTTGCGATCTTGTCCCAAAGTACGAGATTGTCGTGCGCGCTTGCGTAATTGATCGTTTCGGTTGGTTCGGTGGTGAAGTCGTCGATTGCGCCGGCGACTCCGCGTTTGATCGCGCCGGTATCACCGCCTTCTCCCGTCGCAAACCCAACGGTGGTTCCATCCAAATCGCCGCGAATCGCGTTGCGGAGGTGATCGTTGAAGACCGCAATCGGAAGGCCTTTTTGCGCGCCCTTTCCGAAGTGGGTTGGTCCGCCTCCAGTCCAGGGTTCGCCGTAGAGCGTCGCATCCGGGCGAGTCGACTTCACGCGCTCGCAGATCGCGCGCACGGTTTCCGGCTTGTGGCATCCGAGAAGGTCGAAGCGGAATCCATCAACGCGATAGTGGCGCAGCCAGTGTTCAAGGCTGTCGAGGATGTACTCCCTCGCCATCGGGCGTTCGTCGGCGAAGCCGTTGCCGGTGCCGGAGTCATTGGTGAGGCGTCCATCACGCGTGGTTCGGAAGAAGTAGTACGGGACCGCGGCGCCGAACGGAGAATTCGGGCCGGCGTCCGACGTGTGGTTGTAGACGACGTCGAGAATGACTCGGATGTCGGCGTCATGAAGGCGCGTCACCGCGGTGCGGAGGTCGCGAATCGCGGAGAACGGATCGGATGGGTTGGTCGCGTAGTTGGACTCGGGAACATTGAAAAGTGTTGTCCAGTAGCCCCAGTTGTATTCGTCGACCTTCGCCGTGAAATCATGAATCGGCAGAAGGTGGACGGCCGTGACTCCGAGATCCTTCAAGTGATCGATGCCGCTCGATGGGGAGTCGTTCGTCGCTGGTGCAGCGTGCGTGAGGCCAAGGTACGTACCGCGCGTTTCATCCTGTGCGCGCGGATCGCGCATCGAATAGTCGCGCACATGAACTTCGTAGATGATCTCGTCGGTCGCGTGTGCGATGCGCGGTTCTGGTTGCGTGCGAAAGCCTTCGGGCTCGACGCGCGCGAGGTCGACGACGACGGTGTGCGTGCTGTCGGCATTTGCGGCGAAACCGTACATGTCGGGTGCTTCACGCGCTTCGCCGTACGAATGGAAACGATAGCGATAGGGCGTGCCGTGCAAATCAGCGGGGATGGTGGTCGACCAAACGCCCTTGGGCTTCTTCTCAAGCGCAACGGTGCGTGTCGCGGTTGATCCGGGAAGCGAGCGCTCGTTCGGCGTTCCTTCGTAGAGAAGGAGTTCGACCTTCTCGGCGACGGGCGACCACGTGGTGAACGAGGTCGAGCCCTCGGACACAACCGCGCCGAACTTCGTGTCGAACGCGGTGAAATCGGAGGCATCGAGGACGTCGCGCGCGTAGATGGTTGTGGGTGGTGCGCTCTTCAGCGGGCCATCAGAGAATGCAATGCGGAGGCTCGCGATGTCGGCATCGTCAACGGGTCGCGCGAATGCGATCTCGTAGAGTGCCTTTCCGCCACTCGCACCCGCGGGCTTGATCGACTTCACCTTTGGCGCGCGTCCGCCGCCGCGCGCGTTCTCGATCACGACCGACTTCGACGCTGCATCCTTCCAAGGTGCCGTCAGCGCAAGCGTGACGAGGTCGGCGCGATCAAGGAAAGCACCCGCGATACGCACGGAGGTATCGAGGCGCGTTGGATCGGTGGTGGGTGCATCTTCGCCAGACTTCACCCAGATCTCGGTGATCTTGCCCTTTTCGAGTGGCACGAATCGATCCTGATCAAAGTCCTTCTCCTCCCAGTTTCCGCGACGCAGAAGGAAGCCCGCGCGCGCCGGGGCGGGAGCGAAGGGGATGATCGCGTAGCGACCAAATGCATCCTCTCCGCCGAGGTTCGCCTGCTGCCCGTCACGGCTTTCAGGCCAGTACCAAACATTCCAGCCGTTGTAATCGCCGCCGGGTCGGTGGTAGTGGATGACAAGGATCGCCTCGGCGGGAGTGCCGTTGACGCTGAAGCCGTCGAGTTTGAGTTTGGGCGCAAGGCGCGGGAATTCATCGGCGCGGGCACTGCGTGCGCTGACGACGAAGTTGGCAAGGAATAGCGCCAAGGCGAGCGCGCGCAGGGCGGTCGCCGCGCGGAACGGGCGAACTCGTGCGGTGAGCGGGGCGAAAGTCGGCATCATTTGAGTGTACTGAAGGGGTGCGGGAGCCGATGTACCGTGTGTCTATGAGCGAGGTTTCATCACCCTTTGGAAAGCGACCGGCGCAGATCGCGCCCGCGCTCCTCTCGGAAGTCGCCGCTGCCGCCGACGCGATTGCAACAGCAGACGCAGCGAGCGCGGGTCCGAAATGGGGCGCGATGCACAAGGCATTGCTGAAGGCGAAAGTCGACCCGCAGGTCATCATGCGCTTGGTTGCCGCGCGGGATGTTGCCGGACTACAGCTCCTCGTGCGATGGCTTCGCGGCGAGGAGATTGCGGTCGAGGCGAAGTCAGAACCGACGGTCGTCGCAGTCGACATCGAAGTGCAGCGAAGTGCCATGCGCGCGTTTCGCAAGCGTCTGCGACTCGCACGGCTTGACGCGGAAAGCAGGCTCGGTGTCGGACCAATGTCGAGCGGAAAGCGCAACGAAATCGACGCGATCATTCCACCCCGCGAATACGGTGTCGAGGTCTGGGAGGCGCTCGTCGCCGCCGGCCGCTTACGCCGTGAGGGCGGCGGATTTTATGCGTTGGTTGACGAACTGAATGATGATTGAGGTTGGCCAGTTGATATGCTTCCGCCTCTTTGAGAGGAGCTATGCGTGGCAGTGAGCCGTGATCAAGTGCTTGGCGCGATCCAGGGGATCATCCGCACGGATCTCAAGTTCTCGGGTATCGACGTCAACGAGGATCTTGAACTCGTTGGCGGTGGGCTCGGGCTCGATTCGCTTGATCTCCTCATGCTTGTCACCGGCATTGAGAAGCGCTTCGGTCATAAGATCCAGCACAAGAAGCTCAATCGAGACACGATGGGAACCGTCGGCCGCTTTACCGATTTTGCGTATGCCGAACTCTGCGCTGCTGGAAAATGAACAACATCATCGATCGACTTCCGCACCGTCCACCGTTTCGCTTCGTCACGGAGGTTCGTTCAACGGTTCCAACAGCCTTCGAGGCGGTCTGGTC
>CAIWCL010000360.1 GCA_903911205.1 uncultured bacterium
CCGCTTGATGGACTCATCGCGTACGGCGCGTCGCCGCGCGCAACCCTCGCTCTCTCGCGCGCAGCCCGCGCGCACGCATTCCTCGATGGCCGTGGCTACGTCGTCCCACAGGACGTGAAGGACATCGCGCCCATGGTGCTTCGGCATCGGCTCATCCCAAGTTTCGAGGCAGAAGCAGAAGACCGAACGGGAGACGATCTTGTGAAGACGCTTCTCGGAAGCGTTGCTGTGCCGTGATCTCTCGTCCTCTCCTCGATACACGCGATGCTTTCTCCTGAAATCCGCCGCAAAATCCGCTCCATTGAGATTCGCACGAGTCGCCTCGTGAGCGATGTCCTTGCGGGCCAGTATCGCTCGGCGTTCAAGGGACGAGGCATGGAGTTCGAGGAGGTTCGACCGTACCTTGTCGGCGACGATGTGCGTGCGATCGACTGGAACGTGAGCGCTCGCGTTGGTGTGCCGCACATCAAACTTTTCCGCGAAGAGCGCGAACTCACCGTGATTCTCGCGGTCGATCTCTCCGGCTCGCTCTCGTTCGGTACGCGTCGCGAACTCAAGCGCGAACTGGTCGCCGAAGTTGCTGCGACACTGGCGTTCTCAGCGATTCGATCCAACGATCGCGTGGGCATGCTTCTTTTCACCGATCGAACCGAAGCGTTCATTCCGCCGAAGAAAGGGCCGCGCCACGTCTTGCGCATCGTGCGAGATTTACTTGCATTCGAACCCAAAGGCCGTGGAACAGACATCACACGCGCACTCGACGAAGTCGCGCGTAGTTTGTCGAAGCGTTCGGTCGTTTGTGTTGTGAGCGATTTCCTCGAGACAAAACTCGCTGCCGACGCGACTACCCCTGCAACGAAGCCTGCGAGGCGGAGCGCGACTCCGTCCCGCGAGAGTTGGGAACATGCGCTCGCTCGACTCCGACGGCGACACGACGTGATCCCGATTGTTGTCGGCGATGTGCGTGAACGCGAACTGCCGAATGTCGGAATCATTGAACTCGAGGACTTAGAGACGGGCGCGCGGCGGCTCTTCGATACGTCTTCGCGTTGGGTCCGCGAAGGTTGGAGCGAAGTCGCAGAGGAACGTGCAGAAGTCCGCAATCGACACTTCCGACGCGCACGCATCGAGCCGTTAGTCCTCGAAACAGGTGAAGATCCCATTCCGCCGCTTCGCGCGTATTTCACGCGTCGTGAAGCAATGCGATCGGGGAGGCGAGGTACATGATGCGTTGTCTCGCAACACGTCTCTTGTTCACTGCGCTCGCTTCGACTGCTGCATCAGCCGCAAGTGCTCCGCTCGCGATTTCATTCGTGTGCGCGCTTTCGCTGACCGCCGCCACGTCGGCGCATGCCGAAGAAGCACCTGCGTTTCGAGAAACGTTGCTTGAAGGTTGCACTGCCACAGTTCGCGCGCCGGATTTCCCGGAAGTCGGACAACCAATTCCGTGCGAAGTGCGCTTCACCGCACGCGGAGAAGCCGCTGCACAGTTCGACGCCCGCTCACTGCTGATTCCGACGCATCCCGAAACACTTGGCGTGTTCGATGTGCTTTCGATCTCCTCGCCCCGCGTCGAAGTGGGCGCCAATGGCGTGGTCTTCGCAATCGTCGACGTTGTCCTCTCGACGCTCGACGCGGGAACGCAAACTCCGGAACCGCTTCCGGTGACCTACCTCGCAAACGGAATGCTGCGCGAGGGCCGCGTCGAGTTCCCTTCGTTCCCCGTAACCAGTCTCCTCGGCGAAGAGCTCGATCCGACCAAATATCGCGACATCCTCGGCGAGATCCCGGAAGCGCGCGCGAACGCATGGTGGGGTTCCGTCGGCGCAGCGGCGATCATTGGTGTCGGCGCTTGGCTGATCTGGCGACTCTTCCGTCACGACCGTCGTGACGCACTCACCGCCGACGCTTGGGCGCGCGGCGAGCTGGATCGTCTCGCACAAGCAGGCCTCGCGGAACGCGGCGATTTCGGTTCGTACTACGACACCTTGACCGCCATCGTGCGCGGATATGTACGGCGCCGATTCGCGATTCCGGCGGATCGACAGACGACACGCGAATTCCTCGCAGCAGCGCGAGCAAACCCAGAGTTCCCGTCGAACGAAACCGACAACCTGCAAACGCTGCTGCGACTCGCGGACCTCGTGAAGTTCGCGCAGGCGCGCCCCGAGGCATCCTCGTGTGCTGCGCACCTGCAAGACGCGCGCGCCTTTGTCGAGCGCACGCGACCCATCGCACCCCCCAACGCAGGCCAGACCCCGAGTTCTGTCGGAAAGGAAACGAACGCATGAGTTTCCATCCGACGAGCGTGTGGTTCCTTTTCCTACTCCCCCTCGCGGCGATCGCCTTCTTCCGCCTCTGGCGACACCAATCGCGCGCGACGATCTCGTTCTCCGCAATTCACGCTGCCGATCATGCGCCGGGCGGACGATGGACACGCTTTCTCATTGCGCTTCCGATACTTCGCGCGCTCGCGTTGATCCTTCTCATCGTTGCCCTCGCACGACCTGTGGAATCGAATGAGTCGTCGAAGACGCTCGTCGAAGGTGTGGCGATAGAACTCGTCGTCGATCGCTCTGATTCGATGCGCGCGATGGATTTCACTGTTGGAAATGAGCGGGCAAATCGACTCGATGCGCTGAAGGACATGGCGACAAAGTTCATCGTTGGTGGCGATGGATTCGACGGACGCGGCACCGATCTCGTCGGTGTTGTTGTCTTTGCCCGAAATGCCGACAGCATTGTCCCGCTTACGCTCGACCATGACGTGGTCGTCGACGCGATTGAACAGATTCGCTTCCCTGAGGATGGCACCGAAATGGGCACGGCGATCGGAGATGCGATCGCGCTCGGAATCGACAAACTCAAAGATGCTTCCGATCGCGCAAACCGCGACGGAAAAACGCGCATCAAGTCGCGTGTGCTCGTGCTGCTGACGGATGGCGAACAAAATGCTGGTGAACTTTCACCGCAGGATGCAGCCGCACTTGCGAAGTCCACGGACGTTCGGCTCTACACCATCGGACTCGGCACGGAGGGCTTCGCTCCTGTCCCGGTGCGCACACCATTCGGAACGCAGATTCAGAATGTTCCCGTTTCGATCGATGAGAAGACGTTGACCGAAATCGCGGAAGCGACCGGCGGCCGCTATTTCCGGGCGACGGATTCGAAGAGTCTTCAAGAGATTTACGAGACGATCGATCGACTCGAGAAGAGTTCTATCGAGGAAACGAAACTCGTGCACTACCGCGATCTCGCGGTCGATTCTTGGGCGACTTCACTCCCCTTTGTCGGTCCAATCGAAGTGCCGCCCGTACTTGCGCTCGTGGTGATACTTCTCACGATGGAAGCCCTGCTTGCCGCCACACGATTGAGGACCCTCGCATGATGGCCTTCGACGTATCTGCAGACCTTCCGAGACTGATCGGAGCATTGCCATTGGCCCTCTTGGCTCAGTTCGATTCCACCGACACGCAACGTTTCGCCGCGCCTCCGGGCACAGAACTCCGCGCGGACGACGTCACGCTCGAGGGCGTCACATCAAGCGGTTTCGAGTTTGCAGAGCCGAGCGGACTCTGGTGGCTTTTCGCGGCAGTTCCCGCGGTCATTCTCGTCCTCTGGCTCGCGCGATGGCGCGCAAACGCGCGCCGCACCTTCGCCGATGGAACGCTTCTTCCAACCATCGCCCCGCGCGTTGTGGGGACGCGCACGGCCCTCCGCGCCACGCTCTTCATCACAGCACTTGCACTGCTCTCACTCGCACTTCTCGACCCTCGCGCAGGCGGCCGGACAGAGAAAGTTGAGCAGACTGGCATCGACGTCATGGTTGCGATTGACGTGTCACGCAGCATGCTCGCCGAAGACGCACGGCCAGATCGACTCTCTCGCGCGCGGCAGTTCGCCACCGACATCGTCGATTCGCTCGGCGGAGATCGTGTCGGCCTCGTCGAATTCGCAGGCGTTCCGGCGTTGCGATGTCCGTTGACGTTCAATCACCGTGCATTCCTGACGCAACTTGACACGCTCTCGCCGCAAGCGACGGTCCGCGGAGGCTCACTCCTCGGCGATGCGATTCGACTCGCCGCAGCAAGCCTCGATGGTGATGGTGTTGGAAAGGTGATTGTCGTCCTTTCCGACG
>CAIWCL010000361.1 GCA_903911205.1 uncultured bacterium
ACCCGCTTCAGGCGTTGTGCCCAGGTCATCGCGGCCTGTCGTCCGGTGGGCGTAGTCTCCTGCGCTTCTGAAGAAACGAGGCCGTGCCTTCCGCAGCTTCGGCGCTCTGTCGCGCGACTGCGTGCTCTTGCACCAGGTCGCGTAACAATCCGTCATCGATGAACGCATCCGCAATCCGCAATGTGCGCAGCTTGGTGGACGCCGTCGCACCGGGCGCGTTCATCAGCAGGGTCTCGACAATGCGCACGCCTATCGCATCGAGCTCCTCGACCTTGCATATCTCGTGCGCGAAACCGATGCGTAGCGCTTCCTGCGCGCAGAGACGTTCGCACGACAATGCATATCGGCGCAGGTTTCGCACCCCGATCGCACGGCACAACTGCGGCAGGATGATGCCCGCCATCAAGCCCCAGCGCGCCTCGGTAATCGAAAAAATCGCATCTTCGGCCGCCACTACGATATCGCAGGCCGCGACAATGCCGGTGCCGCCGCCAAAGCACCCCCCTTGCACGAGTGCAACTGTCGGTACTGGCAAGACGTCGAGTCAGCGTATCGCCTCGGCAGTGGCGCGCGAGGCGCGTTCGTTCTCATCAGCGCCCGCCCCAGACCGGAAATCCACTCGAGATCGGCGCCCGCCTGAAAGTGCCGCCCGTTGCCGCGAAACACCACCACGCGTACTCCGGACTGCGCGCCCAGATCATCCATCGCCTGGTGGAGACCGGCAATCATGTCGCCGTTGTACGCGTTGTTCACTTGCGGACGATTCAACGTGACCGTCGCCACACCACGTCGGTCCAGCGCCCACAGCACCGTTCCGCTGCCTACTTCGCTGACCATAGACTTCCCTCCTCGATACTTGAGTCTGTCAGGATCGCGCACCGCGCAAACGGTCCTGCCGCGCGCGCCGAGGCGAGCATGGCGTCGAACCGCACGGTGGGCTCCGGCTCAGGCTGCGAGCAGCCCCTCACGCGTGACGTACTCAAGCGTGTCGTGCAGCGCGAGCGTGAACTTGTCGAAGATTTCGTCGATCTGAGATTCGGTGATGATGAGCGGTGGACAGAACGCGATCCCATCACCCACGTTGCGGGGGATCAGGCCGTGTGCGTGACACCGCTCGAAACAATAGGTCCCGATCGAGCCGGGAGGATTGAAGCCCGCCTTCGTCGTCTTGTTCGACACGAACTCAAGCGCTCCGATCATCCCGACGCCGCGGACCTCCCCGACCAGCGGATGATCTGAGAAGCTGCGCAAACGGGCCTGGAACGTGGCCCCGAGTCGGGCCGCCCGCTCGAAGATCCGATCGCGCGCGTAGATTTCGAGTGTCTTCAGCGCCAATGCCGAGCACACCGGATGCCCGCTGTAGGTATAGCCGTGACCGAACGTGCCCAGCCTGCGGCTCGCGTCCAGGATCGGTAGGTACATGTTTTCCGGGATGATCACGGCTGACAGTGGCTGATATGAGGACGTGAGGGCCTTCGCGAGCGTCATGGTGTCGGGCTTGATGTTGTACGTCTGCGAACCGAACGGCTGACCGGTGCGACCGAAGCCGCACACGACCTCGTCAGCGATGAACATCACATCGTACTTGGTGAGCACCGCCTGGATCTTCT
>CAIWCL010000362.1 GCA_903911205.1 uncultured bacterium
TATGCGCATATTCCATCAAGTGCATGCGCCGTGAATGAGCGCGGGCGCGCGAAATCAAGGTGTGAACAATCATGGTGTGCACAATCATGGTGTGCGCAACCATGGAACGCGCAACCATGGAACGCGCAACCATGGAACGCGGGGATCACTTGCCCCACGCGTCGAGAACGCGCGCGAGATCGGAGGCCCCGACGAGTCCGTCGCCATCGAAGTCTGCGGCGCAAAGGCCTGTCACTGGATCGGGATCGACGCACGGTCCCCACGACGCGAGAAGCAGCGAAAGATCGGCAGCATTGATCGCGCCGTCGAGGTTGATGTCCTCGGCGGCGCGGTCTTTCATAGCCGCGGCGCGCGTCGAAATGATGCCAAAACCTTCGATGAAGAGCGGGTCTGCGCCTGCTCCCGCGACGCTGCGCGAAGCGGTTGAGATGAGTGCATCTCGTACGCCTGCGACCGAGAGTTCGCCGCGCGCTTGCATGAGGAGTGCGGTTGCACCCGCGATGAGCGGCGTCGAAAGGCTCGTTCCGCTGACCGATTGCAATCCGGTGGTGTTTGTCGAGTGCACCGAGACCACGCTCACGCCGCGTGCGAGAACTTCAGGTTTCACGCGGCCGTCGGCACTCGGTCCGTCCGAGCTGAATCCTGCGATGGCGCCGCTTGCATTCGCTGCACCACATGTGAGGACGTCAAACGCATCCGCAGGCGCGATGATGCGATTCGTAGCTGGATCGGTGTCGTGCCCCGCATTGCCCGCCGCCGTGAGGCACACGAGCCCGTTCGCGGTCGCGATGTTCACGGCCTGCGTCGTGATCGCGGTCACGCCATCGAGATCTTCGGGCGTATACCAATCGATGTAGCCAAGCGAACTCGTCGCAAGATCAGCGCCATTTCCTTCGATGAATTCGAGGCCAGCGACGTAGTAATCTTCTTCGATTGGAACCTCGTTCGCGTAGTCCTCGGTCTTCGCGAGGATGAATTGCGCCGCGTATGCGCTGCCGACCGCGGTGCCTGGCAAGTAGGCCGCGAGCGTGCCGAGAATCCACGTGCCGTGCTTGTGTTGTTCGGCGTGGTCGCCGACATCGATCCCGGTATTCGCGTCGTTCGAAACGAAATCCCATTCGGCGATCACATCGAGTGGATACTCCGTCGACTGAAATGCTTGGTGAACACGATGGAATCCCGTGTCGAGCACGCCAATGACCATGCCTTCGCCGTGGAATCCGCGTACGTGCATCGATGGCACGGTGATCTGCGTGAGTTGATCACTCATGAAGCCGTAGTTGATCGCGGCGATGTTGCCCTCTGGAATGTGCTCTTCATCGACGACATCTATCGGCACAACGCGACGCGACGGATGCAACGGGCGAATAGAGCGTACGAACGGAAGCGCCGCGATTTCGTCGAGTTGTTCGCGCGTGCCCTCGACGCTGACCGCGTTGAGCCAGCGGCTTTCGGCGCGCACTTTTGCGCCGGTCGCGCGAATCGCGTTGATACGCGGAGCGGCAATTGGGACGTCGCGGGCGTCGATGAGTTTGCCATCAGTACGGAACTTTGCGCGGCGTGCAAGTGCGCGTTCTGTGAGCGGCGTATCGCTTGAATGAAGCGCGCGCTTCGGAAGAGTCTTTGGCGCGAGTTCAATCCACATCACGCTCGGCGACGACTCAGGTGAAACTGGGGTACGAGCCGCGGGAGGCGTCGTACAGAGAAGCGCGTGAAGAGCGAGCGCGTGCATCAAGAGTGACATAACACAAGCCTAACACCGATTCGGTGCGGGAAAAGGAAACTCGCGCGATCAGCGTTGACAGGGTGGCGAGTACTCGACGCGCGGCAGCCGTGCATCACTCGGAGAACCCCGCCGAAAACCGCGTGAAATCAATTCGTGCGTGTCGCGAGCGATCGTGCGACCGTTCGAACGATCCACACGATGATGCCGACGCCGAGCAGTGTGAAGATCAGGAAAATGGCGAGTCCGCCGACGGGTGCGGGTTCGCGTGGCGCGGCGTCGGTTCCCGCGAGAAGCGCCAATCGATGGGCCTCGCGCAAGATGGCCGCGCTGAAGATCGACACGAGGCTCAGCACAAGCAGTATCCAAAGGGCGCCACCGTTGAGCGACCGACGCGCGGCGACTGTGAGCCAGCAGGGGATCGTGAGTATTTGTGCCGCGAAGAGCGTGATGAGTGCGCCGAGACCGATGCGTGATGCGAGCACGTTGCTTTCGCCGTGCGCAACGTGCCAAGCGACGAAGGCGATGCCCATCGCAGCGATCGTGGTGAGCACCGCGAGAATTGCAAGCGGGCGCGCGGATTGTGCGCGATCGCCATCGCTTGCGTTGCCCGCGCCAAGACGTAGTTGCCACGCTGCGAGCAGTGCGAACGTCGGCATTGCCGCGCAGAGCCACATCGAGAAACGAAGCGCAATACGTTCGACGGTTGGGCCGTGCGCGGTTCCACCGTAGATCGCGGGCCATGCTGCCGGTTGAAGCGAGAGCAAGTGGTTCTCGACAAACGCGATGCCTGTGTACGCGATGAGCACCGTAGCGACGGCGGCTGCGAGTGATTTCACAAATCGGCCGCGCGCGAAACTGTGCGCTTTCACAACGTAGAGCGCGTAAATCGCGATGATCAGCGCAGGAAGCAACAGCATCCAGCGATTGAAAAGCAAGAGATTCGCGGTGTAGAAACTCTTCTGGTAGACGATTTGCACGAAAAGGAGCGGGGCAATGCCTGCGGTAATCGCGCCAGAGACCGCTGAAGGTAGCCAATCGCGCACGGTTCTTGCGAGCACATCGCGCGGCGCGTTCGTGCTTGGCGAGAAGCGGCCGCGAATCGCGGAACCCAACGTCCAGAGCGCTCCGCCGATCGTGTAGTGCATGAAAATCGCGTGCAGCGCGTACGTCACGATCAAGAGCACGATGTAGATGAGCGTCGACGTCGGGAGTGACGAGACGAGCGTATCGACGTTCGGCGTGGCATCCGCCACGATGGTCGGGGCAGCCGGATTCATCGCGCCTCCTCGCTTCCAGCGAGTTCTTGTGCGCGCGGTGCCGGATGCGGTCCAGCGCGTTTCAACGCCTCGCGAATCTCGGCGAGTACCGCGGGATCGCGCGATTCAGGCCACGTAGCGGGTCGATGCTCGTGCTCCCATGCGATGTACTGAACGAGCGCTTCGAGTTCTTCTGCGGTGCCCGCAAAGGGCGGCATGAAGCCTTCCGTCCACTGCAACATCGCGACGTTGAGGCGTTTCTGTTCGATTGCCCAATCGCCCATGAGGGCATCGAGCGCGTTCGCGCCGCGAATCGTGTGACACACCGAACAGAGATTTCGATAGACGAGACGGCCGTCGCGCAACTGCTCGGTGGGGTAATCGCTCGCATCGCGCAACGGGTATGGATCGGTCGCGAGCACACCTGTCTCGCGCAACGATGCGACTTGCGCGGGCGTAATGGCGTTCGAGTAGAGCGTCTCGCGCACGGAGTAGGGCTTGCGCGCACCTTCGCGAATGAA
>CAIWCL010000363.1 GCA_903911205.1 uncultured bacterium
ACGACCTGCCGTCGCCGAAGTCGGTGCTTGCAAACACGCTCGACCCAAGCGACTTCTATCACGCGCGCGGCGTGCGATCGACGCTTGTCTACGACGTGTCGAAGCAGCCGAATCGAGAGCGCTTTGCGAACGATCGCTTCACCGTGCATTACGCCGATCAGGCGCAAGCGCCGTCGCGCGCGGAACTCGGCTTGCCGCCCGGAAAGTTCGGCGGAATTGGCACGCTGGTCGTGTGCGAGGGCGGCGTGATCTGCTGCGGTGCAGAAGGTCCGGTTGAAGTCTGGATCGAAGGTAAGCCGGTCGACTTCAAGACACTGCCAGGGCTTGGCAAGGTGACGGCGCGCAACCACTGGCACGCATGGGTGGATGCGATCGTCGGCGGGCCGAACCGTAAGACCGATGGCTTCGTCCAATCGCCGTTTGCGGCGACGGCGAAGATGGCCGAGGCGGGGCTGCTTTGCTCGCGCGCGGCGCGCTTCCCGCAGCAAGAACTCGGTTGGGACAAGTCGCGACTCGTCTTCACGAAGCCCGACGGCTCGACGCACGAGGAGGCGACGAAGACGTGTGTGACGCGCGAGTACCGGAAGGGCTTCGAGTTACCTGCGGTCGTGTGAGGACTCCGCTACCCTGACGGAATGCTCGGCGAAAGACTCGACAACCGTATGCGCCACGTCGCCAAATGGGCGCGTAAGCAGGGGATCGCCTGCTTCCGGCTGTACGAGAAGGACATCCCTGAGTTCCCGATGATCGTCGATTGGTACGGCGACGAAGGTTGGGGCGAGGCGGGCGGCCCGTCAACCGGCGACGCTGTCGCGTGGTTCTTCCATCGAACCAAAGACGACACGCTCGACAAGGAGCGTGACTATCGCGTCGATGCCGAGGCGGAAATTCTCGCGGGTCTCAATATTCCGCGCGAGCGGCTGCACATCAAGTACCGCGGGCGTCAGCGCGCGGAGGAGGGTGGTCGCGATCAATACGAACGCTTCGACTCGCGCGGCGCGATCAAGGTTGTACGCGAGCATGGCCTGCGTTTTGAGGTGAATCTCTCCGACTACCTCGACGTTGGGCTCTTCCTCGACCATCGGCCGACGCGACTCTCGGTGCAGCAGCGCGCGGCTGGGAAGCGCGTCTTGAACCTCTTTAGTTACACCGGCGCCTTCAGCGTGCATGCACGAGCGGGCGGCGCTGCGCGCACGAAGACCGTCGACATGTCGCGCACGTACCTCGACTGGTACGTGCGCAACCTCGCACTCAATGGCTTCGCGCCCGACAACGATCACGAAGTCGTGCACACCGACTGCTTGCAGTGGCTTGAAGCGGGGCCAGCAGTGGGTGAGGCGTACGACATCGTGGTCTGCGATCCTCCGACATTTTCGAACTCGAAGCGCATGAAGGCCGACTCGTTCGCGATCGATCGCGATTACCCCGACCTGCAGCGTTGGAATGCGCGATTCGTCGCACCGGGCGGCGAGGTCTTTTTCTCGACGAACTCGCGCAGTTTCGAGTTCGACATGGCGTTGGTGCCGCCGAACTTCGGAGCGCATGAGATCAGCCATCGTTCGGTACCCGAAGATTTTCGCAATCGGAAGATCCATCGCTGC
>CAIWCL010000364.1 GCA_903911205.1 uncultured bacterium
CCGGCTCGAGTACGACGGCCTTCCCGCGGAAAGCGACTGCAACAACAACGGGCAGCTCGACTCCTGCGAGATCGGTACGGGCTCGACGCCCGACTGCAACGCGAATGGCAAGCCAGACTCGTGCGACATCGCGAGCGGCACCTCGCCTGACTGCAACGCGAACGGGCGGCCGGATTCGTGCGATCTCGCGCTCGGCTCGTCGACCGACCTCAACGGCAACCTCGTCCCCGACGACTGCGAGTTCGTCGTCGGCGGCTCGGGCTACCCGACCATCCAGGCCGCCGTCGCCGCAGCGCCGCCCGGAACCGTCATCCGCGTCGCGCCGGGCACCTACTCGGGCACGCTCGTCCTGGACAGCAAGCCGGTCTCGCTGATCTCGCTCGCCGGACCGGCGACGACGACGATCTCGGGCCTCGGCGCCACGAGCTCGATGATCGCCATCCGCTCAGCCGCAGCGAACGGCTCGGTGATCGAGGGCTTCACCTTCCGCGACGGCTCGGCGGGCACCGCGGCATTCGGCGTGCGCGTCGGCGGCGCGATGTTCCTCGACAACACGACGGCCGCGATCCGCAACTGCCGGTTCATCGGCAACGCGACCGAGTACGGCGGCGGCATCTACGGCATCGGCTTCTCCGGTGTGATCGAGGACTGCGTGTTCGAGGACAACTCGGCGCAGTTCAACTCGGGCGGCGTGCAGCTGGGATTCGGCGGCACCTGCGTCTTCCGGAGGAACACGCTCGTGTCGAACGCCGCGGAGAGCGGTGGCGGCATGCACATCGTGAACTGGTCCGAGGGCGCGATCACGGCCGTCACGCTGGAGGACTGCGACTTCATCGACAACACGGCGTCGCTCGAGGGTGGCGCGCTGCTCTGGTACGGCGCCCTCGGTGCGGACCTTCCGGTCACGCGCTGCCGCGTAGTGGGGAATGTCGCGCCCGACGCCGCGTTCACCCGGATCGGCGGGTCGCTTTCCTTCGCGGTCACGGCCTCGCGCTTCTGTCGGAATGCGCCGACCGACGTGATCGGTTCGATCGTCGACGGCGGAGGCAACATCTTCAGCGGTGACTGCAACGCGAACGGGATCTGCGATGCCGATGAGATCGCCTCCGGCGCGCAGACCGACTGCGATGTCAACGGGCAGCTCGACTCGTGCGAGCTCACGGCGGGGACGGCGTTCGACTGCAACGAGAACGGCGTGCTCGACGCCTGCGACATCGCGTCGGGGACCTCGGCCGACGTCGACTCGAACGGCGTGCCCGACGACTGCAAGCCAGACTGCGACGGCGACGGCCTGCCCGACTCGTGGGAGATCCAGACAGGCCTCGCACGCGATTGCAACGTGGACGACGTGCCTGACAATTGCGAGATCGCGCAGGACCCCTCAAAGGACAAGAACACGAACGGAAGGCTCGACGCCTGCGAGTTCGCCTTTGGAGACCTCAATCTCGACGGCGTGGTAAACGGCTCCGACCTTGCCGTTCTGCTCGCTTTCTGGGGACTCAGCCAGTCCCCAGTTGGCGATCTCGATGGCGATGGGACCGTCGGCGGGGCTGACCTCGCGATCCTGCTGGGCAACTGGGGGGCCGCCCCCTGAGACCTGACCTACTCTGTGGCTCGCCGTACCATGCGGGGCTATGCGTTGCCTACTTGCCGGTGGACTGTCGCTTCTGATGCTCTGCACTCCGCTTGCCGCCCAGGACGGAGGCGCGCCTGCCGGGCCGCCGCCGACGCCGGTGCGCGTGGGGGAGGTGCGCGAGGCGATGCTGGCGCCGCGCAAGAAGGTGTTCGGCGAGCTGCGCGCGGTGCATCGCTCGACGATCGCGGCCGAGGAGGC
>CAIWCL010000365.1 GCA_903911205.1 uncultured bacterium
GGCGGTGCTCTAACCAACTGAGCTAAGCGCCCGGGGAGGCGGAGTGTACCCGCACGGTCAAGCTGGAAGGGAGTTCGGAGGCGTGCTTTTCGGGCGTTCAGCCCGAGAGCGAGCGAGCGATACGATTCTTCGTTTGAGCAGGAGGCTTCGGACGGCTATTGTCGACGCCCTGTGTCCGAGTTCCGCGCGCTCTTTTCCCGCCTCGATGAGGTCTTGCCGAGCGATCGGCGCGAATTGCGAGCCCGTCTCGCTGGACTCGATAAGCGCGTCCGCGACGGAAAGCCCGTCGATCAGCGCGCTCTCGGAGCAGTTGCGCAAGCGATTGAGCGGAGCGCGTTAGAACGTGAGCGACGCGGCGCACTCAGGCCGTCCGTCACGTACCCCGCGGATCTCCCCGTCACTGCGGCATTGCCTCAACTCCGCGAAGCGATCACGTCGTCCCAGGTGGTGGTCGTCGCGGGCGAAACGGGCTCTGGAAAAAGCACGCAACTTCCAAAGCTCTGTCTTGAACTCGGGCGCGGCATCGTCGGGCGCATCGGCCATACGCAGCCACGACGACTCGCGGCGCGCAGCGTTGCGCGACGTATTGCCGATGAACTTGGTGTGCGCGTTGGTGGAATCGTCGGCGTCAAGGTGCGGTTCAACGACGAAACTGGTCGTGACACGCTCCTCAAGGTGATGACCGATGGCATCTTGCTTGCTGAAACGCGCGCGGATCCGCGACTCGACGCGTACGACACGATCATCGTGGACGAAGCGCACGAACGCAGCCTCAACATCGACTTTCTTCTCGGATACCTGAAGCGGTTGCTACCACGCCGCCCAGATCTGAAGGTCATTCTCACGAGTGCGACGATTGATGTTGATCGGCTTTCCGCGCACTTCGGTGGCTGCCCTGTCGTCGAAGTGCCCGGCCGTTCGTATCCAATCGAATACCGCTACCGACCGCTTGAGAAAGACGACATCGATGAAGAGGATCCGCGGATGCTTGACGCCATTGCGTCGTCGATTGACGAAATCGATACGCATTTCGCGCCAAAGACGCCGGATGTGCTCGTGTTTCTCTCAGGCGAGCGCGAGATTCGGGAAGTTGAGTCACATCTCGGCGGGCACTTTCGTTCACGCGGTGGTGCGTCGAGTGCGAATGTGTCGAGCGGCACCGATGTCGGGCGTCGTGCAACCGAGATTCTTCCGCTCTTCGCGCGACAGGGAATTGAAGAGCAAGAGCGTATTTTTTCACCTGGCCCCAAGCGACGCATTGTGCTCGCGACCAATGTCGCGGAAACGTCGTTGACGGTGCCGCGAATCCACGCCGTCGTCGATCCCGGATTCGCGCGCGTCCTTCGATACAGCGCGAAGTCACGTGTGCAACGACTCCCCGTCGAGAAGATCTCGCAGGCCAGCGCGCGACAACGTTCCGGTCGCGCGGGGCGGCTTGGCCCCGGCCTCGCCATGAGGCTCTATTCCGAAGAGGACTACGCGGCACGGAACCCGTTCACGCCGCCGGAGATTCTCCGAACGAATCTTGCGAGTGTCATCCTGCAGATGGAGGCGCTCAAGCTTGGAAAGGCAGAGGACTTTCCGTTCGTCGATCCGCCGGGAGCGCGCATGCTCGCCGATGGCCGTGCGACACTTGTTGAACTCGGAGCTTCGACCGCGGAAGGACGATTGACGCAGGTTGGCCGCGCGATGAGTCTTCTGCCGCTCGATCCGCGGCTCTCTCGCATGCTGCTCGCATCTGTCGATGAGCGCGTGACCAACGAAATGCTCGTCGTTGCTGCAGGCCTTGCGATTCAAGATCCGCGTATTCGGCCGCAAGAATCTCGCGATGCGGCGGACTTCGCGCACGCGCGATTCGCTGATCCTGCGAGCGATTTTCTGACGTTCCTCCGTATCTGGCGCGCGTGGCGTACAGAAACGCGCGATGCGAGCGGCAAAGAGGTTGGCTCAAGCGCTCGGCGTCGGTGGTGCGAGAAGAACTGGCTCTCACATCAACGCATGCGTGAGTGGTCGGACACGGTGCAGCAGTTGAAAGAGCTCTTCGCGGAGCACTTTGAACTGAAGGTCGGCGATGCGGCTGACGCGCCAGACTACGGGCGATTCCACCGCGCAGTCATCGCTGGATTCCCGTCGCACATTGGCCTGCGTACGGAGAAGGGCGAGTTCAAATCACCTTCTGGTGCGTTGTTTGCGTTGCATCCGTCGGGGGTCCTTGCGCGACGCGCACCGAACTGGGTTGTCGCGGCGGAACTCGTGGAAACGACACGCCGATATGCACGCATTTGTGCACGCATCCAACCTGATTGGGTGCTGCGCGTCGCGCCACATGTTTGCACCAAGACGCAGTTCGAGCCGCATTTCGTCGAGGAAACTGGGCAAGTGTCGGCGTGGGAACGCACGAGTTGTGGCGAACTCGTGCTCGTAGCGAAGCACCGCGTTCCGTGGGGACCAATCGATCCGGTGTCTGCGCGCGCGGTCTTTCTTCATGAAGGTCTTGTCGCTCATCGCGCCAGAACGAAGGGTGACTTCCTCGCCAAGAATCGCGCGCTTCGAGAGCGTCTCGAAGAAGAAGAAGAGCGCGGACGTCGACGAGGGCAACTCCTCGAGGAGACGCGCGCGTTTGAGTTCTACGACACGCGCGTTCCTGCGGATGTTCGCTCGCTTCCGTCGTTCGAGGCGTGGCGGCGTGATGTCGAAGCGAAGGATCGAGACGTTCTCGTCATGCGTGACGAAGATCTCTTGAAAGACGGCGCGGAGCGCACCGATCGCGCGCAGTACCCTCAGGAGATGGCGCTCGACGCGTTGGCGGTACCACTGGTGTATGCGCACGACCCTGAAGACGCGCGCGACGGCGTGAGTGCGCAGATCCCGGTGGAAGCGTTGACGCTCGTCGATCCACAGCCGTTTGAGTGGCTCGTTCCAGGCCTACTCGCGGAAAAAATCGACGCGCTTGTTCGCTCGCTGCCGAAACACCTGCGCGTACGTCTCTTTCCGATTGAAGAAGTTGTGCAAGGCGCGGTTGAAGCGATCGAGTTCGGGAAGGCTTCACTCTTCGCAAAGCTTGCACGCTACCTTTCAGCCGTCGCGGGGACCGAGATCGCGCCTCAAGACTTTCGGCGAGAACTGTTGCCAACACATCTCTCGATGCGCTTTGTGGTGGTTGACGCGGACGGCCGGGAACTTGGATCCGGGCGCGACCTCGCGGTTCTCGCAAAGAAATTCGCCGATGTCGGGCGCGACCGATTGCGCGCTTCGGTGGACGTGGACACCGATCCGGTGGCGCGCATAGAGCAGCAGCGCGTCGACGTGATGCCAGAGCAGGGGGTTCCGAAGTTGATTCGATATTCCCGCGCTGGAATATCGCTTTCGGGCTATCCCGCACTCGTCGTCGAGGCGGCCGGCACCCGTGTTGCACTGCATGTTCTTGATGTTGAAAGTGCGGCGTTCCGCAAACATGCGGGAGGCGTTGCCGCACTCATCGCGCGCGACCTTCGCGAAGCAGTCGAACACCATGTGGCCTATCACCCGCTTGCAGAGGAACTGTGTGCGCTGCTCGCGCGCGCCGGTATTGAAGATGCGGTGGCGTTTGTCGCACGTTCGGTCGCGCGTCTCGCGGTTGGTGACGCGATGCTTGCGCCGCGTGAACCTGACGAAATGCTCGCGGTTGCACGCCGCGCAGAACGCGGGCTCGCAGAGTCGGTTTCGTTCGTTGTTCGGACCATGCACGCGATGCTTGTGACCACGGAGGAGATTCTCGCGCGTACCCGCGGGGTGACGCCTCATGCGCTCGGCGGCCCCAAGGAGCGCGTACTCGCGCGTCTCGCCGACGTCCTCGCGCGGGATTCTGGGGCTGCACCTCTCAGCGATGCGCTCGCGTCACTGTCGCTTGGCTTGGAGGCGATCGCTACCGCGGATCGAGACGAGCTCTCGCAACGTGCGCGACTTGTGTCCATGTTGATGGAGCGACTCGAGCGGCTTCGCGAAATTGGTCCTGCGCGTGATCGAGCAATCGATGACGAACTCGATCCGTGGCGCGTGCGTGTTGCCTCGGCCTTGCGTTCACCCAAGCGTCCGCTGACGGAACTCGTCTCGATCGCTCGTATGTTCGAAGAGATCGAAATCAGTCGATTCGCGCCGAAAATGCCCCGAAACTTTCCGGCCAGCGAGAAGCGGTTGGCATCGCTCCTTGGCGAAGATTGATCGAAACGAGGAATGATCTCGACGAGGAATGATCTCGACGAGGAATGATCTCGACGAGGAATGATCTCGACGAGGATTGATCCATCGATGGAGCGCGAGGCTTTTCGCGCTTCAGCTTTATGACAACGCGTACGGCCGGAACTTTTCGAGCAGCCCGAGTTCCTCTGAATGCAGAAGGCCACGATTCGTACCAAGCCGACTCGCGGCGGGCGAATCGATGAGATTGCTCGAATCGGCAGGGGAGATCTGGAAGAGAACCTTCCAATCAAACTCGCGGAGCGCGTTGCGATCAAACGATCGCTGAAGGCTCGCGAGCGTGTCACACATCACAAGGACGTGTACTCCTGCCACCGGTCCCTCGCGCACGATTCCCGCGAGCAACTTGTCCGGCGACGGAGGACCATCACTTCCGCTGAAAGAGAAATCATCTTCGTTGCGTCGAAGCGTGCGGTAGCGCTGCAACTGATGGACGACGAGGAATCGTCGCGGTCGGCCCGGATTGTCGGCGCGATCAGTCACGTCTTGAGCGATTTCCGCCAGACGCGCTTCCACATCGCGATACGCGACAAAGTTTGCCGTGATACCGCGATCACGCGCAAACCTCTCCAGCATGCCGTATTCAGGCGCGTCGGCAGGCGTGCCGTCGAGTACATCAATCGTGGCATCGGGTGCTTCAAGATGGATGGAGAGCAGAAATGCCGCGGTCGTCGCGATGGCTTGATCGTCACGCGGACTGATGGATGCGACGTTGGCGCCCGCAGCGCGCGCGAGTCGAGCGCACGTCGGATCCTTGATCGCGACAGCTTCCCCTGTCCAAATGCGCACGTTTCCCCGCGGATCTGGCTTCAAGTGTTTGCGAGCACCAGGATGGAGCGACATTGGCGCGCGCGCGTCGCCTTCGAAGACAATGCGTGGAAGTGCATCAAATCGGCCCTTTGCGCGGCGTTCGCACTCGCCGAGCCACACATCGCGTTTTTCGTCGGGCAGGAATGCCACTTGGAATGGCGAATTGCCTTCCACGCGGCCACCGGCGTCGTTGTAGATCGCTTCACCCGGTCGTGAAAGGAGACGCGCGGCGAGATTCTCGTCCGAAAGAATGAGTTGCGAATCCGCTTCGCTGCATTGCAGTGCGATGCGCACGCCCATTTGCCCCATGGTGCTCCGCGCGAGCGAATACGCGCCGCCAAGCGTTTGCGAACCAAGAAGCGCGTGCATGCCAAAGGCGCGACCTTGTCGAACGAGTCGGTCGAGCAGCATCGACGCGCCCTGCGAAACGCGATCATCATCGAGGAAGAACTCCTGGAATTCGTCGATGACAAGCAGGATGCGCGGCATACGAACCTCCGGTCGCGCCGCGCGGAAACTGGCAATGTCCTGCACGCCCGCATCTCGGAAGAGTTCGCCGCGCCGAGAAAGTTCGCCATCGAGACCTTCGAGTACCGAGAGGCCAAATTCGCGGTCGGATTCAATTGCAACGGCGCGCGCATGCGGAAGCGCATGCTCGGCGTATGTTTTGAACTCGACGCCCTTCTTGAAGTCCACAAGCCAAAGTTCAACCTCGTCAGGCGAATACCACGTCGCAAGGCCCGTGATAATCGCGTGAAGGAGCGTCGACTTACCAGAGCCCGTCTTGCCTGCGATCAATGCGTGCTGGCTCGTGCCTTCACCAAGCAGGAACTGTTGCAATCTCGTCGCACCTGCGCGGCCAACCGGAACACGAAGATTCCGAGCACTCGAAAGCGACCAGAAGACGTCGGGTTTCGGCGCAATGGCGTCGAACGGAACTTCGACGCGTGCGGCTGTCTTCGCGTGACGACCAATGCGCGTCAACATGGGAATCAGTCGTTCATCACCGGGCGCGATATCGAGTTCAAGCGGCAGCGAGGAGAATGGTCCTGACGCGATGCGGTGACGCGACTTGTCCTTCGGATCTTGACGCACGATGGCGCAATTCGCGGTGATTTCATCGGCGGAGATCCCGTCAGGAAGCGGCGACTTCGCGTCGCGGAGAAGGATGACGTGAACGCCGCAACGCTGTCCGGCGCGCAGGATCGAGTTGAGTCTTGCAGCGGCTTGCTCGCTGAAACTCGCAGGAAAATCGGCGCAGACGAGGAAACGGTACGGCTCGGCGATCTCACCGGCAGCGTCGTTGTAGGCGTCGATATCCTCAAACTCGTTGCGCAGGTACTTCTGAATCACCGTTTCCATGTGCTCGGTGAGATCGACGAGACGCTGTTCAATCGCGCGAGGATCGGTCCAAATCCGTTCGCCGACAAGGAGTTCAAACTCGTCTCCGAGATGCATGAAGGCGGCGAAGCTTTCGCCAAGCCCAACCGGATCAATAAAGGTAAAGCGCGCTTTCGATGGTGGAATCGAAACGAGAATGCGGGCGAGAAGCGACTGCACAGCGCCAAGCGCGGCGGCACGCGAATCAGGCGTGGTTTCGAAAACGAGATTTCCAGTGCGTGGAAATCCGAGCGCCGCAGGGATTCGGAAGCGTTCGGGCATTTCCACGAAGAACGCGGGGTCGGTCGGAAGCCCGCCGGGCATCTGGGTCGGCGCGAGTTCGAATGTGCCGAAACGGAAGAGCGGTGCGCGTGATCGCGCGAGTCCACCCGTCGCAAAGTCGAAGTCGCTCCATGCCACGTTTGTTCGACGATCTTCCTTTTCAACGGCGGAAAGAATGTCGCGACACTCGGCGGCGGTGCGCAGCCAATGCTCGCGGGCACCGGCGAGTCGCGATTCCTCTTCGTTCGCGAGTTGTGTGGACTCGAGACTCGCGCGAGCAATCTCGGCATCTTCCGCCGCGCAACTCTTCGTCGCGATCGATTCGAGCCGCTGCGAAAGCTCGGCCTTCGCCGCGTCAATCACGGCCGCGCACTCACTCGACGCTTGTTGTGCTGCTGCTCGTGACGCGGTTTCCAACCGCTCTAGTCTGCGCTTCAAGGCAAGCGGGATCTCGGCGATCGGTGCGTCATACTTTGCGTGCGCCAGGCGTTCTTCTTCGATCTCGCGGGCTTTGAGTTGTGCGTGAGATTTCTCGCGCTTCGCGACGTCTTCGCGTTCGGCGCGCGTCTTCGCATGTGCGATCGCGGCGAGATCGGCAGAGAAAGGCGTCCAGACGCGACGCATCGCCGAACTGGCGATGCTGCGCAAAACAACCAACAACACAATCACAAAGAGAAGGGCGCCACCCGCGCTGGCACCTGCCACCATGGCCCAGCGCTCCTCGTGGAAAAGGGTCGCGGCGCCCCCGATGACTCCGGCGCCGATGACGAGCGCGGTCGAGAGGAGAAATGGCGCTGCGCCACTCAAAAGACGCGCGGCGCGGGTGGACAGGATCGCATCGAGGTGGTCGCGGGCCTTAGTGAGGAGCGCTCGGATCTCCTCCTCAGGGGGCATCGCGCTCTCTGGTGTGGCATCGGACGCCGACGGGGGCAACGGCAGACGGCAACTCTTGAGGTACGCCTTCGCGCTGGCCTCCAAATTCGCGGCCTGCAGGGTGTATTCGGCGAGTCGACCTGCCAATTCGCGAGAGCGCGCGCGATCGGCTTCTTCGCCTGCTTCGCGCATCGCCTCGCCCATGAGGAGAGCCTCCTCGAGACCGCGCTGCAGCCGTGTCAATTCGGTCTGCAGCGACGACCGCAGTTCGTCTTGTTTTGCCTTCCGACCAGAATCGATCTCACCGAGTGTCTGATCGCGCAACGAAGTTGCATCGGACTCGATCTGCGAAGCGAGCGCGTGCGCCGCGTCGGTCTCATTCGTTCGCGATTGGCGAATCACGGCAAGAGCGCGGTCATGTGCAACCCGCGCGCGATCGCGTTTCCCGCGCACATCCGCCGTGACTTCATCGATCACGCGCTGACGTGCGAGCAGGGCATCGATGAGCGTGCCCGTGACCTCGGCGAGCCCGGCACCGGGATCACCGGCGCCGCGTGCCTTCAACGCAGAACTGACCTCGCGCTCGAAGTCTGCGTGCATAGCTTCCGCGATCGCCCGTTCGCTCATGGTTTAGAGCGTACCACGACGCAAAGATCGCGACGGCAATCGAAAGAACGCGAGTGCATGCGACAGAAATCGGACGCGCGTCGGTCGGTCGTGAGCCTAGGCCCGTTTCTTCGTGACGCGCTCGCGAAGGTGACGGACGTACGGTTCAGCGATGGCTTCCGCAGCGCGATAGGGCGCGAGATATCCCGTCGCGTCTCCATCGACGGGCGGCCGATCCGCATCGGGGTGCATCGGGAGGGTGACGACGCTTTCCGGAAGGATGAGTTCGGTGACCGGTGTACCTGCCTCGATCAGCCGTCCGTCGCGGCGACGGAGTTCGCCCGGGGCGTTTTCAATGGCATGCTTCGCGAGAGCCGCAACGAGTTCCTGTTGCTTTGTCTCGCCAAGGGCTTTCCAGTCCGCACGGCCGCGGCACTTGGGGAAACCACTGCAGCCAAGCCATGGGCCGCGCTTTCCGTCGCGCACGTTGCACACGCGTCCGCACTTCGTGCAGACGATCTCCGGATCCTGCAACGGCGGAGGAGAGGGAAGGACGATGCGGTCCTTCTTGTCGAGTCGAACGACGAATTTCACCGTCGGGTAGTTCACACTCGAGATGTACTTCCCGAACTTGCCGCTTCGAAGCACCATCGCAGAGCCGTCGACCGGACAAACGAGGTCGAGCGCGACGTCTGAAACGGGTTCACCTTGTTCGTTCAGACGCGACGCAAAATCGCACTCGGGGTAACCCGAGCAAGAGAGGAACCAACGTCCGCCGCCGACTCGTTCTTTCGTGCGCTTTCCGCACTTTGGACAGGCGTACTTCGTCCAACGCCAGAGTGGCACCTCGCGCATCCTCGTAAAGGATTCGTCGAGTGTGGTCCCCTCAAGCATGCTCTTGATTTCACTCAGAATCGAGCGCCAATCTTCTTCATTCGCTTCGACGCGATCGAGCCGCTCTTCCATAAGGCGCGTGTACTCGTAGTCAAAGAGGAGCGGGAATCCGCCGATGAGCAGTGAGACGACGGCTTCGCCGAGCGCGGTCGCATGGAAGCGCCGACCCTTTTGTTCGACGTAGCCGCGCGCCTCAATTGTGTTGACGATCGATGCGTAGGTACTTGGTCGCCCAATCCCGCGAGATTCAAGCTCTTTGACGAGCGACGCTTCAGAAAATCGTGATGGCGGGGCACTGAACCGCTGCATCGCATCGATCGAAACGCCAGCGAGTTCCTGCTGCACCGTGAGCTTGGGGAACGTGGCCTCTTCGTCGTCTTCGGAGATATCTTCTACCAACTTGAGGTAGCCATCGAACACCACGACACTGCCCGACGCGCGGACAACCGCGCCGGTCTTCGTATCACTGCGCTCGAAACGAACCGTCGTGAGGTCGTACTTCTTCTCCGCCATCTGGCATGCGACAAATCGGCGCCAAATGAGTTCGTACAACTGGTACTGCTCTGAGGAAAGCGCACCACGAACGGACTCGGGAGATCGGAATGGATCTGTCGGACGAATTGCTTCGTGCGCTTCTTGCGCGTCCTTTCCGGACGCGTAGAAATGCGGTTTCTCCGGGAGATACGCGTCACCAAAGCGCTTCTTCACGAGGTCGCGTGCTGCGTGAATTGCTTCACCGGCGATATGCGTCGAGTCGGTACGCATGTAGGTGATGAGACCGACGCGATCTCCACCGAGATCGACACCTTCGTAGAGTTGCTGCGCAATGCGCATCGTGCGATCGGTTGAAAAACCGAGTTCGCTCGACGCGGACATCTGCATCGTCGACGTCTTGAAGGGAGGCATCGGACGGCGCGATTTTCGCTCCGTTTCGACGCTAGCGACGCGATAGGTGACACCCGTACCGAGCGTGCCGGTGACCGCGCGCGCAAAGCGGGCTGCGCCGCGGCCGTTCTTGTTCTCATTGATTGTGAACGAGACTCGTTCGAGTCCTGCGGCCTCAACGGCACTCTTCACTTCCGCGGAAAGATCGCGTGGCTCGCGTTCGTTGGCTGTCGCTTCGATCTTCAGCTCGCGACCACCGACCTCGACGAGTCGCGCCTCGATGATGCCTTGCTTCGAAAGAAACGCGAGGCGATCCTTTTGCGAGGGGCCTTTCGCGCGGTCCGTCCCGCGATCGGTACCGCGTTCATCGCGTCGTGCGAGGAAGTCTGCGATCGCCTTGGAAAACGCTGCGCGGCTTGCCAACTCTGGTGTGAGCCGCACCAAGACATCCCAAGACTCGCTCGGCACAAACTCGCGGATTTCTTGCTCGCGCTCCACCACAAGTCGCGCGGCGACGGTTTGCACGCGGCCTGCGCTCAATCCGCCTTGTCGCATCAGCCGCCACAAGAGCGGAGAGATGCCGTATCCGACGATACGATCGAGGATGCGTCGCGAATTCTGCGCGTTCACCCGCGACATGTTGATCGGACGCGGATGGGCGAAGGCTTCTCGAATGGCAGTCTTCGTAATCGCGTTGAAGACGACGCGCTTCGCTTCGAGCGGATCCACGTCGAGCACTTCCGCGATGTGCCATGAAATCGCCTCTCCCTCGCGGTCAAGGTCTGTTGCGAACCAGACGTCGGTTGCACCTTTCTTGAGTTTGCGGAGTTTTGCGACCGTATCACGACGATCAGATGTCACCACATACGTCGTGGCGAAGGTCTGCATGTCGACGCCGGGAATATCCATCGGCTTGGGTTCGGTCGACGCCGCCTTCTTCTCGCCCTTCACCCGCTTGGTGACCTTTTTCTTCGCGGGTTCGCCACCCTCGGAATCAGCAGAGGCTTTCGAGGCCTTCTCAGGAAGGTCACGGACGTGCCCCTTTGAAGCTTCGACCACGTAGGTCCCGAGCTCTTTCAGGTACTTCTCGATGGTCTTCGCCTTCGCGGGGCTCTCGACGATGACGAGGTGCGTTCCCTCCGCGATCTCCGCGACAGACTCGCCGCCGTCAGAGGAGGCGCGTGGAGTTCGAACGGATTTGGACTTCTTCGCTGCCATCGGTGGTGGTGTCCGGTCCCGACGAGTATCGCCGGCGTTGATTGGACAACATCGGTCCAACCCGAGTTGGGGGAATAAAGGAAGCACGGGGTGAAAGTCAAGCAGCGAAGGACAGGAAATCCCGTCAGACTCGCGCTTGCATCAACGTCGGAATCGCGCTACGCGCACGCGCACGACGCGCGTGGGCGCGGGACGTGGCGAGCGATCCTCAGGAACCTGAGACGCGATAAGCCTTACGACGCAGAGAGCTTCTCGATGACCCGCACGACAAGTGCATCCACAGAAATCTCCCCCGTACATTCGATGGTGAGACTCGGTTTGAGCGCACGAAATCGCTTGAGCCATGTTCGTTGCTGTTTGGCCAGTCTCCGTGAGCGAATCTTCGTGCTCTCTGCAGCCTCTTCAAGGTCGCGCGGATGCGGCGCGCGTGTGCCGTCACCGATCGCACGAACAAGTTCCTCATACCCGCACGCAGCGCGTGCTTGCGCACACAGCGGTCCGCGCTGAAGGAGGCTCGCAACTTCTTCGACGAAACCTTCTTCGAACATGCGACGCACGCGCGCATTGATGCGACGATTGATCGCTTCGACCGGCCAATCGAGGATGACTGTGAAAAGGTCGTCACGACGTGGCGTCACGCCCGTGTCATCCCAGGTCGTGCGCCGATTCGACGCGGTATCACCAGTCGTGTGTGCGATTTCAAGCGCCCGTGTAATGCGACGTCGATCGTTTGGGTGAAGACGCGCCGCTGCGATAGGGTCGCTTGCCGCAAGTCGCGCATGGAGTTCCGCGCTCTCGATTCGTTCGAGTTCCGCGCGAAAGAGGGGGTCTGCCGCCGGCGCCTCGTCCAACCCCTCAAGGAATGCGCGGATATAGAGGTTGGTTCCGCCGACAAGAATCGGTGTCTTGCCTCGCGCAAGGATATCGGCAACCGCAGCATCGGCGATCGCAAGCCACTGGGCGACGGTGAATCCTTCGTCTGTTGCCTCGACGAGGTCGATCGCGTGGTGGGGAACTTCCGCGCGTTCCGCCGCTGTTGGCTTGGCGGTGCCAATACTCATGCCGCGGTACACCTGCATCGAGTCGGCGCTGACAAGTTCGCCACCAAGGCTGCGCGCCAGGCCCATCGCAAGGTCGCTTTTGCCGCCAGCGGTGGGGCCGAGGATGACGATGACGCGCGGTTTCATACGGGGTTCATGCCCTCGTCATGCCCTAGTGATGCCCTAGTGATGCCACGTACATTCCGAGTTGAAGTTCATTTCCAAACAACTTCGCGTCGAGCGATGCATGCGGTGATGAAGAGGTGTTCGGTCGGGTCGAGAAAGTTAGGCATCATCGAGCGCGTCGAGACAAATCAGATGCTTCCCTTCGAGGACTTCGAGACTTGCGCCGCCGCCTGTCGACACGTGCGAGAATCGTTCGGCGAAACCAAGTTCTTCGACAGCCGCTGCGGTGTCGCCGCCACCTGCGATCGTGATCGCGCCCTTCGCAGTCGCGTCGGCGCATGCTTGAGCGACCGCGCGCGTTCCTGCATCGAAGGGGGGCATTTCAAAGACGCCCATTGGGCCGTTCCACACGACGGTGCGGCTCTCGCGCACAGCCTGCGCGAACGCGTCGCGCGTCGCGGGTCCGATGTCGAGCCCCATCAGTCCGTCCGGAATGGCACCTGTGACAATGGTCGTGGGCGCATTCGCTTCGAACTTCGCGGCACACACATGGTCGCTCGGTACAAGGAACTGGCAACCGCGCGCCTTCGCCTTCGCAAGCAACTCGCCTGCGAGTTCTACCCGATCGGCTTCAACGCGACTGGAGCCCGTCGCGACGCCTTGTGCGCGAAGAAACGTGTACGCCATGGCGCCGCCGATGACGATTCGGTCGACCTTCGTCATGAGGTTTTCGATCGCGAGGATCTTGTCGGAAACCTTTGCGCCGCCGAGAATCGCCGTAAAGGGCCGCTCTGCTGCCGCAATGCGACCATAGAGATATTCCAGTTCAGCGGCGAGCAGAAACCCTGCAACGCTCGCGCAACCGCGCGCGCGCATCGCGAGCGGAAGGGCGTGCATCGACGCATCGGCGCGATGGCTCGTTCCAAAGGCGTCGTTCACGTACAGATCGCAGAAGGAAGCAAGTTTTTCCGCAAACGAAGCATCGCCTTTCTTCTCGCCCTTCGCGAAGCGAAGATTTTCAAGCAGCACAACGCCACCCGCAGGCATGGCCGCAATCGCCGCGCGCGCGGTGTCGTCCGTGCAATCGTTCGACGGGAATTGGACTCCGTGCGGCGCGTCGGCACCAAGTAACTCGGCCAGTCGCCGAGCGACCGGCGCGAGCGAGTATTCCGCTTCGTGTCCCTTACCTTCCGGCCGACCAAGATGGCTCGCGAGGACCGCGCGGCCGCCACGGGAGAGCACCGAGCGAATGGTGGGAAGGCTCGCCCGAATGCGGCGATCGTCGGTGATGACTCCGCCGTCCATCGGGACGTTGAAATCCACGCGAATGAAGACCCTCCGACCGTCGACCGACACCGACTCGATGCGCTTCTTGTTCATGGGGGCGCACTATACGGACCGATGGCAGAGAGGGGACACCGCGCGGTACGGGGCAACTCGCACAGATCCCTGAAAGAAAGCGCAATCGCGGTGCGTCCGGCCCGGTATCATCGTCCCCTCGCCGAGCGACCGCCTTTCACGTCTCGCGTCTTTACTTCCGCCGAGTCGTCGGCCCTCCCGAACCATCAGGAGCACTTCATGAGCCTTCCCTTCGATCTCCGCCTTCTCGCTGTCCCCGCCATCGTCGCATCTGCCGCGCTCACCGCTTCCGCGGTTGCGCAGGAAGAAGCACTCAAAGTTGGCTCGTCGGCGCCAGCAATTACCGTCGATTGGGTGCAGGGTAACGTGGCCGACACGAGCGACGCCTCGAAGACCTACGTCGTCGAGTTCTGGGCAACGTGGTGCGGCCCGTGCATGCGCTCGATTCCGCACCTCAACGAGTTGCACACGAAGTACAAGTCGAAGGGCTTGGTCATCATGGGCATCTCTGACGAGCCGATGGGCACCGTGAAGCCGTTCGTGTCGAAGAAGGGGGGCGCGATGAGCTACCCCGTCGCCGTCGACAAAGACAATCAGATGAAGCGCAATTGGATGGAAGCCGCGAAGCAGAACGGCATTCCGTGCGCGTTTGTTGTGAAGGAATCGAAGATCGCGTGGATCGGCAATCCGCTCGATCCGAACTTTGACAAGGTCGTCCTCGGCACCCTCAGTGGGCGCTACAACCCGACGCTCTCGAAGAAGGCCGAGCCTATTCTGAAGGCTGCGAAAGATGCAGTGCGCGTGAAGAATTTCCAAGACGCGTACAAGCACTACAACTCGCTCTGGATGCTCGATATGAAGTTCTTCGGTGACGTCGCGGTGCTCAAGTACAAGACGATGCTCGTCGATGCCAAGGATCCAGCGGGCGCCGAAAAGTGGGGGCGAGAAGTTGTGATGTCCGCAAAGAACTCGAAGGATGGCGTGACCCTCCGCGAGTTCACGGAGGTGATTCTCAACGACAGTGCGATCGACGACCGCGATTACAAGATGGCACTTGCAAGCGCCTTGGCGTTGGACGAAGTGAATTCGTCGGCCTCGAACCGTGCCCTCCTTGCTGAGGTGTACTCGCGCCAAGGCAACCTCGCCAAGGCAGCCGAAGTGCAGTACGAGGCTTGGATGAAGGCAGACCCGTCAGAGAAGGCTGATTTCAAGCGTGTTCTTGACGGCTACAAGAAGTCCGCCGCGAAGGCAGGCACAGCGAAGCCGGCCGAGAAGGCGAGCGACAAGTCGTCCGACGCGCCAGCTGCCGAGTAATCGCGCAGGCGCGTCGTGCGCCCTCGCGCCGCGAGCTTTCGTGCGATACGCTCGCGGCATGGCGGCTCTCGACAATCATGCATCCACTCGAACGGCTCCCCTTGCTGGGAGCCGTTCGCTTTCACGCTTCGCCCCCGGAACCCTTCTCGTCGCGCCGTCGATCCTCTCCGCGGATTTCGCGCGGCTTTCCGAGGATTGCCGCGCCGCGCTCGCCGCAGGGGGCGACCTGCTCCATGTCGACATCATGGATGGTCACTTCGTCCCAAATCTTTCGATGGGGCCTGCCGTCTGCGACGCAGTGCATCGCGCACTTCCCGATGTCGTGCTTGACGTCCATCTGATGGTCACCGAACCCGCGGCGTACATCGAGCCGTTTGCGAAGGCGGGTGCCGGGAACATCACCTTTCACGTCGAGGCTGTGAGTGATCCCCGTCCCCTCATCGATCAGATTCGCGCCCTCGGCATGACCGCCGGACTCGCAATCAATCCCGATACGCCCGCGAGTCGAATCATGCCGTTCCTCAGCCTGATCGACCTCGCGCTCGTGATGAGCGTGCACCCTGGTTTTTCAGGACAGAAGTTCATCGATGCGGTGTTGCCGAAGACGCGCGCGATCCGCGACGCGGCTGGCCCACATCTTTGGGTTGAGATGGATGGTGGCGTCGGACCGGACAGCGCACCGCGGTGTCGATCGCACGGCGCGAATCTCCTTGTTGCCGCGAGTGCGATTTTCGGGAAGTCCGACTATTCCGCTGCGATCGCTGCGCTGCGCGAATGAGTCGCCGTCGTCGAACAGCACGGCCAACTTTCGCGAGGATGAAGTTTCGCGGGGATGAAGTTTCGCGCGCCGCGCTAGACGCGCATTGTTTCCGCTACACTCCGCCCCGTGGCTGAGACGACTTGGACGCAGACCGACCTCGCGCAAACCCCGAAAAAGGGCGTTCCCGAAGGCCTTTGGATGAAGTGTCCCTCTTGCGAGGAGACACTCTTCAAGAAGGCCGTCGAGTCGAACCTCTGGGTATGCCCTAAATGCCAGCACCACATGCGTGTCTCCGCGCGGCAGCGTGTGGAGCAACTGCTCGACCCGGGTACGTTCGAAGAGATTGACACACATCTCGTCGCAATCGATCCGTTGCACTTCGTCGACACAAAGCCGTATCCCGCGCGCATCGCTGATACGCGTAAGAAGACTGGTGAACGCGATGCGCTTCTCTCTGGTTTCGGCTTCGTGAAAGGGCGTCGCGTTGTCGTCGCCGTGATGGATTTCACCTTCCTTGGCGGATCGATGGGTTCCGTCGTTGGAGAGAAAATCACGCGCGCGATTGAAGCCGGCATCGACCACAATGTTCCGGTTGTGACGGTTGCCTGCTCCGGCGGCGCACGCATGCACGAGTCCGGTTTCTCGCTTATGCAAATGGCGAAAACAAGTGCGGCACTCGCGCGGCTCGACGAGGCGAAGGGGCTTTACATCTCTGTGCTTGCAGATCCGACGACGGGCGGAGTGACCGCAAGTTTCGCGATGCTGGGAGACGTGATTTTCGCAGAGCCGAAGGCATTGATCGGCTTTGCTGGACCGCGCGTCATCAAGCAGACGATTCGCCAAGATCTTCCCGAGGGCTTCCAAACGTCGGAGTTCCTGCTTGAATCAGGATTCCTCGACCGGATCGTGCATCGCAAAGATCTGCGCTCCGAGATCGCGCGCGTGATTGACTATGCAGGACGTTGACGCCGTGCGCGGAGCTCCGTCTTCCGAAGTTCCGTCGGGTGATCCGAATCCTGCGATGCAATCTCCCTCGTCGGGCACCGAAGGAACCGCGCGTAGGAGTACGCGATGGATTGGCTGTCGCAAGGCGTTGGCGCTCGCCGCACTCTCTGCGTTGGCGTTCGCGCTCTCCTTCCCTCTGAGCGGTTCTCTCGTCGTGGGTTGGCCACTCGCGTTTGTTTGGCCAGCGCTTCTTGCTGCAGCGGTCACGCGGACGCGCGGGATTCGAGAACTCGCCATTGTTGTCGCGCCACCATTCTTCTTGGCGTTCCTCGCGCACGAATGGTGGATGCAGACAGTGACGGAACTGGGCATGCCCGTGCTTGTGCTCTATCTCACTGCGTGGACCGTGGTCCTCGCGTGGGTGCTGCGAAGGATGGCGGGACGCGGTCGCGAATCTGGCGAGCTCAGCTCGTCAGGTGAGATTTCGCGCACGCTTCCGTGGATCCTCGTCATCCCCGCGGCGCTCGTCGCGATTGAGTTTCTGCGCGGCGACGTGATTTGCACTGGATATGCGTGGTTTTTCGTAGCTCACCCGCTCGTCGAATGGCGAGAGGTTGCGCAGATCGCGTCGCTCGGTGGTGGTTGGGCCCTCACCGCACTTGCCGGCGTCGTGGCAGGCGGCATCCTCGACGGAGTGACAGGACAAGGTCGAAGGCGTTTGATTTCTCCGGCGCTTGCGGTCGCTGCTCTTACTGCGACATGGGTCTTCGGCTCGGTTCGCGTGGGGCATCTCGATCCACTTGCGGATCGCGCGGATACGCCGGCCGATTCGTATGTCTTGCTCGTCCAAACCAACGTGCCGATGTCGAACAAACTCGCGTGGAGCCCTGAGGCGCAGGTCGATGACTTCGTCGCGTCAGCGCTTCTCACGATCGAAGAAGCGAGTCGAGCGAAAGCCGCCGGAAAACAGATCGCCGTTGCCGTTTGGCCCGAAACCATGGTGCCCGGCTTCGGTTTCGAGCCGGAGTCGCTCGAGACCCTTGTCCGAGGTCCCTACTTTCCAGGGGATCGATTCGCGGAAGGGTTGTCAGACCTCTCACGCCGTCTTGGGGCACCGATCATCGCGGGAAGTGCCGCGTATGAGGGATTGCGCGTGGACGGCAATCGCTTCCGCTGGGATCAACAGTTCAATTCCGCGTACCTCGTCGATCCGACGGGGCCGCTCGCGCGCACGGACAAGATCTATCTGACGCCGTTCGGAGAGACGATGCCGATCATCTCGCGCTCCGATTGGCTCGAGGCGCAACTGTTGGCGCTCGGCGCGGAGGGAATGACGTTCGACCTTGAATCCGCAGATGAACCGACGATTCTGCGTGTTCCGTCCGTGGTTCAGGGCGAGGCACCGACGTCGGCAGCGTCGACGGACAAGGCGCTTGCAGTCGGGGTTCCGATCTGCTTCGAGATCACCATGCCGTGGGCATCGCGCCGCATCGCCTTCGACGGTGGAGAGCGCCAAGCCGACATTCTCATCAACATCTCGAACGACGGATGGTTTGGCGCCTCGCACCTCGGTCGGCGTCAGCATCTCCAGGTGGCGCAACTTCGGGCGATCGAGCTTGATACCGCGGTGCTCCGTTCCGTCAACACGGGTGTGAGCGCATGGATCGATCGCACGGGCCGGGTCCGACAGACGGAGCCCGCAGAAGAGGCGGGGGCGGTCCTCGCCCGAATCGAGCCTTCCGAGGGCACGCCGCTGTCTGCCCGCCTGGGTGACTCGGTGGCGTGGTGCGCCCTCGGTGTGTGCGTGTTATCGTGCACTCTTCGGAGAAATCCGCGCGCGACACGCCGGGGTGTGCCGCACGATGGACGAACTTGAATTGCATGCGGGCATGGAGGCCTTCGATGTTTTTGACAACACCAGTCGCGAAAATGACCATCAGCGCACGCGTGAGTTCTCAATCGAGCTGTGCGGTCATGCTCGCCGCCGCCGCTGCCTTCACGGGTGGTTGCATGCAGCAGATGGATCCCAAAGCGGCGCGCGCCGAGTTCAGTTCAAAGCAGCAATCGATCACCTCCGCCCAAGCCGCCTCGACGCAGGCGAAGCCGCTCCCTGCCGTGGCGACGGGGCCGGTACAACTCTCGGCGCCCCAAGCAGGCGTGAGCGCGGAAATGCGTGCACGTGAAGCTGCACACCTTGCGTCGACGCAATCGGCGGAAGCGCAGGCGCTCCTTCGCGCGGCGGCCCGAAGTTCGTGGGCTGCGTTACGCGCCCATGCGATCGAGGCATCGACGCCGAACGCGGCGCTGCTTGCCGAACTCGCTCCCGCAGGTCTCGCTGACGAAAACCGAGGCGTTCGCTTCGTCGCGTGCATGGCACTCGCGGAAACACCTTGCCCCGAAGTCGCGGTCATGGTGCAACCGTTGTTGAAGGACGAAAGCGCCTCTGTACGCGCGGCCGCAACACTGGCACTGGTTCGTCTCGGCAAGCCCGTGGACCCAACGCCGATTGCGGCCATGGTCTTCGACGAAGACCCGGAGATTCGAGCAAACGCGTACATGGTGTTGGGGGAGTTGGGGAACCCCTCGGCCATTCCGTTGATCCACGACTCCATTGGCAAGGGGCTCGACCTCATCAACCCTATCCGAGTACGACTGATTGGTCTCGCCGCTTCCGAGTCGCTGGTGAAGCTCGGAGAGCAGCGGGAGATTGAGCCGATTCGCGCAGCACTTTTCGCACCGCCCGAGCAGGCAGAGTTGACGGTGGTCGCGTGCGGTGCGATTGGTCGACTCAAGGACGAAGTTGCTCGCCCGATGCTTCAAAGGCTGCTGACCGTCCAAGGTGAAGGACTGCGAGTCCCTGAGATTCGCCTTTCGGCCGCCATCGCGCTCATGGAACTTGGGGGATCGAGCGACCTGGCGTTGGCCGTCTCGCGCGAATACCTCTCCAACGACGATCCGCGCGTTCGCTCGTTGGTGGCGTCGCTCCTTGGAAAGGCTCGGAGCCCTGAAGCGGCGGCCGTGCTTACCAATCTCATTCGCGACGCCGACCCGACAGTGCAGGTGGCGGCGGCGGGGGGGATTGAAGCGATTGACGAGTAATGGAACGCGAGTAATGCCGACCCGCGTAGTGCAAACCGCGGGATGGACTGTGGGTTGGACTGTGGATCTCTGAGAGAAGTCTCCACATCACTTGCCTCGAAACGTCCAACCCGAGATATCAGGCCGTTGACACCCCTCTCGCCTATCGGTACAACACCCCACTCTCCATTCCATGTGGATTTGGTCAGGACGCGTCCGACCCAACCCACGGCCTGCGAGACGCGAGTTGCGCGAGTCTTTGGGCGCTTCTCGAGTGAAAGTTGGCAGAATCGCAATGCTCGTCTGCTCGTCTGTGCGAGTTGGGCGTGCAAAATTGCGAGACTATGCCTGAGAAATTTGCCTGCGAATTCGTTTCGGAAACTTTCGGCCGCACACGGCACTTCGACCGCGAACCACGCTGAGGAACCTAGACCGTGCATGTCCTGACCAAGATCTTCGTCGTTCTCGTCGCGCTCCTGACCGTGGCCATCGTGCCGCTCGTCGCTGTGAACGCGACGAACGAGAGCTCCTTCAAGCAGAAGTACAAGGGCGCCGAGATGAAGGCTGCCGCTGCCGAGTCGATGCTCGCGAGCGAGCGCACTTCGTGGGTCTCGCAGCAGCAGAAGCTGGAAGCCGATTTGGCTGCCGCGAAGGCGGTTGTTGCCGACCTCCAGAAGCAGGTTGAAACCAAGGCCGCTGCTGCGCGCAAGGCAGAGAGCGAACTCGCAGGCACCAAGGCTGCCTCGGCGTCGATCGCCTCGAGCCTCGAAATCATCGCCCAGACCGACAAGGCCAAGGGCGAACTCAACAACGCGCTCGTCGCGGAGTTGAGCGAACTCCGTACGAAGTCACTCGACGCGGAAACCCGCCTGAAGGAACTCGAGATCGCCTTCGACAAGTCAAAATCTGACCTCGATGTGGCTGACGCGGCCCGCCGCGCGCTTCAGGAAGAAGTCAAGCGCCTGAGCGACGAGAAGGACCGCGCGGTCGCCACCATCGCCGAGTACGTTGCAAGCGTTGGTGAACTCACCAAGGCTCGCGCCGGTGCTGTTGGCGACGTCCAGCGCGTCGCGGCCACCCGCAACCTTTCCGCAACCATCATCAACGTGCGTCGCGGCGAAACCGCTCCGCTTGCTGAAATCAATGCTGGTTCGCGCGAAGGCGTGAAGCCGGGTTGGGTTCTCACTATCGGCGATGGCAGCACCTTTATCGGCAATCTCCGCATCACGGAAGTCGACGTCAACCGCTCGGTCGGCGTCATCGAACTCGAAGACCCTGCGAGCCGCGGTGAAGTCAAGGTCGGTCAGCGCGCAATCGCGCGCGCCGGTGAGTGACGGACGCGTTGGTTTCAACTCGCTCTCTGATTGCTAGAAGGGATCATCACCCATGGCCAAGACTCATACCAAGGCGCGTCCAGTCGGCGGAGACATGACCGTGTACACGGCTCTCCTCGTCGTCACGGCGATTGTTCTGCTCGGTGGCATCGGTGTCCTCTGGGCGTCGAACGTCTCGCAACTCGAGACCGCCGGCCAGATGGACGGCATGCCGTTCACTGTTGTCCGCTGAGAATTCTTTGACCGCTTTCTGACGCCGCCCGATTTTGTCGGGCGGCGTCTTCTTTCGGTCCCTTACTTCTTTCACCGGTTCTCTAGACCGGTTCAGGCTCCGCCGACCTCGAGCCGTGCTACGCTGCCCGTTGCGGCGGAGGGCCGCAAGGGAGATTCCGTGATTCTGCAGAAACTGCTCGGATGGTTCAGTGTCGATATGGGGATCGACCTTGGCACATGCAACACCTTGGTGTGCGTGCGTGGCCAAGGCATCGTGCTCAATGAGCCATCGGTGGTTGCTGTTCGAAAGGGCACCAATCGAGTTCTGAAGAACGGCACCGCCGTGGGTACCGCGGCGAAGGAGATGCTCGGAAAGACCCCGGGCACCATCAGCGCGATCCGCCCGATGAAGGATGGCGTCATCTCTGACTTTGACGTCACAGAAGCGATGTTGGCCTATTTCATCCGCAAGGTCACTGGGCGAAGTCGTCTCGTGGCGCCGCGCGTGGTGATCGCAGTCCCGTCGGGGATTACCGCGGTGGAGCGCAAAGCTGTCTTCGACAGTGCTGCGCGCGCTGGAGCGCGACAGGTCTTTCTCCTCGAAGAACCGATGGCAGCAGCGATGGGCGCGGGACTTCCGGTTGCCGAGCCCACTGCGAACATGATCGTCGATATCGGCGGCGGCACGACGGACGTCGCGATCATCTCGCTCGGTGGCATGGTGACGTGCGAGTCCCTCCGAGTCGCGGGCGACGAGTTCGATGAGGCGATCATCAATCACATGAAGAAGAACTACGGTCTGATGATCGGCGAGCAGACCGCAGAGCGCATCAAGATCGAGATTGGTAGTGCGGCGCCCCTTGAGAAAGAACTCACGATGGACGTCCGCGGGCAAAACATGGTCTCGGGCCTTCCGCAGAAAGTGGTTGTCGGAAGCGAAGAGATTCGCGAAGCGTTGCTCGAGCCCGTTGTTCAGATTGTCGAGACCGTGCTGCATACCCTCGAGAATGCCGAAGCAGAACTCAGCGCGGATCTCGTAGACAACGGCATCGTGCTCGCGGGTGGTGGCGCGTTGCTACGTGGCATCGGTCGCGTGATTGAGGAACGCACAGGACTCTCGGTGCGCGTGGCAGAGGACCCGCTGACGTGCGTCGCGCGAGGAACTTCGATCTACCTTGAAAACCTCGAGGAGTGGAAGTCGACGATGGACAGTGATGTCGACGATGGTTGATCGCGCTGATGCGGACTCTCGCTCGCGTCGCGTCCGCGAAGATGCGCGCTCGAGTCGGTCGTGCTGAAGAGGAGCGCGCGAAGCGCCCTGCGCTTGAAGAACTCCCATGCATGTGAGCAGGATGCAACAGTTCTTGACTGGCAAGCGGCTTGACTGGACGCTTGTTTGTCTTGCGTTTCTCGTTGCGCTGTTGCCTGTGCGCGTCTTGCGACCGTGGACAAACGACGTCGCACGACTGGTGTTGATCCCGCTCGTCCCTGTGACGCATCTCAGTTCGTCCTTGCGTGATCGCATTCGACCGTCGCTCTCGTCCTTCGAACCATCACGCCCGGGGTTCGCATCAACGGAGGTTCTTGCGCTTGAGGCGGAGGTCGAACGGTTACGCACGCTGTACGAGGCGAGCCGATTGGACGCTTCTCGCCTCGAGGAGTCGCTTGTTGCTCTTCGCGCGACCAGTACCAGAGCTGGACGAGGCGCCCTGATCGATGTTGCTGCAGCCACCGGATCTATCGTCGCAACGTCGAACGGTGAGAACGACGGCATCGTTCGCATCAATGCCGGAACTCGGCACGGCGTCGTTCCCGGGAGTGCAGTCTTCATCGACGGAGACGTTTTCGCCGGGCTCGTTTCGGAAGACGTTGGTTCGTTCATCTCGTCGGTCACGCCATCGACACGCTTACCGAGTATCGGTTGTCGCATCTATCCCGCAACGGGAAGTGATCCAACACAGCCAATAGGTTCCGCGCCGGGTGCCGTTCTGAAGCCGACGGGGCGCGGCACTTGGACCGCCGATGTCGCGAGCGCGGGTGAACTGGCCGTTGGCATGGTCGCGCGCGTTGCCGACGACCGAATGCCGCGCTCGGCGCTCGGCGCTCGCGTGGGTCGTGTGGTGGCGATCGCCCCGATCGAGCAGGTTCCCCTCGCACGCCGTATCGAAGTTGAGCCGATTCTCAAGGCCAAAGATGCGGCGAGTGCCGTCGTGGTGCTCGAGATGGGAGTTTTGGGGGCTGGCGAAGGCGGGCGCGAACCGGCTGGAGCTCGGACATCGACGCCGTTGGATGGAGGGCGTCGCTGACGCGCCACCATGCATTGGAGCGTCTTCATCATCGCCGTATTGCTCGCAAGCGCGCTCGACGCGGGCCTCGGCGGACTCTTTGAAGTGGGCTCCCTTCGGGCAGAGATTCTCCCGTCCATCGTCGTCTTTGTTGCGCTCTCGGCGCCGAAGAAGATTGTGGTCCGTGCCGCAATGCTCGTAGGGCTCGTCGCCGATCTCTTCGCACCCGTCATTCTTGGCGACGGAACGCCTCTCGTGGTTCCCGGCCCGCGCGTCCTCGCGTTTGCGCTTGGGGCGGCGGCGGTGATTCCGTTGCGTGGTCTGCTCTACCGACAAAATCCGTTGTCGAACTCGGCGGCGGTCGCGATTTTTTCAGCCTTCACCGCGTTGGCATGGATCGTGATGTCGATCCTTCGAAGCGTCGTCACGGGAGGCGATGTCCCATGGTGGCCCGCGACAGGAACCAGCGAACTTGTCGTCCAGTTTCTTGGCGCACTTGGCGATGCAGTGCTAGCGCTGCCGGTCTTTTGGGTGCTCACTCGGACGAAGCCCATTTGGGGCTTCGAGACGAAAACGCGCCTGACACCGGGTGTCGCACGCGAGGGGCTCTGAAGCATGCCTTCGGCAGGACAGCATCCCTCCGCGCTGTACATTGCCGCGCATGACTTCGATTGAGATCCCGTCTGACGCGCCATTCGTTCTCGTCGATGACCGATGCGGCACGTTCGGGCCATTAACGGATTTGCGGGCGTCGTTCGAACTCCGTGCGGGGCTTGGGACGATCGCCGAGCGCATTGAGGCGGCCGTTGGCCGACGCGCGACGGCGGTCTGTGTCGACCCAACGATCGCGGACGTCGTGCGCGATGACGGTCGAAGCGTCACGTTGCCCGAGGGTACGCAGGACGCACTTGTCGTCCACGGACGCCTTTTGACCGCGGCTTCCGCGCGCGTACCTCGAGGGGAGATTCACACGACATCCGACGGCATGTTGGTCGCAGGATGGCTCCCGCGCGACCTTCTCCAGAAGATCTGGGAGAACCCAAGTCTGCTGCGCTCTCTGCGCGGAACTCGCACGGTTGAGGCGCGCTTCGCGTCGACTCCATGGGATCTCACAACGTCGATCGCGACAACGCTCGAGGAAGACATCACGCTCTTCGCCCCCGAAACGCGTCGTGCACTGCGTCCCGACGAGGGGCAGTCATTCGGAGCACATCCGGTCGCGATCCATCCTTCGGCAACCATCGGTCCGTTTGCGGTGATCGACGCAAGCAAGGGGCCTGTCATCATTGGATCGAACGTCGTGGTTCGACCCTTCGCGGTACTCGTCGGACCTTGCGCGGTGCTCGATGGAAGCAGCGTTGCGGAGCGCTCGCTCATCAAGGCTTCGACGGTCATCGGGCCGCATTGCCGAGCTGGTGGCGAGATTGGCGGCACGATCTTCCAGGGCTATTCAAACAAATCACACGATGGACACCTTGGCGATAGTTTCGTTGGCGAGTGGGTCAATATCGGTGCTGGTACCGACAACTCAAATCTGTTGAATACCTACGGTGAGGTCATCGTGCGCCTTGAGCCGGATGGCGGACTTGTGCGCACCGGTCGACAATTTTGGGGTTCGATTCTCGGCGACCACGTCAAACTCGCGATCGGCACGCGACTCATGACTGGCACCACGCTCGGGACGGGCGCGATGATCGCGAGTTCCAAGTCGCCACCAACGCTCGTCTCCCGTTTTGCATGGGTGACCGATGCGACCGACGGCGCGAAGCACTTCCGCATCGACAAATTCCTCGAAACAGCCCGCGCCATGATGTTGCGGCGAGGGAAAGCGCCCAGCCCTGCCGTTGAAGCGCGGCTTCGCGAACTCTTCGCGCGAACGACGGGGGCCCTGTGAGCACGGTTGCGGAGTCTGCTCCATCGAACCACGGCCCCATCGGCCCGCACGCTGCCATCATCGACGGTCATGCGCAGTTCTTTCGGGCCTATTACGCCATCCGCGGCGGACTCTCGAGTAGCGTCACGGGCGAACCGACGAACCTCGTCTTCGGCTTCCTTTCCATGCTCTTCTCGTACATTCGTGCGCAGAAGCCGACGGAACTCGTTGTCGTCATCGATGCGGCGGGAGACACCGAGACCTTTCGATCCGCGTTGTACCCGGAGTACAAGGCCCATCGCGATCCCGCGCCAGAAGACTTTCACCCGCAAGTCGAGCGCTGTCTCGAAGCGCTTCGTCTGATGGGAATCCCAGTACTTGCAATCGAGGGCGTGGAGGCCGACGACGTCATCGCGACGGTCGTTCGCCGGGTGCGTCGCGCGCATCCGGAGTTGCGTCTCCGCATGTTGAGTCGCGATAAGGATCTCGCGCAACTCGTCGACAAGCGTGTCACACTCTTCGATCCACAGAAGGGTGGCGATATTGGACTCGAGCAACTCTTCGATTCGAAGGGTGTGCGACCGGATCAAGTCATCGATCTTCTCGCGTTGATGGGCGACACGGCAGACAACGTCCCGGGTGTTCCTGGGGTAGGTCCGAAGACCGCGGCGGCACTGCTCGCTGAGTACGGCTCGATTGAGGGGATTTACGACAATCTCTCGAAGATCAAGGGAAAGCGTGGCGAAGCGTTGGCGGCGAGTCGTGACCTCGTCGCGCTCTCACGTCGACTCGTGACGCTCAAGGACGATTGTGAGATCCCTTTCGAGGACGCCTCCGCACAGTTTGATCGCAAACGCTGCGATCTTTCGCGGTTACTCGAACTCTTGCGCGTCCTCGGATTTCACCGGCTGCAGAGTGAAGCGAAGGAGATCTTTGGCGGCGACAGCGTTCCGCAAAGTTCGACCGACAGCGAACCCGAAGGGACTGCACGCGGCGAGGCGGGCAAGAGGGGCCGCAAGAACGCAGCCGCCGCTGATCACTCGGACGCGGGGCTGTTTGCGCCTGGATTCGGTTCCACGAGTACTTCACACTCGAAGGATGGCATCGATGGGGGCGCGCCGTTGAATGCAGCCCGACCGGCATCTCATGAAGCCGCGATGTTCGGAACGCTGTTCGACGCGGTCGCGGCGAGTGTCGGCCCGCCGGTTTCTGCGCGAGCAATGACGGTTCATGTGGTGCGTACCCAGGCGGAACTCACCTCGCTCGCGACGCAACTCCGAGCATCCGGTCGATTCGCATTCGATACGGAAACGGACTCACTCATATTGCCAATCGCTCGGCTTGTTGGGTTGAGTTTCGCAATCGTCGAGGGCGAAGCGTGGTATGTGCCAGTTCGATCGCCGGAGCCGTCGTCACACCTCGACACAGCACAAGTGCTTACCGAACTCGGCCCGATCCTGGCTGACGCGAAACTGGCGAAGGTTGGTCACAACCTGAAGTACGACCACGCTGTGCTCGCAAATCACGGTGTTGCTCTTCACGGAATCGTCGGCGATTCGATGATCGCGAGTTATCTCGCCGACCCAACGCGTCCGTCGCACGGACTTGATGCCACCAGTGAACACGTACTCGGGGTGCGGCCAATTCCGATTGAGTCGGTGCTTGGCCCTCGTGGCCCGGCGCAGCGCCGTTTCGATGAGGCACCTCTTGAAACTGCTGCACCATACGCCGCGGAAGATGCGGAGATCGCGCTGGCGCTTTCTCTCCGTCTTGAAGAGGGGCTTGAGACTCGCGGTCAGCGGAAGGTTTACGACGACATTGAGGTTCCGCTCATTCCGGTTCTTGCTCGCATGGAACGGGCGGGGATCCGTATTGATCGCGACGAGCTTGCGACACAGCGAAGGTCACTCGAAGTTCGATTGTCGAAACTCCGCGACGAGATCGCCGCGGGGGCGCCTTGGGAGTTCAATCCCGACAGCCCGAAACAACTCTCGCAGATCCTCTTCAACGCACCGGACGCAACACCGCCGGGCCTCGGGCTTCGGATCGTGAAGCGAACGACGACAGGCGCGAGTACCGACAGCGAAGTGCTTGAAAAACTTGCAGAAGACCCCGCGTGCCAATCACAACTCCCCGAGCAGATTCTTGAGTATCGCCAGTTCGCGAAGCTCGTCGGCACGTATCTCAAGGCGCTTGATGCGGCGGTACTGCCCGAAACGGGGCGCATTCACTGTTCGTTCCATCAAACAGGAACTGCCACCGGCCGACTTTCGTCGAGCGAACCGAACCTGCAGAACATTCCGATTCGCAGTGAGGTTGGAGCGGCAATCCGTCGCGCGTTCGTGGCGAGCGAAGGCATGACATTCGTAAGCGCCGACTACTCGCAGATCGAGCTTCGGTTTCTCGCGCACTTTTCTGAAGATCCCGGTCTTTGCGAGGCATTCGCGCGGGGGGAGGACATTCACCGCGCGGTCGCCGCGCAGGTCTTTGGTGTTCCGCTCGATCAGGTCGATGACGCGCAGCGGTCGGCCGCGAAGATGGTGAACTTTGGAATCGTCTACGGCATCACGGCATCGGGTCTCGCCCGGCGTCTCGGACCCGGTTGGACGGTCGCGCGGGCGAAGGAGATCATCGAGAGCTATCGCGCCCGATTCCGAGGAATTGACGCGTTCCTCGACCGGTGTGTGGAGGACGCCAAACGGACGGGACATGCGACCACGATTGCCGGCCGCTGGCGGCCAATCCCGCAGATTACGTCGCGAAACCCGGCGGAGCGTGCCTTCGGCGAACGGATCGCCGTCAATACAGTCGTTCAGGGCTCCGCGGCCGACCTCATCAAACTGGCCATGGTCGAGCTCGATGCGGCGCTGGGGGTGCGCTTTCCGCAGTCGCGATTGCTCCTCCAGATCCATGACGAATTGCTCGTAGAGGCGCCCATTGCCAACGCACAGGCGGTCTCCGACCTCCTCTCGGCAACCATGCGGGGTGCCATGTGTCTGAAGGTGCCGCTCGAGGTATCGGCCGCCATCGGGCCCCGTTGGTCTGACGTGTGATTGCCAGGCCCGGGATGGCGTGACCTAGCCCGACCTGCGGCCGACGAAGGCAAGGCGGATCAAGCGTCGACGCTCGCCTCAGCGCTCCGGCTGGCCTCAGAGCCGTCACCGCCGGCGCAAAGCAGGCGCTCGTTCCTTTCCGAGGCCGCTATGGCCTTGACGGCATCAAGAGATCTGCTACTCTCTCCATCCCTCGCGGGTGACCGCGAAGGTGTTGGGGCGGTAGCTCAATTGGTTAGAGTACCGGCTTGTCACGCCGGTGGTTGCGGGTTCGATTCCCGTCCGCCTCGCCTCCGAATCGCGAACCCCTCGGCCGAATTGCCGAGGGGTTTTGCATTCACGGGTCCTCTACGGGTCCTCTACGGGTCCTCTACGGGTCATTTACGGGTTGCGCAGGGCCGGGTCGCAAAGGGACACGTCGCACGGGGACACGTCGCACGGGGATACGTCGCACGGGGATACGTCGCACGGGGGTAAGTCGTGCAGGGGTAAGTCGTGCAGGGACCGGTCGTGCATGCGTGACCCCTCGTCATGACTTCCATTTGATGCTGCAGCCGACGGATGGCGTTTGATGATCAAGCGGCGGACCTCCTGCAAGGAGCTGATCGAGTGCACGACGCAGGTCGCGCCCGGTGACAGGAATGTCCGATTTCGGTCGACTGTCATCGAGTTGTCCTCGGTACACCAGGCGATGGTCGCGATCGAAGAGATAGATGTCCGGCGTGCACTGCGCATCGAACCGCTGAGCGACCTCTTGTGTTTCATCAAAGAGGTACGGGAAGAGATAGCCCGCATCGCATGCTTCGGACGCCATCCGGTCTGGGGCGTCGTCTGGGTACATCACTGGATCGTTTGAACTGATTGCAGCGATCGCGACTCCCTGCGGGATGTATGCACGGCCGATCGCTGCCAATGCATGCCGAATGTGCTTCACAAAAGGGCAGTGGTTACAGATGAAGAGCACAAGAATCGGCCTTCCAATCGCATCTCGATCGCTCATGCGGAAACCGCGCGGATCGGCGAGGTCAAAGTGGGGGCAAGGCGTACCAATCTCGGTGCGAGTACTTTGAAGCGGAGGCATGGTGGGTATCGTACGGCGGGTAGGCGCGCGTCGAAAAGGTGCGTCAGGACCGGCAAGGAGCTTGAGCTTCCACGTGGCACGACGTCGCACATCTGAGGAAGACGAATGGAGTCCCGACGATGATCGCGATTCGGATTTGTCTCGTGGTGATGCCGCATTCGGTGACGACGACGAGCATGACGCTCATGATCGCGCTCGATTCGAGTCTGAAACCGCATTTTGCCCAGAGTGCGGCGCGGAGATTTACGACGCGGCCGACGTCTGTCCAAAGTGCTTCACGTGGATCGACGGCGACACGTTGCGGCGCCCTTCATCCCAACGCCGTCGAACCTTTCGGCACGCAGTCGTGTGGATTCTCATCGGGACATTCCTTGCAGGTGCAGGTGCATTGAGCCTGTTGCGGGTGCTTTGAGCCTCTTGCGGATGTTGTGAGAATCCCGCATTGCAACGTGTGTACGCACGCGGAAGCACTCCCGAAGGCAGTAACGAGGGGGAAAGAAAGAAGGCCCGCGACGTGCGGGCCCTCGAATCGTGTTTGATCGAGTTCTCAAGATGACGCGCGCAATGCACGAGTTTGCCACTGCGCGATGTCTCGACCAATATCGATCATTAGGCGACATCATCTGCGCGGGCACGCCAACGGTCTGCTGCGCGAATCCGACTCGTTTCGCCGGCTGGAGAGGGCATCGTGTCCCTCGCGAAGTCGCTTGAGGTCTCGATGCGCATGCCGCGCCGCGGAAGACGACGCGAACTCGTCGGTTCCACTTCCTCGACCGGCATGGTGGTGCCTTCGCCTGCATCTTCGATGTACTTGCGCAACTTCACGATGCCGCGGTGCTTCCAGTTATTAATCGTGGTGACCGAAACCCCAAGCGCTTCCGCGGCGTGTTGGTAACTCTTCCCTTCGCAGACGATGAGGCGGATCGCGTCCTGTTCATCCCGGGTGAGAAGACCAAGCGCTGTCTCAAGAATCCCATCGCTCACCGTTTCGTCGTCCTTGTGTCGCTTCACAGGTCCGATCTCAGGATCCCCGTCACGTCGCACGCGCTCCTCGAGGAGTTCCCGAAGTCGCGCCGCGCGGGAGAAGCGCCGTCGTAGCAGGTTGTGCGCAATCTTGAGCAGGTAACTGATCGAGATCTCAAGCCGCTCAAGTTCAGGATGCTGCATGAGTCGGAGGAAAACTTCCTGAGCCAGATCTTCAGAGATATCTGGAGTTGTCGACTTCCGCAGGAAGGCGTACACGCGCTCGTAGTAGTGATCGAAGAGATCAAGCACGAGCGTCGAGCGTTGCTGCGTTACCACCATGTTGGTGTCCTCAGGTCTAGAGGGCCAAAGCCCTGAACACGAATCGTCAGCTGCAGGAACCGCCCGTCCTGCAGTCGGCACGATGAAGATACGGACGAAAGGAAATCCTTCCATCAGGCAGGCTCCCCAAAGAGCGATGCCGACTCTTGGCGGCTTGTCACGACACCCGATCAACGGCACCGAACCCATCGTCGGTTTTTCGTCCGATGGGCGGTTTCAAGGAGTATTCCCGTGACGCAGTTCGCACAAGGAAATGGCTTCCGTTATGCTGAATTCCCGCACATGACCGCACCCAAAACCATCACTGTCCTCGTTGTCGATGATCACGCGCTGATTCGCGCGGCACTCGTCTCTGTGCTCGAAGACACCAGTGACATCAAAGTCATTGCAGAAGCGTCGAATGGGGCAGACGCCGTAGAGCTCGCGCACAAGCTTTCACCGAATGTCGTGCTTCTCGACGTCGACATGCCTGGGGTGGATGCCTTCCACGCGGCATCGCACATCCTCCAATTGCGTCCGAATACGGCAATCATGTTCCTTACGGCAACGGATTCGGATCGAGCGATTGGTCAGGCCTTGAAGGCGGGGGCCCTCGGCTACGTCGTCAAGAGTGATGATCCGAGTGGAATTCCGACGGGCGTGCGTACGGTTGCGCGCGGTGAACAGTACTTCTCACCTCGCGCAGCAGAACGTGTGCGAGGCAACGCCGCGGAAATGCGAAAGCGCAAAGTCACTGGAACGCGCGGTGAGGCACTCAGTGATCGCGAAATCGAAGTGCTCCGATACGTCGGCCGAGGTTTTGCGAAGAAGCAGATCGCAGAGATGCTTGGAATCTCGGTCAAGACCGTTGATAAACACGTGACGAGCGTGATGGAGAAACTTGATATCCACGACCGTGTGGAACTTGCGCTCTATGCCGTGCGCGAGGGATTCATCAGCGCTTGATGTATCTCTCGACGTATCCCTCGACGTCTCCATCGTGTCTCCATCGTGTCTCCATCGTGTCTTCATCGATGAGTTTTTCGATGTGCCGCCCTGCACCAGACCCGCGCCCTGACTCCGATGATCGCGGCTCGTCTGCAGCGAGCATCGGAATGCTCCCCGTCCTTTGGCGGGGCGACCGTGAGGTTGCGATCTATAAGCCCGCAGGGCTCTCAAGCGAACGGCCCACGCGAGAATCGTCGGGGGATTCGTCGGGAGTTTCGTTTGGGGTTTCGTCGAAATCATCTCCAACAGGTAACCGCGCCGCGCTGTTCGACTCTGCGCTCGAGCGAGCGAAATCCCAGTTTGGATGGCCGGAGGCGCGACTTCCGCATCGCCTCGATCGCCCGACGTCCGGCATCTTGATGATTGCTGCAGACAGTTCTCGCGCTGCGGATCACGCGCGAGAGATCCGCGAGAAAACGTGGACCAAGTACTACATTGCCCGAGTCGATCATCAGACGAGCTCGGGCGAGGCGAGCGCCCTGATTGGTAGGCACAAGGCCTACGTGCGTCGCGAAGGTCGATTCGCACGCTGCGTTCGTTCTGGCGGTGATCCGGCATCACTTGAAATTCTGGCGGTGGCGCAGCCGGGGGATGACCCGCGTACGGCACACGTCCTTCTTCGCCTCGAAACCGGGCGATTCCATCAGATCCGAGTGATGCTTGCGCATCTCGGCTTTCCACTCGTCGGAGATCTGGACTACGGCGGGCGTCGTTGGGGCGGCCGGCGTATCGATCGATCGCCGTCCGGACTTGAACCAGCTTCTCAACCTTCTTTGGGCTTGAAGTCGCCGCATTCAGAAGGTGGCGGCCTCGAACTCATCGCCGTTGGGCTTCGACTTGACCGACATGAAGGTGTGACAGTGATCACCGTGCCGCTTGAGTCGGCGCTTGGAAGTCGAACGCTGTCAGAATCGATCGTTCAGAAGTTCGCAATCGCGCTCTCAACTCCGGCGAGCGCATCGCCCCGTTGAGCGTCGTTTCGAAAGAGATCGCGAACAACGGTGGCGAGAGGCGCATCCATCGCGTCGCCAAACGCACTGCGAACCCAGATCGACCGACCGAGCGCGTTGGTCGCAAATTGGGAGACCGTTCGCCGCCATCGATTGGCAACTTCCGGGGCGAGTGGCGCGGTCAGCGTGCTCTCGAATCCAACGGGACTGAGAAGATCGTGGAAGCCCTCCGTCTTCTCGAGGAGCGTCAGGGTTCCACCTTCCACGTCAAGCGTCATGGGCCCTGTGGCCGGATCGCCCTTTGGTCGCGCGAATCCTGCACCGCCGTAGATCCCGAGCTCTCCCTCTGACACGATCACCACCCGCAACGTCAGATTGGTCGCGGTCGAATCGAGCGGCGTCATGCCGGGTTTCGGATACCACAGCAGTTGCGCGTGGACGAACATCGCGTTCTTCAGTGGCGTGCCCTGTTCGTGGGCAAGCAGTGCTTCAAGCGGAACATCCGCAAACCAGAAGCTATCCTCGCTCTCCTTGCGAACGTACGACGCTGAAACCATTTCACGTCCAAGAATGAGCGGTCGCGAGCCGAGCGCGACAAGTTCGACGTCTCCGACGTTGCGGTCGAAAGCGCCATCGAACGCTGAGCAGCCCGACAAGCCGAACACCGTCGTTGCGCACAGAGCGGCCCACGCGCGTCGCTTCCATCGGTGCAGGGGTCGCTCTCTGCTTGAGAACTGGAGGCGGTCCGCACATTGAATCTCATTCATCCCGTTTCTCCCGTCAGTCGAAGTGGCGACTCGCTCGCGAGTGCTCGGCTTGTATCGCGTTCACGAGGCGTGGGTAACCGCCCAAGACCAAGCAAACTGATACTGTCGCGCTCGATAATCTCTCGAAGGACCGTGCGTGCCACGCGCGGAAGACCCGTGCCGTGCACCATGGTGTTTACGCCGTAGATCGCTTCAATGGCGCGGACTGGCGCATCAAAAGGAAAGCCCGACGCGAAGAGCACCTTCCGATCGACGCCATGATCTCGGCAGAGTTCAAGCGCCTGGAGGAGTTCCCAAGGGCGCGCCACAACGCCGGCCGTGTGGGTGAAGACGCGATCGTGTTTCGCAAGAAGCGCGAGTGTTTCGTGCAGGAACGGGGCACCGAATCCTCCGATGACGATCGCCAACCGCGGGAACGCGCGCGCGACTTCGTCGAGGAGGTACGGCCGCGCGTACTCAAGTCGCGCGGATGGCGGCGTAGGGCCAGACCAACCGAGAAAGACGGGAAGTTGATTCGCCTCCGCGCGGTCAAAGACCTTCATGGCGCGCGTGTCGGCCGGATGAAACGCTTGGAGCGCCGGATCGAGCCAGATCGCACTCGCACCAACGGATCGAGCTGACTCAACTGAAGCGACTGCATCGTTTGACGTTGGATCGATCGCCCGCGCGTAGAAGAGGCGGCCCTCACTTCGAGCAACCGCTTCAAGTAACTGCGATTCCGCGATCGCTCCGCGAACCGTGTTATTGCGGTAGCCGAGAACCACCGCCGCATCGATGCCGCGAATGGCGTTTTGGTGGACCTCAGGCGACGCATCTGGCTGCAGCCAACGTCCGGCCGCGTTTCGGCGAATCGCGCTCGCAACCTCGTCACCGAGGTCGTCCACACGCGTCCAAAGACGAGTTTCGAGGTCGACAATCATCCGGGTGGAATGTAGCCGAGCCGAAGTGAGCGCGCATGGAGTGCGCGCCACGGCCTATACTCGCCGCCTTATGCCCAAAGCGGTCTGGCAACCTCAGGAACTCGCTCAGGATCCGCACGCTCGGAGCGACAAGGCGGCGAAGGTCCGCGACATGTTCGCCTCCATCGCCGGAGCCTATGACCTCAACAATCGAGTGCACTCGTTTGGTCTCGATCAACGTTGGCGTCGAGCAGCGGTTCGACTGGCAGAGGTTCAAACTGGTGAGGCTGTCGTCGATGTTGCATGCGGAACTGGCGACCTGACCGAACTCTTCGCGACATCGGGTGCGGCGTCGGTGATTGGCATCGATTTCACGGCGCCGATGCTGGATATCGCGCGTGTGAAGAGTTCCTCGAACCTCGCGAAGGAGCCTGCTCCGCGCCGCGGGGCTCGAGTCTCGCCGGTTTATCGCGAGGGTGATGCGATGGCGCTCGACCTTCCCAATGCGTGCGCGGACGTTGTCACGATCGCCTTCGGGCTTCGCAACGTGAGCGAACCCACCAAGGCGTTGAGCGAGTTCCGTCGCATTCTTCGCCCTGGAGGTCGACTTGTGGTTCTTGAGTTTGATGAACCGCGGAACGGCCTGATTCGCGCGATGAATCGCCTGTACACGCACCAGATCATGCCCTGGACCGCATCGCTTCTTGCACGCGATCGTTCCGGTGCCTACCGATATCTGCCACGTTCGGTTGAAACTTTCCTCGATCGTGATCGTCTGCGCACGGCGGTTCTTGACGCCGGATTCGCGGAGGTTGATCAGAAGGAACTGACCTTCGGAACCTGCGTGCTGACTCGCGGCCGTGTCGCGCGTGATTGAGCTTTGGGTGAAGCGTAGACCGCGAGGTCAACAGCACCTTGGCGCCGCAGCGAGGCTCGGTTCGCGGCTCATGCGGCCACTTTTGCGGACGCGTCGGTTCTATCGCGAGATTCTCTTCCCTGATCGCCTCAAGAGTGAAACAGAGCGCGGCGTCACATGATTGTCGCTCTCGGTTCGATGGATCGAACCGCACCCATTTCGGCCGGAGGATCCGGCTCAACGGCATCTGAACGAATCGTGGCGGGGACCGCCTACGTCGTTCCCAACGTTGGAGCTCGGCCATGCCTCAGGCCACGGACTTCTACGGCAACGGTTTCGGATCATCGAGCACATCCCGCGAACTTGAGCGGTTTGTGCGGCTTCTCATTCAAGGTGATCGCGTCGGCTGTCGCGATCTCATCCGCGAGTACCTCGACAGCCTCTCCCCGGGCGGCGGAGACGCGGCGGGCGCGCTGCGCGACCTCGCATGGCCCGCGTGCGCGACCTTGGATGCGCTCGCCCGTCGTGATCAGATCGGAAGCGCGGAGGAGCATTCTGCAACGGTGCTCCTCGCGCAACTCGTGCAACGCATTGAGTGCGGACTGGCGAAGCGACCCGCGCGCTGCAAACTCTTGGTCGTTTCCACCGGGCCGCGTTCCACCGAAGAACTCTCGGGCGAGATCTTCTCGGGCCTCGCGGAGGCCGATGGATTCGATGTCCTCTATCTCGGTGGCGGGGTTGAGTCGGATGATTTGTTCTCGCAAATCGCTGCTCGCCGTCCCTCATACTTCGTGAGTTTCGCGGCCTCCGGACCAGACGCGCCTCGCCTTCGTCGCCTCATAACGGCCGTGCGAACCCAAGACCCTGTGCCGGGGATCCGGCTCGGTGTTGGCGCGGGGGTCTTCGAGCGGGCTCCCGGGCTCGGTGAGGAGATCGGCGCCGACTTTGAAGCCAATACGCCGTTCGAGATGCTTGCAGAACTGCAACGACTCGAGGCGTCGCAGGCGGCCTCGCGCCCCACGAAGTCGCCGCGCTCACGCGCGGCGTAGGTTCGGAAGCCAAGACCAACGCTCGAATCGCGCAGAGCCCTCGCCGCCACCGAGGGCTCTGCGCCATTTTGATGTTGCCGCGGAGGTCCGGCAATCCGCAACGAACCCGGACGTTTGGTCGTCGTACCGAGAGGTCACAATCCGCAAATACCTGCGGAAGATCGGAACGCAGCGGAACGCCGCCCGTACACTCGGGGCCCCGGCTTCCCGTAGATCTCGAGAGGCTTCCCATGCTTGACGCGAAGACCGAACGACTCACCATCCAGCGCGCGCGCCGCGGCGATCGCGAGGCGATCGCTGAGTTGATTCGTGCCTATCAACGGCCGTTGGAGTCCTTCATATTCCGCCTGTGCGGAAAGTCTGAACTCGCGGAAGACATCGCGCAGGAAGCCTTCGTCCGAGTCATGAAGTCGCTCGACCGATTCGACGAGCGATTTCGATTTTCGACCTGGCTTTTCACCATCGGCAAGCGGCTTCTGGTCAATCATCATCAGAAGATGAGGCCATCCGCGGACAGCGAGACGGTTGAGTATCGCGCCGATGATCATCGACGTCCCGAGCACGTGCTCGAAGAATTTGAACGCTCTGAGAAGATGGGAAAGATGATCGGTGTCGCGCTCGACGCGCTTGTCTCGCCGCAGAGGGAGATTGTCCTGCTCTTCCACCAGCAAGGCTGGCCAGTCGAGCGAATCGCGACCGAACTCTCCATGCCCGAAGGCACCGTGAAGAGCCATCTCTTCCGGGCGCGTCGGCGCATGCTTGAAGCGATCGAATTGAGCGGCACGCCCAATCCTCAAGAGGTCTTCCGATGAGCGATTGGACCGACCTCTCTGAGGATGATGGTCGACACGGACCATCTGTTCGTGCGCAGCGTCTGCTGGTGCGAATGCTCTTGGCGCTCCGCCGCGAGTCGCGGCGAACCCAGAACCCCGATCGTGATTACGAGCGCGCGGAACTGTTGGCGAACCGCATCATGGCGGAGTTTCCGCGACGCGTGCTTCCGGTTGGAGTCGCGGCGATGCTGGTGGTCGTGGTGTTCGCATCATTTCCCCTCGTCCGCGATGTGCTTCCCGATGCAGCCGGCGGCGCGCAGCCCACGCCCGTTGCGACGGCAGTAGAGGCGGGGCTGCGACAGCAAGGATCCGCGATGAGCGATGGCATTCAAGCGCTCCGCGCGATCGTTGGGCCGTTCTCTGCGCCGGCCAATGCACCGACCGAAGACCGTGCCACGCCGATCCTCGAGGATGAGGGCTCGCCGAAGCAATCCTCAGAAGCAACCGCACCCTTTCAGAAGAGTTGAAAGCCACCGTGCGCGCTCTGCTGTCCGCATCTTTCTTGCCCATGCAAACGGCGTATTCGCCAGCGCATGTACGGACGATTTCCTCGCGGAATTTACCGTGCGATCTTTCAAAGACGACGGTGACGGTTCTTCGCAGGGTACTGCGTCGTGCTTCGTGCGGTTGTTTCCGTGTGTTGCTCTGCGCGATCGTTTTCATCGCGCTTGCGCGAAGCGCGTTCGCCGACAATGCGGGGTTCGCGCTCGCGCCGAAGAGCTCTTCATTTGCATTTGACGCGCGCGGTCTCGCCGAACTCCTTGGCAATGAGAATGCCACCAGCATTCGGCCGATCGTAGAGGCCATCGCCGGACGCGATGCGCTCCTGACGTTCGATGCACTGGCGCGCCGCTGCAATGCCGGAACCGACACGGTCGCCCGTGAGGTTTTCGCAGGTCGAATCGCGTTCGCACTGGTCGAACTCGAAACCGCCAAGGGGTTGGACGGCGCGGAGCGACCAACTGCCAACTCTCGGATTTCCTCATGGATCTTCGGAATCGAGGCGGACGATGACCGCTGCGAGCGTGTCTTGCGCATGATCGGCGCGCGACTCCGTGCGCCTGGGAGTTTTGAAGCTCCCACCGAGGGGCTACACGCGAGGCGCGTTGGCGGCTGGCTTCTCGTGGCACCCACCCCCAGTGCAGATCTTGTGCTCGATCAAGCCGCCAAGCGCATCGCCGTTGAGGATTCGGAGTCGAGTCTACTTGGCGAACCGCTCGCACAACATCTTCTCGTATCGGATGCGCCGCTTCGAGTCTTCATCCGTCACGATGCTCCGATCGGCGGCGCGACCGCCATTGGGATTCGGCCGAATCCCGCACCGGGTCAATCGGGCTTGCGTGCGGAAGTCGAAGGTCGCTACGACGACGCTCCGATCGGCGAGTCGGGTGTGAAGAATGCGCTCGACGCAGTGCTGATGCGGGCCTTTGAAGAGCGCGCGGTTTTCGCTGTCGCGAATCCAGCCGACGGTTTGCCTGATGCGAGCGATGCTTTTTGGCTTGCGCTCGTTCCTGAGTTGCGTCCCTCTCCAGCCATGCGTGCCAATCTTGCCGGCGAACGACTGCTCGTTGTTGGCGCTTCATCGCGCGTCATCGCACCCGCGATGGCCATTGCCTGGCGTGTCGAGGACGCGGAACAGGCCGAACGCGATCAGCGACTGCAAATGCGCGGCATTCTTTGCGGAATCGCTCGCGCGACAGAGCACGGCGCGACCGCGCGTCGCAACGGCCAGGAGGTCTCGGACGAAGCACGCGAACGCACGACCGCCACGCGAATCCACCCTTCTCGACAGGATTCCTCAGGACACGATTCGTCAGGACAGGATTCATCAGGACAGGCGTCTTCAGAACAGGCGTCTTCAGAACAGGAATTGGGACAGGATCACTCTGGAAGTGCCCTCGGTCCGTTCCTCGAGAAGTACATCGGTCGGCCATTTCGACTTGGCGATTGCGTCCTCTGTTGGAGCACCGTGCGTACACCATGCGGTGGTTGGCAGGTGTACGCGAGTGATACCGAGTGGCTCGGTGATGTTGCGTCACGGCTCGAAGCTTCGAGCTGCGCGGAAGAAGGAAAGACGCCGGCAGGTGGCATCGGTTTCTGTGATGGGCCACGCGCCGCGAGCGTTTTGCGACGTTGGCGACCACTCGCCGGTGAAGACGCGAATGACCGCGTGGGCCGCGGTATCGAGGCACTCGCGGCAACGATCGAACAACTTGGCCGCTTGCGCTTCACCTACGAGTCGCCGGCACCTGGACGCTTGGTTGCCCGCATTGACCTCGAACCGCTCGGCACGCTCGGTGCCACTCGCCGATCGGACGATTCGAGTGAAGTTCCGCCTCGCCCGCTCATGAAACGGGACGGTCCTCGTTAGTTCCGCGTCGAATGCTGGCTCGAAAGCGTCGGATGGAAACTATCGCTTCATCGCTCCTCCGGTCGGAACCTGCCGAAACGTTGCGTCGCGCGTCGCGCCATCCAGTGATGTCGCGCGTCGCGGAAGGACTTGTTCGCGCCGGCATCACACCGTCAGAGCGCGTACTTCTCCTTGTCAGCGGGGGGAGCGATTCCATGGCGCTTCTTCTCGCGATGACCGCACTTGCAGATCGTGCCAACAGCCAAGGCGAGCGGAGCCCATGTGCGCAATACGCGGTGCTCACGGTTGATCATGGTTTGCGGAGTGAATCTGCGACGGAGGTTCGATTGGTGGAATCGACCGCGAGAGCGCTTGGAGTTGTGCACTGTTTGAGCGAACGGGTCACGGTTCAAACTGGCGCCAATCTCCTCGCTGCGGCGCGAGAGGCGCGATATCACCTTGCACGCTCTGTCGCGCGACGTTTGGGTGTGCAAACTCTCGCCGTTGCACATCAGGCAGAGGATCGTGCAGAGTCGCTGCTCCTCGCGCTTGAGCGTGGCGATGGTCTCGAGAGCCTTGCACGGCTTCGGCCGCGCCGTGTAATGAACGAATGGGAAGAGATCGCGATCGCAAGACCGCTGCTTGGAATCAGTCGTGCGGATTTGCGCGATTTTCTCGTCGATTGCGATGTCGAGTGGATCGAGGATCCGAGTAACGCAGAGCACGCTCGCGGTGCCATGCGCGGGGACCCTTCACTCGCGTCGCTGGTTGAGCGTGTCGCTCGGGGTTTGGGCAATCTCGCGGACGAAACCGCGGAGGTTCTCGCGTGGCGGGATCAGTACCTTGCAAGACTGCTCAACGAAGGCGCTTTGAGTTGCAGCCGCCAGGATTTTGATGGGGTTCCACCTTCATTTCGACGCGCCATTCTTTTGCAACTTGTCCGAAATGCAGGCGGCGAGATGTCGAGGTCGATGGTTGAGAAGGCTGCATCGAACGACTCGCGTGCTCCACGTCGATACACGTGCACCGAGGGCGTGGAACTTGTAATTGATACGCGAACAATCCGAGTCAACCGCGTCGATGAGTCACGGCCGAGTTAAAGACGCGCTCCAAGTCCGCGTTACGGCGCCAACAAACACTCGCCCTTGAATCGGTCGCTCACGCACGTTACGACGCCATCTTCGATCTTGATCACCATCGGACTTGCCACGAGATAGTTGGGACCAGGCGGTAGCAGTAGAGGCTCGCATCCAACACAGACGATGGGTTCATGCGCTTCGCCGCTCTCCACCTGCGGCACCCCATTGGCTGGCGGAATCTCAACCGTCAAGACCTGCTCGAGCCGCGGTGCAGAGAAGAACTGGTCAAACAGCGAGTGGCACGCGCTGCAATCTGGCATGTAGAAGACAACAAAGGTCGTCACTCCTCGAGTTCGCGCGGCAAGCGAAGGTAACGACGCACCGATCGGCGTCTCTTCGACGCGACGCCCCACGAAGGGATGCATGTCGAAGTCGACGTTGACGACCTTCGGTATCGAAACCTTCGGCGCGCTCTCCGAAGGGCGCGAAGGATCGGTTTCCCTCGCAGCGACCGCCCCAGTGATGGTCGCAATAGCGATGGCGCTGAGCGCAGTCCACGCGGGCGAGAGCCCGCGACGCCCCATTCGATTGATCGCGATGGATCGCATGGAGAGCACGCTGCATGCCGTAAAGACGACAAAACTCGTGGCCGGATATCCCATGCCCCCGGCGCTCAATGCGCGTGAAATGCATGCGAGCGAAACGAACGCGCCGAGCGACGCCGCGACTGTCGGTAGAAATCGGTTTCCGAAGCCAACGCCGAAGAAGAGGACGATCAGTGCACCTGCGAGTGTTGACGAGGAGAGGAGTCGGCCGGCCAGTTCAGGTGTGTATCCGAACAGTGCATCGAGCAATGCAACGAGCGGCGCGGGAACGGAGTTCGGGATGTCACGAAACTGTAGTACCGCGGTCACGACCAAAAAGAGCGCAACGATCGCTGCAGTGACGCGTGGTCGCCGCAAGAAAGGAACCGTGGGATGTTCGCCATCGGTCATCGCGCTTTGCATGGATGTTGAGGAGTTTGGGGACTTCATAGGGCGAGACTCTCCGCGCAAAGCGTGCACTCCAACATCGCGTCGGTCCCGCGTCACTCGTTGAACTTCAAGCACGCCTCAAGCGCTGCCATGTCATCGACATTCTCCACAACGCACTCGACGACGCCGTCGTTGATCGCCAGTACCACCGGCGTTGCGATCACGTAATTCGGGCCCTTGACGAGCGAAACCTTGGCGCACGCATCACAGGGGTTCCCGAGCAGACTGTTCGGATCGGCGTCGGGAATCGCGACGGTCAACGTCGGGTACTTCAACGTTCCGGTGAAGTGCGTCGAGAGCAACTCAAAGCAGTGATCGCAATCCTCGCGGAAGAACACCACAATCCAACGACCCTTCAGGAAGTTTGCTGGGAGCTTGTTCTCCATCAGGAGCGCAAACGGGTTGTCGCTCAATTTCTTCCCGACGGCGTCGGTGAACTCCGCGACGTAGAAACTCTTCAGCGTGGTGGGAGGCCCAGGCCAGACGGCCTCTTGAGGGGCTGGAACAACGGGCGGTGTTGGCGTTTCGGTTGTTGCCGTTCCGGCCGCTCCGGGGCCGTCGGCGGCCGTGGACGCATTCGCGCTCGGGAAGACCGCGTTGAACTCCTCAACGTTCGCACGGTCGGTGCAAACGCCCGTGACAATGCCATCCTTCATGCGAACGATGATGGGCGTGCGGAAGACGTACTCGGGGCTCTTTCCTGTTTCGCCCGCGCGAACATGGAACAACTTGCGTTCCTCGCAGCCGTTGCAGGGCATCCCGAGCGGCGTCCCGCGCGCGTCAGGAACATTGACCTTCAGGACGCGTTCCTTTCGCGGCTCGGCGAAATACGCGCGGTACATCGACTGACAATCAGAGCAGTCCTGCCGTGAGAAAACGATGAGCCACTCGCCCTTTTCAAAGTCCGCAGGCATCGGCCCTTCGATGGCGCGTGCGAGTTTCTGATCGCGCAACGGTTGTCCGACCCAATCCTTCCAACGCGGGAAGTAGTTCTTGTCGTACTTCGTCGGCGCACCTGGCCAAGGGCCTTGGATTTTGCCTGAGCCTGTGGCCGCACTTGTCGTTGGGTTGGCGGTGGCGGACTGCGTGCCTCCATCGGGTGTCGTCGCGCCGGACTGCGTGCTGTTGTTGTCCGGCATCGGCGCGGCGACTTCAGGTTCGCGAATCGCGAAGACTGCGATGAGCCCGACGGCGCATGTCGCCATGATCGGCGTAAGCGATCCACTGCGCCCGCGCGGCACCAAGAAGAGCGCATTCAAAAGAAGCAGGCCGTCAATCGAGAACATCACACTCGCGGGAAGGCCTTTCTCGCCGAAGCAGCCACAACCGCCTGTCAACGCTTCCACGATGCCATCCTTCATGGCAGTCGTCGCCATCGCATACGCGAGAATCGCGCAGAAGAGGGCAAGCGTCAGAATTGCGAGAAGTCGCGCGTATCGCGTGGAGAGGAGGATCGCGAGCGCAATGAAGATCTCCGCGCCGATGATCGTGCGGAGCGACCACGTCATCAGAAGATCTGGATCGACCGAGGTCGACTTCATCACCCACTGAAGGAGCGACAGGATTGGCCCGGGGAGAAGGTTCGGGTTGAACTCCAATGCCTTCATGAGCGCGCCGTAACCGATCCAACCGGCGGTTCCGACGTGCAGCATCCCGAGTGCCGCGGTTTGCAAACCTGTTCGGCGGGAATCAGCGGGTGCCCCCGTGGCTGCGGAGGTCGTCGCGGAGGTTTGAGAGGTCGTCGGTTTCGTCATTGGGAGTTCGAAGTGTGAGGATCCGTGGATCGCGGACGGTGGAGGGGTGCGCGGTATCCCGGTGGATGTCGTCCAAAGAGGGCCGGATTCTACGGAAGAGCCTGAGAAGAGTTTCGAAACGGGAGGATTTGGACGCGCGAACCAATCGAGCGCGTCCTTGATTCCTCGGGGACCAATCGCGCGGGCGCATCTATCGTGCGATCGCGGGCGAAACCCGCCCTCCATGGCTGAGCGCTCCCGTCCGTTTGCCAACGAAGTGTTCGCCGCAGAGTTGGCAGCGCGGTCTCAATCCGCGTCTCAATCCGCGTCTCAATCCGGTCTGCATTCGAGCGTTGGCAGTGCGCCTCGGGCGCCTCGCGCGAGTGTCAGTGCCAAGGCGATCGCCCGACCGCGGGAGCGCGTCGTCGTCGTACTGCCCGACCAATTGAGCCTCGAGATCGGGCCCACCGCACGTTCGGAGCCGCGGGCGACGCGCATCGTGCTCCTTGAAAGCGGTGAGTGGTTTGCGCGGCGGCCGTATCACCGACAGCGACTGGCGTGGATCCTGCTTTCTCAGCGGAAATTCGCGCTTGAGGCCGCCGACCATGGGTTCGAGGTCGAGGTTCTTTCGGGCGACGAGCCGATGGTCGACCTTCTTCGGCCCTACCTCGATGCGCACGGGGCTGCCACCTGCATGGAGCCCGCGGAACGGGAGATGCGCACCGAGCTCGCGCCGCTTGTTACGGCGGGAATGCTTGTGCTTGAGCCGCACGACGGCTTCCTCACGTCCGCGATCGATCTTGAAGCCGGTCGAACC
>CAIWCL010000366.1 GCA_903911205.1 uncultured bacterium
GGCGAAACTGCGCGCGGCCATCGCGCCCGATCCGGTGTGCTATCGCATGTGGCGACCCGATGCGAACGGCAACAAGAAGGACTTCGGATACGCGCTCGTTCGCGTGCGCGAAGGAAAGCGCGGCGAAGTTGATGCTTCGCGCGACCCCGCGGAATTGAAGGGTGATGACGCGACTTTGGGTCTGTTCGTCACGCTCGACGCGCGCGTGATCGTGAACGACGATCCAACGCACACGATGGATGCGCAGAGTCGTTACTTCGTCACGTGGGATCGCACAAGCGAATCTTGGAGTGTGCGAACGACCGAACGGCATCGCCGCGCAAGCCGATCGTCCGCACAAACAGGCGTGCGCCTCGCACCGAGCGCAGGCTCGCCGCGACCTCGCATCGAAGTGATCTCTTCAGGACGCGAATCACGCACGCGCGAGCCGCAATCGTGGCCCGTTCCGCCCGCGTACGTCTCGCAAGCGGAGTTGGTTGTACTCGGTCAGTTACTGCATGATTTCTCGGCAAAACCCGTTGAGAGCGATGCCGCTGCGCCCGGCCCCGACACGATTGAATTCCTCGATTACGCGTTCGATCAGCGCGACGAAAAACTGCCGCAACGTCGTGAGACTTGGACGCGCACTCCCGACGGATTTCGCTTGGAAACCCGCTTCGGCGGCGCACCAGCGAAACTCGTGCAAGAGTTCGATGCGAAAGGCGTGCGCGTTCGACGAACCGATCTCGATGGAACCGTGACCGAACGCATCGAGCTTGAGGACCTTCGTCGCCTCTGGAACGAGAAAGGTCTGCCAGTTCGATGAATACGATCGATCGATTCCCTCGCGTGATATCAGCATGCGCTGTCGTGGGTGCGCTCGCCGTCGCGTTTGCACTCAGTGGCTGCACACAATCAACGGTCATCAACGGCACGCACGATGTGATCGCGTCACCGAGTTTTTCCGCGGGTCCAGTGATGCCCACCGATCGCTCGCTCCGCGCGGAAGATCTCGTGCTTCCAGTCGGTTCGCGCACGCTGTTCGCAGTTCTTTCGGGATCACGAAAGGGAAAGACGATCGAAGTGTCGGTCGAACGCGCGACCACACCCAGCGCGCCGAACTCCGCCCCACCGCCATCGACTACTCCAGAATCGCGTGTGCGCATCGTCGAACGTGTCGAGCGCAAGCCTGGTGATTGGCGCGTCTCCGACGAATTGCTGCTTTCGCGCACAGAAGACAACACGACGCTCGTCGAAGTTGTGACGCACGGCGAAGACTCGATCAGCCGCTTCTCAAAACCACTTCCTTTCGCAGGAACGCTGACTCCGACGAATTCGCTGGAGGGCGCGTCACCCATGGAAGTGGTGACGATTTCGCGCGGACGATCGCGCGGCGAAGGCTCTGCAACTCGATCGCTCAGAATTGTTGGCGAGTGTGATGTCGATGTTTCCGGCCGAAAAATGCGCGCCGTCGTTGTCGAACTCGCGTTCGACGCAGATCTCGATGTCGCCGACGCCAAGTTTCGCGCTCAGCTCTACGTCGTCCCAAACGAAGGCGTGGTCGCCGAAGTTCGACACGAAGATGTGCTCATTCTCGGAATCCTGCCACGAAGAAGCGACGAAACCGTCGTCCGCGTCGAGCGCTCCGCTTCTCCATCCGGATCGCGCGCATCCGAGACACTCCGACCGTGACACACGATTCCATCCATTCCTCGCCGCGCATTCTGATCGCGATTCCCGTCTTCAATGAAGAGCGATCGGTTGATCGCGTGCTTGGAGAAGTCGCGCGGCAGGCTGCATCGTTCGGCGGAGAAATCCTTGTCATTGATGATGGTTCCACCGACGCAACGCCGTCGCTCATCGCGCGGCATCCGGTTGAAGTCATTCGCCACGGCAAGAATCGCGGCTACGGTCGCGCGATGCAGGACATGCTCGAATGGGCTGATTTCCGCGGATACGACTGGGTGGTTTCGATGGACTGCGACGAGCAGCACGAACCCGCGAGTCTTCCGGATTTTGTCGCTGCGATTCGACGCGGCAACGCGGACATCGTGTCGGGATCGCGATACATGGATGAATCGTTGCCCGGCGATCCAGCACCCGAAGATCGTCGTCGCATCAACGCGCTGCTCACCCACGAATTGAACGACCGACTTTCGCTTGGAATCAGTGATGCATTCTGCGGGTACAAGGCGTATCGCGCGAGCGTCTGTGCGAACCTCGCGCTTGACGTCTGCGGCTACGACTTCCCGATGCAATTCTGGGTGCAAGCGTGCGCGGCTGGCCTGCGTATCGAAGAACTCGCGGTTCGCCGCATCTATGTCGACATGACGCGCACGTTTGGCAGCGGGCTTGATGTTCCCGATCGTCGGCTCGCGGTGTATCGCGAAACGCTCTATCGCGAGATTCGCCGCTGCGCACGCAGGCTTCCAGTACGCGCGATGGAGGGGATCGCGTGACGAACGTCGTCGCAAGTGTTCTGCGCAAGCCCGACGTCGAGGCGTGTGCGGCCTTGGCGGGCACACACTTTGGGCGCCGCGACGGAACCGAATTGTGGGGTCGCGCGGTGCACGTGTGGCGTGAAGAAATGCGTGCCGCACTCGGGCTTCCGGCGACCAAGCCAATCGTGATGACGGGTCACCAAGCGGGCATTTGGCATGCAGGCATCGCAGAGAAGTTCATACTTGGCGAAGCGGTCGCACGCGCGATCAACGGCGTTCTTGTGCATGTTGTCGTCGATCATGATGCAAATGATGCGTCGCTCGTCGCGTTTCCTGCATTGGTTGAAGACGCGCATGGCGTGCGACGACTCGGTGCACAACGACTCGAGCGACTGTTTCTCGAGCGCTCGCCTCGGTCGACATCCATCAATGCACTGCGCAAGCCTGTGCGAACGATGCGACCGGAGCGACACTGCGAAGTTCCACCCGTCATTGAGCCTGCGCTTGCTGCGATTGAATCAGCGATTGCGAGTGAATATCGCCGCGAAAGTCTCGCGATGCAGATGGCCTACGCCGCGAATCGACTCCTCGCACCGCGAGCGCGCGTCGAGCACACGATCGCTGCGAGCACGCTCGCGTCGCTTCCGATTGCAGAGTGCATGCGTGCCAACTTTGCGTCGATGCGCGATGCGTACAACGCGTCGGTCGCGCATGAGCGCATCGCCCCGCTCGCGAAGCACGAACTCCCGTTCTGGAAACTCGATGCTGCGAGCGGAACGCGCATTCCTCTCTCGGAATGTTCGCCCTCCGGACAGTTGGCTCCGCGCGCGTTGACACTGACCGCGATCGCACGGCTCGTTCTGTGCGATCTCTTTATTCATGGGACGGGCGGAGGCCACTACGACCTCGCCATGGAGCAATGGATCGGTGCGGCGTGCGGCGACAAGGTTCGTGAGGCACTTGCGCCGATCTCCGTCGCAACTGCGACGAAGTTCGCACCGATTGCCTCGTTCGTGCCTCCGTTTGATGCCGACGCGACTCCCGCTGCACTGCGCGCGCTCGAGCAGGACCCGTTTGGCGATTTCTGCGCAACGAAGAACGCATTGCGCGCGCGGATCGTTGGCTCAAAGAGCGAGCGACGCGCTGCCTATGTTGCGATGCGCCGCGCGATCGAACTGGCGCGGGACGAACACGCCGCAACACTTCAACAACTTCGCGATCGCGTCGATGCGAACCGCGATGCGCTTCGCCAGCACGAAC
>CAIWCL010000367.1 GCA_903911205.1 uncultured bacterium
CACGTGCAAGCGATGCGACCTATCTCGCGCGCTGGTCGCAGTCGGGGATGTCGTTGCGAAGATGGCTTGCAAACGGCCTCCTCACGCATGCGCGCAACCGCGCTGTTGCGGAAGCGCGACGCAAGCGGCTCGGTGCGGGTGTCGAACCAGCGGAACTCGAGCGCATGGCGGTGACGCACGACACCGACGCACTGCTGGCCCTCGAGCGAGCGTGGGCTGTGCGCACCATGGCCGAAGCGTACGAGTCGGTGCGCAGCGAACTGCATGCAGAGGGTCGCGCCGCGTGGTGGGAACTCTTTCGGCTGCACTCGGTGCAAGGGCTTCCGTACGCGCTGGCGTGTCCGGCGACGGGCATTGCGCCATCGAACGCGGCGAACGTGCAGCGATCGGTGGTGCTTCGCCTGCGGAACGCGCTGCGCATGGCCCTCGAACGCGACGGCGTCGGCCCCGACGATATCGACCACGAACTAGCGTTGATGCAGGAGATGCTTGGGTAGCGCGATCGTGGACGCGCTGCGGTGGCGCATGTGCAGCGCAGTCTCCAGTGCTCTTCTGTGCGCTTCTTCGGTACGCTTCGAGTCATGCAGCGTGTGCACGGGTGCGCCATTCATCCTTCAGTCGACCCGAACGCCCCGAGTGGCTCGGTCGACTCCGCGTGCCCACCGACCCGACTCGGCGCCAACGCCGCGAGTCCCTCAGTCATCGAACTCAAGCGTTCTCTTGAGGCTGTGAGCGAGGTTGAGCGATCCATTGCCCACAGTCGCCGACGCCGAGCAATCGCAGCGATCACACTTTTTTTGGCGGTCGTCGTGATTTTCGTACGCGCCGTCGTTGTTCGTGCATAACCCTCAGCCCGCGCGGATGTCGCGCGGTCGAGCGGGTCATGCCGACCGCTCGCGCTCAAGGTTCACATTGAGGAGAGTTGGATGCGCGGTTATCTCCCAAGGCTTTTGTTGTGCGTGGTTGTTGCGTTGTTGGTCGGAGGTTCGGTCGTCGCGCAGACGCAGCAGAGCCCGGGTTTCGTGTTAAATCTGCCAACCACTTCCGGCGGTGAGATTTCAATCATCTCTTCACTGTCGACAGCGACTTCGTCGTTGGGACCGATTGTGGTGGCGGGCAACCGAACAAGTGAACGCGCAGGCCCGATCGATTCAGGGGCGGTCTACACGTATGTTCCTCGCACAAACACTGTTGCCGAACTGCTTTCGCCGTCACCTGTTTCGTTGGGACGCTTTGGGCACAACGTTGCCACCGATGGAACGACACTCTTCGTATCTGCGCTCGGAGAGGGAAAGGTCTACGTCTTCACTTTCGCGCCCCAGCTCGCCTCGCAATGGTCGTTGACTCAAGTCATCTCGGCCGAAGTGCTCGGCGAAATCGTGCTTGCTGGGAACCGAGTCTTCATCGGTGATCCCGGGGCAGATCCGTTCAACGTGCAAAACGCAGGGCAAGTGCACGTCTTCGATCGCATCGGAGGAGTGTGGACGTTCACCACGTCGATCCAGGCGCCCCAGCCATTGGCGAACCGCTACTTCGGCTACTACTTCGCGTTGTCGCAGAACGAACTGGTCATTGGTGAGAGCACGAACCCCCCAGCGGGCTGCATCGGCCGTGTCTTCCGCTTCAACGCCACGACGCTTCAGTCGATCGATGCACTTCCCGCGCCGACAGGTACGGTTGGATGTTCTTTGTTTGGGACAGGCGTTCGCGCGAACGCGAGCACGATCGCAGTTCGCGCAAGAGACGACGATGGTGGTGGCTTTCAGTCCGGAGCAGTGTTCATCTATGAACGACAGACTTCCGGTGCATTTTTGCAGGTCGCCAAGTTTGTTCCTCTTGTAAACGCGGTGAACACCGAATGGGGCGTGGGCGATCTCGGCGATGGAGTCATGGTGGTGACCGGCGAACAGATTGGGCAGTACGTGCCCGCGAGTCTGCTCGTCCGATCTCCGAGCGGCTGGGTGCTCTCGAAGCGACTCGAACGTCCGGCTTCGAGCCAACTCACCTTCGCCGGTCGTAGCGCGATCGTCGCCGACACCATCGTGACAGCGGCCGCGTCATCAAGCCAGAACTCGCTCTTGTTCTTCCCGCTGGACGCCGATTGCAATAGGAACGGTCTTGGAGATCTGTACGAGCAGCAGGTGTTCCCTGGTGGATCACCCTGTGCGATCGAATGGCGCGTGGCTGACGGCGGGAATGGGCATTGGTACGGCGCACTCCGAGTCGGCGAGGTCAGTTCATGGAACGACGCGTACGCGAAGGCTGTGTCCCGTGGCGCCTATCTCGCAACCATCTCCTCAACTGCGGAGAGCGAGTTTGTTTGGGCGCGGATCGCATCGAATCCCGACAACTGGAGATTTCAATCCAACTTCTCAGGACCCGCGCTTGGTGGCTACTACTCCGCAGGTTCGTGGCGATGGGTAACCGGCGAGCCGTGGACGTTCACGAACTGGGGTTCGTGCTACAACCAACAAGGCGAACTGCAACTGCATTATGGCTGCGATTCCTTCGCGAACGCTTGGAATGACATCCTTGCAACCGAAACCAACATCGGTGGAGCTGTGCTCGAATGGTCCGCCGACTGCAACAACGACGGCGTGATCGACTACGGCCAAATCGCGCGCGGCGATTTGCCAGACACCAACTCCAACGGCATCCCCGATACGTGCGAGAACGGCGTCACCGTTCCTACGCAGTTCCCCACCATCCAGGCCGCGATCGACGCAACCCCTGCGGGCACCGCACGCACGATCAATGTGCTCGCGGGAACCTACAACCAGTCGTTCTCGCTGAACGGCAAAAACGTCATCGTCCGCGGCGCTGCGGGGAACACGACGATTCTCAACGGCGCTGGCCTCACGACGTCGATCGCGACGTTCACTGGCAGTGAGCCCGCAACTGCAGGCGTCGAGAATCTCGTCTTCCGTAACGGCATCGCTGGACGCGCGATCAATCCGCCGTCGTACAACTTCACCGGCGGCGGCGGCATATTCGGCAAAGATTCGTCCGCGTTCATCCGCAACTGTCGTTTCGAGGATTGCGGCGCAGACTTCGGTGCAGGCGTCTACATGCTCCGATGCACGGTCGACGTCGATGGCTGCGTGTTCAGCTCGAACGATGCGACGACCGACGGCGGCGGTATGCAAACCTACGCTTGCTCCGGTGTCGTGAAGAACTCGACCTTCACAGGAAATCGCTGCGCGCTCAGTTACGCGGGAAGCGGTAGCGCGTTCAAGGGCGTTGGTGTTCGCACAGCCGGTACAACGCTCGCTCTACAAACATGCACGATCTCTGGTAATCCGATTCCAAATGCCGGCGCGGCTGTCGAGTATTTTGAGAATGTGAAAGTGCTTCCAGGTGTGTTGCGACTCATTGATACCGACATCGTGTCGAACACGGTCGGCAGCGGAAGCATCGACGACGCGGGCGCACTGCGGATCCTTGGGCGCCAACAGTCGTGCATCCTGTCGGCAGGCACAACGATTTGCACCAACACGCCGCGGAATGTCGTTGGGCCATACTTGGTCGAAGGCGCAGCGACGGTCTGCGACTGCGAGGGCGATCTCTCGGGCAATGGACAGGTCGATGCCGCCGATCTCGGCATTCTCCTGAGCGTCTGGGGCACATCGCCCTCGAACGGTCAGGGTGATCTCAATCACGATGGCCTCGTGTCGGCTCCCGATCTTTCGGCGCTCCTTGCGTTGTGGGGTCCGTGCTCCTAAAGCACCCGCGATTGCAAGTGAAGGAACACAGAGAAGCGCCGTGACGGATGTTTTTCCCACTACCCACGCGACTTGGCTCATCGAGCGCTCCGAACTTGCGCCGGATGATGCGCGGCAGCACGTCATGCAGCGCTACTTTGAGCCTCTGTGCGCGTACGCGCGAGCATCGAGTTTGCGCTACCTCGGCGAACCGACCGAACTCGTGAACGACTTCCTCGCGTCGCGACTTTCAGATCCGCTGTACTTGCGTCGCTGGTCTGCAAGCGGCATGGCACTACGACGTTGGCTTGCGAACGGCCTCTTGACCCACGCACGCAATCGTGCGCTTGCCGAAGCGCGTCGCAATCGCACGGGAACGACCGTCGATCCAGCGGAGCTCGAACGGATGACCGCGTCGCACTCGACTGACGCGCTTCTTGCCCTAGAACGCGTGTGGGCTGTTCGGACGGTGACGGAAGCGCACGAACGCGTGCATTCAGAACTCGTCGCCGAAGGTCGTGGTGCGTGGTGGGAACTCTTTCGACTCCACGGCATGCAAGGGATGTCGTACGCCGAGGCGTGTCGGATCACAGGTGTTGCGCCCTCGAATGCAACGAATGTGCATCGATCAGTCGCGCTTCGTTTGCGTGACGCGTTGCGTGCGATTCTTGAGCGCGAGGGCATTCGGTCGGAAGAAATTGACCGCGAACTGACGTTGATGCAGGACATGCTTGGGTAAACCGCGCCTCTGGAGTTATCTCTGGATGAACGCTTGGTTGTGCGTGGGGGCCCAACTTGGCACGGCTTGATGCAGAGAGGTTTCGGCGCGCGGCGATCCCATGCATTTGCTGTGTACGCTGTGGTTCATGACGGTGCTTCCCGACATTCCGACGGCGGATCTCGCTCGCGTGGTCGCGGCCGTGCGCGCAATCGATGTCGGTCGTGCGGAGCTTCTGTCGACGCCAACTCCGAACGCTCGTGTTGTGCATGCGACTCGACTCGGGAGTACGAGGGTCGCACGCGCAGCGCTCGTACTTCTTTTCGTACTTCCCGCGATTTTTATGCACAGCACGCGCGGTCGTGCATGGATCTCTTCGCCGACACCAGTTCCGTCGGCAGAGGAGTTCCGAATGAACCGTTTTCAGGTGATGGCAGTGACCGGCGCGGTCGCCGGCATGACGGCGTTGTCGAGCGTGGGGGTTGCGTCAGCGAAGGACGCCGTGCAGTGGCGCGTCGAGGATGGTGGGAATGGGCATTGGTATCAAGCGATTCCCACGTCTGGACTTCGTTGGCCCGATGCTCGCGATCTATGCGTCGGGTTGGGCGGGCACCTCGTGACTATGTCGAGCGCCGCAGAAGATGCGTTCGCGCGCACCTTGACGCCCGATGTGACGGACACAGGTTTTTGGATCGGAGCAATTCGCCAACAAGGGGTTACGTGCTCGGCGACGACAGCGTGGCAGTGGGTCGATGGATCCGCGTGGAACTACACCGCATGGGCGGGAAACCAACCCGACTGCTGGAGTTCAGGGCAGATGTACCTCGTAGTCGTTCGGGGAAGCTACTTTCCGGGTTGGCATGACTTCGATGACACGACGGATATCGCCCGTGCGGTTATTGAATGGTCCGCTGACTGCAATTCTGATGGCATCGTCGATTACGGCCAGATCCGCGCGGGCGAACTCGTCGACGTGAACGCGAACAACATCCCCGACTGCTGCGAGCAAAGCGTGTCATGCTCACCCTGCCCCGGCGATATTGATGAATCAGGCACCGTCAATGGTGTCGACCTCGCTGCGATTCTCGCCGTGTGGGG
>CAIWCL010000368.1 GCA_903911205.1 uncultured bacterium
TCCACGAGATCCGCGCGCTGTTCGTCGGCGTTCTCGCCGTTTTTGAACATGTGCTGCGCAGAGTGCATGGCTCCACACTACCATGCCTTTCTGGAAATGCGACCCTTGAACGACGAGTCGAACGCTGCTGATGGCGCGGAGTCCGTACAGACTGCGCAGGCCGCACAGCCTGCGCGATCCAACTCTTCGAACGGTGCACATTGGGGCTCGCATGGCGCGCCACAACAGCTTCCGCTGCTTCCATCAGCTGCTGGTCTATTCCTGGTGATTCTTTTCGCGTGGTGGGGTGCACTCTCTGTCGGCTTTGTGTTCGATGATTTGCCGCGGATCTCCCGCGCGGAACAATCGATCGCGCAGCTCTGGCCGCCGAGCGCGTGGTTCTTCGGTTCGCAGCGGCCGCTCGTACAGCTTTCACTCGCGATCAACTACGCGCTCGGCGGGCTGAACCCTTGGGGCTATCACCTCTTCAACATCGGGGTGCATGCATGCAACGCGGTGCTTCTCTTCGCAGTCGTGCGCGCAAGTTTGGCGAGGCTTCGTGAGCGTGGCGTCGTCCGGTTTCCCGCGAACGACTCGGGCGCGCCGCGAGCGAGCCTGTCCGACGCATCGATCTCGTTGTTGATCGCTGTAGTGTGGGCGCTTCATCCGCTGACGGGATCGGCCGTGACCTACGTCATCCAGCGCGCGGAGTCGATGGCGACCTTCGGAATACTCGCGGCAAGTCTGGCGATTTTGAGCGCAAGGGCCGACCGACGTGTCGTGTGGATGGCGGTTTTTGCCGTCATTTTCGCACTGTTGTCGAAGCCGACCGCGATCGCGGCGCCCTTTGTCGTACTTGCGGTTGACTCGTGGGTTCGTCAGGGGTCGCTGCGCGCAGCGTGGCGGGCGCATTGGGCGACGCACGTGATGACGTTCGCGTGCCTCGGTCTTCTCGTCGCTCTCGGAGTCGTCTCCGGTGTGTTGACAAGCGACGGCCGGCTCGCGGGATACGGCCCTGGTGTCGCGGGAAGCGATTCGCTGCAGTACGCATCGCAATCGGTTCGAGCGCTTGGTCTCTATGCCCAGCACGTGGTGTGGCCATCCGAACTGGCGATCGACCGTGGCAGCGATACGCTCGAAGGTGTACTGCGGTGGTCGATCGGTTGGACGGTTCTCGCCGGGTTGATACTGGCGATTCTCGCGGGACTTCTCCGGCGTGCGTGGTGGACAGTGTTGCCGGTTGTCTTTGTGGTGCTGCTCGCGCCGACAACAAGTTTCGTGCCTCTTGCGGATGTTGCGGTGGATCACCGCATGTATCTGCCGCTTGCGCTCGTCGTTGCGGCCGTTGTTGGGATTTTGGTTCCGTCGATGTCGCGCGTGATTCAAAGTTCGTCGCGGCTTCCACGGATCGCGCTCTTGCTTGCGTGTGGAATCGTGCTCTCGCTCGAAGTGCTGGGAGTCGCGGCGCGCAATCGCACGTTCGCCGACCCGATCGAACTTTGGAGCGAGGTTGTCTCGCAAAGTCCAACGCACGCACGCGGATTCATCAATCGCGCGGGCACGCTTCTCGAGGCGGGTCGCGACGAGGAAGCGGCGGAGGATCTCGCGCGCGCTCAGCAGTTGATGCCTGGTAGTCCGACGCTGCTTGTCAACCTCGCGATTCTTGATCTTCGTAACGGCAACGCCGAGCGCGCGATGGAACGCCTCGATATTGCGACGAAAGGACTGCGAGCGGATCCTGTGGTTCTTGGCGCGAGAGGCGACGCGCTTCGGATGCTCGGCCGCTTTGGCGAGGCGGGGAGGAACTACATGCTCGCGGCCGAGCGTGCACCGAGCGAACCGATGTATCCGCTGCTTGCTGGGAACGCGTTCAGCGAAGACGGCGAGTTTGCGCGGGCCGTGGAGGTCTACACCATCGCGGTTTCGCGAGCAGAAGCATGCGGCGATGTGGCATTACGCGCGAGCGCGTGCTTCAACCTCGGAAACGTTCACTTCAAACTTGGAGCATTTGCGTCTGCGATCGAGGCGTACCGCGCGGCGTTGGCGGCGGATCCCTCGCATGCAAATGCACGCATGTGGTTACGCGAGGTTGAGATTCGCGAGGCAGAGAATCGCGCGATGGGAGACTCCACGCATGACTAACCACGTGCGCGACGTGACCCTCGTGATCCCCGCGCGCGATGCGGTGCGCACGATCGGCGACTGCCTCGACGCGGCGATCGCGGTGCGTGATCGCGCGGGTTCGCGGCTTGCGCGCATCATTCTTGTCGATGACGGCTCGAAGGACGCGACGGTCGCCGAGGCGGAGAAGCGAGGCATCGACGTGCTCCGCTCCGGTGGACGCGGCGCTGGTGCTGCGCGCAACCAAGGTTTCGTCGCCGCGACGACCGAACTTGTCTGGTTCGTCGACTCCGACTGCGTGAGCGCACCCGACGCGCTCGAACTGCTGCTTCCGCACCTCGACGATCTTGCGGTCGGTGGCGTCGGCGGCACCTACGGCATCGCGCCGGGCGCGACGCTTCTCGAGCGACTGATCCACGAGGAAATCATGGTGCGGCACGCGCGCATGTCGGCCGACACCAACTTCCTCGCGACCTACAACGTGCTCTACCGCCGCGCGGTGCTCGAAGCACTCGACGGTTTTGATGAGCGCTACCTGAAGGGGCAAGACGCCGAGTTCGCGTTCCGCGTGCTCGAGGCGGGGCATCGCCTGCGCTTCGAGCGCGCGTCGATCGTCCGCCATTTCCACGCCGACCGTCTGTCGCGCTACCTGCGCGTCCAGCGCGGACAGGGCTACTGGCGCGTGGCGCTGCATCTTGAACACCGCGGGCATGCCGGCGGCGACAGTTACTCAAGCCTTCTTGATCACGTGCAGCCGTTCGCAGCGGCGGCGCTCGCGCCTGCGGCGCTGCTTGCGATCGCGGGAATCGCGCGGGGAGATGATGAGTTGCTTGGGACCGCCGCGCAGGTTCGCGCCCTGACCGCCGCGCCGCTGGTCGCGCTCGTCGTACTCCTTCTCGTCGCGCAAATCCCGATGGCGCTCGCGATGACGCGCCGCGAAGGAATCGCAATGCTTGCGTTCATTCCGCTCGGTGCGATTCGCGCGGTCTGGCGCGCCGCGGGCCTGGTCGCAGGCGTGGTCGACCGCACACTCGGCCGTGGCGCCATCGCGCACGAAGGGCTTGCTCGGCGCGCGCGCCGTGACGGTGTGGACTGCGCAACGACACGTTCGCAGGGAGATCCACGATGAGCGCGCTGCCACTTCTTTTCTGGCTGTCGCTGCTTCTTCCCGGGTTCGCCATCGCGCGGCGCGTCGTTCCGAAGGAACTCGGCGGCGGCATTCTCCCGTCGATCGCGGTGGCCTGGTCCGCGGCACTCTCGGCGCTTGTCCTGCCGATTGCGCTCCTCTATGCGCTCGGCAGCGTGGTCGAGTCGGCGCGCGTTCCGGTGGGTGCGCTTGCGATCGCAACCGCCGTCTTCATCGCGTGGGGCGCGTTCGACGTCGGCGCACATCTCGCGCGAACGCGTGCGTGGCACGGGCTCGGGCGCGCGCTCGTGCCGTGCATCTCGATCGCGGGCGCACTCGTCCTCGCCGACGTGCTCCTCGCCGATCGGCATGGCGCAATCCTCGACAACGACTCGCGCGTCCACATCGCGCGCATTCGCTTTCTTCTCGATCACGGCCTCTCGAACGCGGATCCCTTCGTGCGTACCCCGATCGAGTACCCGTATCCGATCTACCACACGAACATCCTGCACGCGCTCTGCGCGATCGCATCGAAGATGCTCGCGCTCGATCCGGTGACGGTGTGGTTCAACACGCTGGCGGCATCACGGCTCATGATCGCCTCGGGCGTCGCATACCTCGCGTGGGCCTCGATCGGTGGCACGTGGGCGCCGTGGATTGCGGCCGCGATGGTGGTGATCAACCGCGGTCCGTATCCGTTCACGCTCTATCCGAATCAACTCGCGCCGTGGGCGTTCATGCCGATCGCAATTGGCGCGGCGCTGCGCGCGCTCTGGCCTGCGTCGCGTGTGCTCGCGGTTGATGATGCGAACGAGAGTGATCCGAGCGTTTCCACGCTTGCCGCCGAATCTGTTGCCACCGAGCCTGCCCCGATGTGGCGCCTCGCCTCGATGGTGGCCCTTCCCGCCGCGCTCGTCGGCATGCTCCATCCCTTGTACGCGGGCTTCCTCTTCGTCGTGGCGGCGCCCGTCGTTGCGGTCGTCCTCGCGGTGCGCCTTGTGCGCCGCACGCCTGGAGTACGGACGGCCGCGCTCGTACTTGCCGCGATCGTGATCCCATCGCTTGCGTTTCCGCTTGCGTCGAAGGCACTCACGGCGCCTCCGATCGACGATGTACTTCGTTGGGCAGCAGATCAAGTCGATGACGGCATCGAGCGCGACGACGGTGAAGAGCAATCGCTTGCGAGCGTCGATGCCGAGGCGGCCGCGGATCCGCTCGGCGTGGCACCGAAGCCGAAGCGCGCACCCAAGCCGCCGCCGCGTCTCGTTCGGCCTCAAGACGGATTCACGTTCTACGAACGCGGTAAGGACGATTGGATCGCGCGGCAGTGGGGCCGCGGCTTCACGGGCGGTTGGAACGGCATCGTCGCGTGGCGACTTTGGCTTGCGATCGTGGGGGTCGGTGTCCTGTGGTGGTCGCGCCGGAGACGTACTCGCGCGGCGCCCGTTGCCGCATATGCGCTCGCGGGCATGGTTGCCATGGTGCTTGTCGTCACGATGGTGCCACCGCTTTGTACAGCCGCACTCAAAGTACTCGGCGCGCAGTGGGTGCTCGGCCGTTTCGAAATGGTTGCATTTGTGCTGTGGATTCCGCTCGGAGTTCCGGCGGTCGCGGGTGCCATCGAGGCTTGGCGAAACTGGCGTCGCGCGGAAGCGTTTGCGCTCACCGCGGCGTGTACGTGTGCGGCGGTACCCGTCGCGAGCCTGCACGCCACGCATTCGAAACCGTACACGTGGAGCACGTTCATCGGTGCGGCGCTTGAGTCGGAGGGTGTGCGCAACGGACGCCAGCATGCGGGTCTCCTCAAGCAGAAGGCGTGGATGGACGAAGCGATCCCCTCCGACGCGGTGGTGCTCGCGGGGCCACTCACCGGTACATGGATTTCGATGTTGCACGGAGCGAACACCGTTGCGAGCGAGCGTTCGAGTACTGGTATCGCGTCGGGGCGTCTTCGCCGTGAGCACGTCGACGAGATGTTTGATCCGGTGACTGATGAAGCGCGTCGCGCGGAACTCTTCGACCTTTACGGTGTCACGCATGTCCTTTCACGCGGCCGTACACCCTCCTGGGCGCGCTACTGGACGGTCGGTGGCAACCGGCGGCACGGACACGTCGTGCTGCAATTGCGACCGAAGCCCGATGAGAGCCTGATGTGGATGCGCGGCATTGATGTCGCGCGGGCGCAACTTGATCGCGGCAACGTCGATGGTGCGATCCTGAGTCTCCGCGAGGTGCTCGCGGGCCATCCGGATGCAGTCGATGCGTGGTTTACGCTTGGAATTGCTCTCGCGCGCAAGGGCGAGCACGAGGCGTCGCTCCAGCCCTTCATCACCTGCGAGTCGCTCGAGCCGAGCGACCCCGTGCATCCGCTGATGTACGGAAATGCGCTTGCGGCACTCCGTCGTTTCGAGGAAGCGATCGCGAGCTTCGAGCACGCGGCACGCCTCGCCGGCGATGCGGGTGATCCGTTCGCGGGCGCTGCTGCCGAGTTCAATCGCGGCAACGCGCTCTACGAACTCGATCGAGTTGAGGAAGCACTCGCGGCGTACGAGCGTGCGCTCGCACTCGATCCAACGCATTCGAAGGCTGCAACGGCGCGCGGCTGGCTTCGTCAGGATTTCGGGCTTGATCCGCCGCCGGAACTGCCCGACGCAGCTGTCGAAACCGAGCCGTTTTCGCCAAGCGCGCCCTCGATCAGCCCCACGCCGTAGGCGAGATGCATCAGCGCGGTGAAGAGCCGCACGGGGCTGCGCGTGAAGAGCGCGATGATGCCGCCCGCCACCCACTCGACGAGCGCGATTGCGATCCACGTAAGGCCCTTGGCGAGGTTGCGCGTTCGAGCGAACGCTGCGCGTGGGGTGTCGCGTTCAATCGCCGTGACCGACCGTCCGATCGCGCGCATTCTGCGAACAAGCCAGGTCGGATCCACGCGCGAGGCGGGCACATACTCGACGGGTGATTGCTCTGCGCACCAGACGATGCGCGCGCCAGTCGCCGCGAGCCGAGCGAAGAAGTGTCGATCTTCTCCTTGGAAGAAACGGCCATCAAACCATGTGGGTAATCGATCGAGCAGCGCCGCGTCGAACAACACATTGCCCGTGAAAGCCCACGGTCGTGTACTTCCGGTCGTACGGTTCGGCCTTGCGTAAAAGCGGCCTTCAACCGCCCATGTGGGTGGAGCAACTTCGAAGCGCGGCACGATGCCGCCCGTAACGATGTCTGCGCCAAACCGCTCCTTCGTCGCGAGCAGTGCCGCGATCCAACCAGGAGGTGCCTCTTCATCATCGTCAAGAAACGCGATCGCGTCGCATGTCCGATGCGCCTCGCGGAGTGCGCGGTTGCGCGCGTGCGCAGGTCCGCGGGCGGGCTCTGCGACCAACGTGATGTCGAGCGTGGTCTCGCGTGCAACGCGCGCGACGATCTCGGCGGGCGATGGATCATCGGGGTCGTTGTTCGCGACAATCGCGCGGAGGCGAACGTGTGGCTCGACCCGCTGTGCAGCCACGCTGCGCAACGCGCGCTCAAGACTGGTCGCACGGCGGAAAGTCGCGATGAGGATGGCGATGCGCACGGTATTCATCGCGAGCGATATTCCTCATACGTCATACCGAGTGCGGCGGCGACGAGCCCCGCGGCGCGTCCGACGTCCCACGACACAAGCGCGGCCGTACTCGCGGGGTCGGTGATGTTGCGAAGGCCTCGCACCACCGCGCGTGCGCTGAATCGCAGGGCGCGCCACACGAGTGCGCATCGCGCGGCAATGGGAAGCGTGGTCGCAGCACCGCTGGTGGTCTTTGCGCGCATCGCTTCGGTCGCAGGCGCCACCGTTCCGAGGCGATAGGAGCGTTGAAAGAGCCAGCGGTAGGTCGCGCGCGAACGCGGATACCACTCAAAGGTGATCGCGTCGTCGGCCCACACGATCGCGTTTCCGTTGTGTGCGAGGCGCGCGAAGAACTCGCGGTCGCTCCCGCCGGTGTGGAGCATGCGTTCATCAAGACGCGGTGCACCATCACCTCGTACGATCGCCGCATCGAAGAGCACGTTGTTGGTAAACGCGTACGGCACGCGCGTGAGGTGTGCGTGCCGGACGGGCTCGTACGCGCCGCTTCGCGCAGCCCACGCGGGCGAACCGCTCTCGAAGCGCGGGAGCGCCGGGCCCGTCGCGATCGGCGCGCCAGTCGCGCGTGCGGCCGCGAGTAACCGCACGATAAGCGTCGACTCGACGGTCTCGTCGTCGTCGAGGAACGCGATCCAATCGGCGTGCGGTGCGGCTTCGTCGATCGCTCGGTTTCGCGCGATTGGGATGCCTTGCCGCGGCTCAAAGACACGTCGCGCGGGAAGGGTGCACGCGGGGAGCGGCTGCGCGTGCGGTTCGTCGTTCTCGACGACGACGACCTCGATGGTGCAGCCCTCGGGGCGCTCAAGCGCCGAGAGCGACGCGAAGAGTCGCGCGAGGCCATCTGGCCTTCGGCGCGTTGCGACACAGATCGCCACGCGCGTGGCGAGATGCGTTGGAGTCTCCGCGGTCATGCTGCAATCGTCTTCACGAAGACGTCCTCTTCGGCCGGAAGCTCGAGGGAAAGAGGAGGTATCGCAGCCAAAGCAATGCCTTCCGCCGCTTCTCTGCACATGCGCCGGGCAATCCCGGCAGATTGCGCAGGCCCGCGAGCGTCACGCCGGCAACGTGCGTCGATTGCGAGGCCACAAGCCCAAGCGGCCCGAGCGTCTTGCGCGCGAGGCGGCGATGGCTTTCGACGAGAAGCCTCGGATTGTGCCCGTTGAATGCGTTCGTGTGGTCGAGATGCGAGGTGCTCGCGCCGCGGATGTGGGTGACCACCGCCTCGGGCGCATAGCAGCCGATCCAACCGTGTTCATGCATGCGTTGGCACCATTCGACTTCCTCTGCGTAGAGGAAGAAGCGCTCGTCGTACCCGCCCGCAGATTCAATCGTCTCGCGCCGAGTGAGAATCGCCGCGCCCAGCAGCCACTCGGCCTGGATGCGTTCATCGCAGCCGTAGGCGTGGTGCAGCGAGAGTGCGTGCGGCGAATGGGGGAAGCGACCGTCAAGTCCGAGCATCGACCAACTGACGAAGCCGGACCAGAGTCGGTGGAATCGATACGCCGAGAGTTGGTGCGTGCCGTCGGCATTGAGGAGTTTCGGCCCGACGTATCCGATGCGCGGATCCTCCTCGAGAACACGTACGAGCGTGTCGATCGAGCTGGGATGGCTCACGGTGTCGGGGTTGAGGCAGTAGAGATAGCGGCCGCGCGCAAGGTCGAACGCGAGGTTGTTCGCACCCGCGAAGCCGAGATTGCGCTCGGCGCGCACGAGTCGTGCCGCTGGGAACTCGCGCTCAACCATTTCCGCCGAACCGTCCTTCGAGCAGTTGTCGACGACGATCGTCTCGAACGATCGCGGCCCGGCGGCGTCAGGCAGCGATGCGAGGGCCGCGCGCAAGAGATCGCGCGTGTTGTAACTCACGATGACGACGGAGACGTCGACGGCAGCGGGATCGTGGTAACTCGGGGACGGATTTGCCATCGTCTCCCTGTCATCTTGCTGGAAAATCGAGCCGTTGTCCAAGCTGTCCTGCAAGTCGGGCCGCCGATTTCCTCGCCGCCATGCGGGCGGTGCGTAGAGCGATGCCGTTCTCGGTCCAGACGCGGTCGACGCGCAGCAGGCCGACGTGGCGGTCGCACGCCAGGTCGAGCCGAGCGACAAGCCGCTCGCCCGCAAGGACGGGCATGGTGTAGTAGCCATGAACGCGCTTCGCCGCGGGAACGAACGCTTCGAAGCGGTAGTCGAAGCCGAAGAGTTCTGCGAGGCGCCCGCGCTCGCGGATGAGTGGGTCAAACGGCGCGAGCGCGCGTGGAGTGTCGTCGATGCACACGCGCGCCGCGGCCTGCCGCCAACCGAGTCGCGCGAATCCGGGGCGTGTCGCGCGCCCGAGACGTTCGAGCGCAACCTCTGCGATTTCGCCGCGCCTCGCAGCCGCGGCGCACCACGCACCAGCTTCCGCTGGCGTGATGGCCCACGCGAAGTGCGCAATCTCGCGTGTGGTCGCGGCGCCAAGTCGCTCAAGGGCGCTCCGGCATGCCCATGCAATGAGTTCCTCGCGCGTGGGTTGCTCGGGCATTGGCCCGTGGACGCGCTCCGTGAGGTCGTACACCTTTTCGAAGCCCCGGCGTGCATGGATCGCGACCTCGCCCGTCCTCCACAGAAACTCAAGCGCGGCCTTCTGCGGCGACCAGTCCCACCAGCCCGCACCTCTGCGCGCCTCGGCGGGGCGTGGGAAATCGCGCGTCGCGAGAGGGCCACGCTCCTCCAGCGCCGATCGCACCTCCGCGAGGGTCGTCCGCCAGTTGCGGCCGAGACGTTCGCGCATCCACGCATTCTGCCGAAGCCGGGCGCGGCTCCGCTCGAATCGATGCGTCCACCACGGCAGCCAGTCGCTGCGGATCACGCTCGCGTCGTGCGTCCAGTGCTCGAACAGCGTGCGAGACTCCTCGGTGTGGTGCGCGAGGTGCGCAGGCTCGTAGCCGTCGAGCCGCGCGTGCAGAATCAGGTGATGCGCACGTTCGACCGAGTTGATGCTGTCGACCTGCACGAAGCCGAGTCGACGCACGAGCGCGATGACGCGGGTCTTCGTCGCGCGGGCGGGCGCACGGTTGAGCACGCAACCCGCCAGCAGCAGTCGACGCGCCGCGGCGACAGGCACGAGATCGGGTTCGCGAAGGCGTTTCGTCACGTCGCGAAGGTACACTCCGACGATGCGCATCCACAAGGCGATCCGCGGAACCTCTCCCATCGCATCCTTCCGGGCGCTTCTCGCGGTCTTCGTCTTACTCACGTGGGCTTCGACAGCCTTCGCCGCGCGTCCAGGGCTTTCCGACGAGATCCGAGCTGCGGTCCCACGCGCCGTCGCGGTCGATCCTGCCCGTTCGGGCGACCTCGTGGTTGAGATGCGTTGGAGCGACGACCGCGCCGCGCCGATCGTGCGGAACAACGCGTCGGTTCCCATCGCGGTGCGCGAGATCGTTCTCTTCGACATTCCGCACGGTTTGTCGCCCGAGACGCGCCTGTACGGCGAAGGCCTGCAAATGCTCGCGCAAACCGCGGGTACGTTGGCGTCGCCTGAGGATGTCGGCGACTATCCCGATCGGTCGCACTATCGATTGCCCGAGCCAGAGGGCTTCCGCCGCGTGTATGGCGTGTGCATGCTTGAACCAAACGATGCATCGCGCGTGCTTGTCGCGTTTGCGTCTTGCAGGCGATTTGTCGGGGCGTTTGACGTGTCACCAACGCGTTTGCGCGCGATAGTTGATTGCGAAGGCCTGATACTCGCACCAGGCGCGACGTGGGAACTCGAGCCATTGGTGGTGTTTGGGGACGGCGCGCACGGTGCGCTCTTTGCGCGTCTGGCCGAGCAACTCGCGAAACAGCATCCGCGCACGTCCTATCCCGCGCCGCCGAGCGGTTGGTGTTCGTGGTACTGCTTTGGCCCGCGAGTCACCGCGAAGGACGTTCTCGACAATCTCGCCGCCATGAAGGCTGATTTTCCGGATCTCACCTTCGTGCAGATCGATGACGGCTATCAACCGACCATGGGCGATTGGCTCGACACAGGGCCGGGTTTCGGTGGGAAGCCTGTGCAAGAGATTTTGGCCGAAATCACGCGACAAGGCCGTGAACCGGCGATTTGGGTCGCACCGTTCATCGCGAGCGCGGATTCGCGACTGTTGCGTGAGCATCCCGAGTGGTTCATCCATGATGCGGATGGGAAACCGATGCCGAGTGATCGCGTGATGTTCGGCGGTTGGCGGCTCGGGCCGTGGTATGTGCTTGATGGAACGAATCCGGAAGTGCAGAAGCACTTGGAACAGTTGTTTCGTGAGATGCGCGAGAAGTGGGGCGTGCGCTACTTCAAACTCGATGCGATTTTCTGGGGCATGATGCACGGCGGCGTGCGACACGACGCTTCGAAGTCGCGCGTGGAAGCGTATCGGCTCGGCATGCAAGCGATTCGTCAAGGTGCCGGTGACGGCGCGTACATCCTTGGTTGCAATCATCCGATCTGGCCGAGCCTCGGACTCATCGATGGCTCGCGAAGTTCACTCGACATCGAACGCAACTGGCGCAGCGTTTCGCGCACGGGACGCGAAAATCTGTTGCGCGGATGGCAGAACGGCACGCTCTGGTGGAATGATCCCGACACGCTCGTACAAACGGGGCTCCCTGAAAGCGAAGCGCGTTTTCATGCGACGCTCGTCGGTGCGACGGGCGGCGCGATGTTGGCAGGTGATGACCTGTCGCGGCTTCCCCGTGACAAAGTGCCCGTGGTGCAAGCGTTGTCGAAACCAACGGGAATTGCCGCGCAATTCGGCGATCTTGCCTTGGCGTCAGGCGTGATCGATCTTGGAAACGGTGTGCTTCGGCACGTCGAGTTCAACTGGACGGATGACGCATCGTCGCGGGTGATTCGCTTTGAAGGTCGTCGCGCATTCCGCGACATGTGGACTGGCGCAGATCTTGGCGTACACGAAGGGCATTTTGAACTTCCGCCACTCGCCGGACATGATGCGCGCTTCATGGAATCGCGGATCGTTCAGTAGATTTCATCGTTGAGCAAGTTTCGAGTCTTCGGGAGGAAACATGTCGAACGAACCCACGATGCAGGAAATTCTCGAAGCGTCGTCACGACTCGCGAAGCGTCATTGCGTCAGCGACGGGCGAGAGTTTCGGCTGAAGGATCACGATCCCGTCGACATCGGACCCTTTCGTGATGGCACACATCCGCTCGCACGAGAGGGCGGTAAGGATGCGACGCGCGAGTTGCTTGCGACGGGTATTCGCGCGATGGCGGCGATGCAGGACATGCTCTACGCGCAAGATCGGTGGTCGCTGCTTCTTGTCTTTCAAGCGATGGATGCGGCCGGCAAAGACGGCGTCATCAAACATGTCATGAGTGGCGTCAATCCGCAGGGTTGTGAGGTGCATTCCTTCAAGGCGCCGAGTGCCGAAGAGATGGATCACGACTTCATGTGGCGCTGTACGCGCCTCGCGCCGCGCCGCGGTCAGATCGGGATTTTCAATCGTTCGTACTACGAAGAGACGCTTGTCGTGCGCGTTCATCCCGAGATCCTCGCGCGACAACAACTGCCGAAGGAAGTGGTCACGGAAGCGATTTGGAGCGAGCGCTTTCAAGACATTCGGAAGTGGGAGCGCTACATGGCGCGCAACGGCACGATCGTGCGAAAGTTCTTCCTGAATGTGTCGAAGGAAGAGCAAAAGCGGCGCTTCCTCGAGCGCATTGATGATCCCGCGAAGAACTGGAAGTTCAGTGCAGGCGATGTGGTCGAGCGCGCGCGTTGGGACGAGTACATGAGTGCATACGAGGAAACGATTCGCGAGACTGCGCGCGAAGACGCGCCGTGGTACGTCGTTCCTGCAGACAACAAGTGGTACACGCGCTTGGTCGTTGCGGCCGCGATTATCGACGCACTCGCTTCCGTCGACTTGCACTATCCAGAACTCGACGACGCAGGGAAGTCGCGGCTTGCGGAGGCGCGAGCCACGCTGCTTGCGGAGTAGGCGAGCGTGGAACAGGGGGCAGGGGACAGGGGACCGGGTGCGCCGGACGTGGTGCGTCGAGGAATCGGCGGCGCGGGTGGTGAAGCGCCCCTAGTCGGAACCGTCTCGGAACCGTCTCGGAACCGTCTCGGAACATGGCGCGTGGCACGTTGGCGTCGCCTACCCGTCGTGCGCGTGAGAAGGCAATCTCAAATTTCCGTGCGTCCATGACTTGCATTCCGTCGGCCGTGGGTATTCTTGTTGCTGAAGTCGCCCGGCGTCCCGGGCGCTTCGCGAGGAGTTCAACATGGCACGTCTTGGATGGCGCGGGTGGCGCGGGTATGTCGTTGCGGCGATGTCGTCGCTTTCGCCTCTCTTTGCGGGTGCGGCGCTCGGGGACATCGGGGGCGACACCTACAACTGGAGTAGTTCGAACACCTTCGGCTACTGCTACAACTCGACGTTCGGGCAGACCTTCGATGGCAACGGGGAAGCATGTTCGGGGGTCCGGATTCGCTTCCACTACAACGGGTGCTGTTCGAACGTGCCGTTTCGTGCCGTCCTTTGCGCATGGGACTCGGTGAACAACCGAGCGGTGGGGCCCGTCCTTGCGCAGGCGGACTCCGCGTACGGAACCTGCGGCTGCTACTGGCAGGACCGCGAGATCGTGTTCACGGGTCCGGTCCCTCTTGCGCAGGGTCAGAAGTACGTCGTGTTCTTCACGGTCTCCCCTTGGTGGAATCAGTACGGTTGCCGGGACTCGAGTTTCGCGGTGCTGCCGGAATACAACTATGGAGCCGGAGACGCGTATGTTCTCAGCAACGGCGCCGATCAGGCGCAGTGGTTTTCCACTGCGTGGGCGCGGGTCAACTATGACCTCAACTTCACGGTCCGTACAACAAGCGACTGCGACGGCAACGGCATTGCCGACGCGACAGAGATCGCCGCGGGTACCGCACCGGACTGCAACGCGAACGGCCTGAGCGACCGATGCGAGGGTCTCGCGCCCGGCGCACAGACATTCGTCGGCGATCCGCAGGGGCCGGTCGGATCGACCGCAAGCGTGACCTACGAGTTCGACCGCGTGCTTCCGGCGCAGGGCGATGTGACGCTGCGCGTGGACGCGAGCGCCGATCTCTCCGCGACGCACGAGTTCCTGCTCGTCACCGTCGGTAACGGCGTGGCGCGTGCGGTGTTCACGGGTGCCGAAAGCGACTGTTCGTGGCTTGAGCAGACGATCACGATCCCGCGCGACGAGTTCAACGCGGCGATCGTGAAGGACACCGTCGCCGTGAGCATCTCCGGCAGCCCCACGGTGGATGCAGCCGCGTGCGGCGGCAAGTCGCAGGTCTCGATCCAGATCGATTACACCGAGGCGTACCGAGACTGCAACGACAATCTCATCGGCGACTTCCAGGACATCTGCGACGGCACCAGCATCGACTGCAACGCGAACCGCAA
>CAIWCL010000369.1 GCA_903911205.1 uncultured bacterium
CGCCTCCCCGGGCGCTTAGCTCAGTTGGTTAGAGCACCGCCATTACACGGCGGGTGTCGCAGGTTCGAGTCCTGCAGCGCTCATTCCGGAGTCTCGCGGCATCTGAGTTTGCCGCTCACCCCCCGCACGCGAACTCTCCCGAGACGTTATGACGCGCCACACACCCGTTCGTCGAGTTGCACCGCACGCCTGTGAGACGTCGCGCGTGGTCGCTTCTCTCGTTCGCCTCGCGCGGCAGATCTCGCGCGTCCTTTCGATCGTCACCATTCCGGCGCTCTTCGTCCTCGCCGCGGTTTCGTGTGGCGAAGTCGTCGAGAAGGTGCCGCCAAAGCCCAAACAAGATCGGGTCAACACAGCCAACTTCGTGCTCGACGTCGATCCGATGATGCGAGGTACCGTCGCGAGCGAAACGGTGGTGGAGGGACTTTCGCCCGTTGTGGTGCGCGGGTACGGACTTGTCGTCGGACTCAAAGAGACGGGCGGTCGGTTGATGCCCGCAGAAGTGCGCGCCGCGATGACGCAGGAACTCGCGCGTCGTGGCGTTGGCAACCCCGCGACCTCGCCCGAAGGTTGGACGCCGGAGAAACTTCTCGATAGCCCTGATACCGCGGTGGTTCTTGTCGAAGGCGTCATTCCGCCCGGTGCGACCAAGGACACGAAGTTTGACATTCGTGTGTCTGCGCTCCCTGGCACGGATGTCACAAGCCTCGAGGGCGGTCGGCTCTACACGTGCGATCTTCGACCTGGTCCGCTGCTCGTTGGAAGCCGACAGGCCAAAATCTTGGCGGAAGCGAAGGGCAATCTCTTCATCAATCCGTTCGTCGAGCCGGGCGCGACGCGCTCGGATGCGGTGAATCGACTCGTCGGGCGCATCCTCGACGGAGGTCGCGTCACGCAAGACATCACACTCAAACTGAAACTCGCGACATCGAGCCACACCCGCGCACGAACGATTCAGGGCGCCATCAACTCCTCGTTCCCGCGCGAGCCGAAGCAGAAATCGGAGACCGCCCGCGGCGAGAATGCTGATTCGATCGACCTCAGCATTCCACCGAGTTACGAGGGCAAGACCGAGGACTTCATCCAGATCGTGCGCCATCTGCCCATGGAGGTCACGGCGACCGAGGCGACGGCGCTCGCGGTTCGCAATGCACTGATCGCGAACCCCGGCGCAGCCAAAGCCGCGATGTGGCGGTTTCGCGCCCTCGGGAAGCGAGCGCTCCCGATCATCCAAGATCTCTACACCTACGGCGAAGAAGACCCCCGAATGGCTGCCCTGCAAGCGGGCGCGGCCCTCGACGACGCCCTTGTCGTGAGCCCACTCCTCCAAATGGCAGGCGCGGGTTCGGTCGAAAACCGCCTCAAGGCGATCGAATTACTCGGCGAGATGGGGTTCAACCCAGACATCGACCTCGGGCTCCGTCCTCTCCTCGATGACCCAGATGTCGACGTTCGTCTGGCGGCGTACGAAGCGCTCGTTGATCGGAAGGATCCAACGATCGCGATGATGGATATCGACGGGAAGTTCGACATCGCACTCGTTCCGAGCAAGGAGCCGATGCTCTACGTGGCGCAGTCGGGCCGGCCGACGATCGCGGTGTTTGGGGATCATCCGGAAGTCGAGCGCCCGCTGACCTTTATCGGTTGGAGCAGCCGTCTGATGGTCAAGGCGGACGCCGGCGACGATCAGTTGCAGGTTTTCTTCCGCGCCACTCCTGAGTCGCGCCCAGAGATCCAGCTCGCCGATCCCCGACTTTCAGAGTTCATCCCCTTCCTCGGTCATCAAACGACGATCGAAAAGCCCTACCCAGGCCTCGGCCTTTCCTACGGCGAAACGATCGGTGCCCTGCACCAACTCTGGCGCGCCGGCTACATCAAGAGCGATTTCAAGGCCGAGCAAGACCGCGTTCTCGCCTCCATCCTCCGCAGCCAAAAAGAGGACGAACAAGTGATTCGACCCGAGTTTGAGGCTGAGGATGTGCCCGAAGAATCGCTCTCCTCGGACGCCTCCGATTTGGCGACCATGCAGCCTCCGCCACCGGTTGAAGTTCCGGCTCCGGGACGCGATACTGTGCCCCGCTAGTGCACGCGCCGGACGTGTGGTTTGGCCTCGGCCAGTCGACACGACCGACACGGCGTCCCCGGACGGTTTCTGCACGAGAAGATGAAGGATGTTGAACGGCGAGTCCGCGCGTTTCGGATGGCCGTTGGTACACGTTCGGACTTCGCACCCCGCGTCGCGCGGAGTGCGAGTTCCGACCCCTTGCAAGCATGCGCTTGTGGGGTGAAGTCGACATGAATTCGGCATGGAGGTCGGTTCGATGCGTCTTGCCAAGTTAGTGCTCAGCGGTTTCAAGAGCTTCGCGGATCACACCGAGTTCCGTTTTGACGCGCCCATCACGGGTATCGTCGGGCCGAACGGGTGCGGCAAGTCCAACGTCGTCGACGCGATCAAGTGGGTGCTCGGTGAACGCAGCGCGAAGAGCCTTCGCGGCGGCGCGATGCTCGACGTCATCTTCGCGGGTTCCGCCGCGCGCAAGCCCGCGGGTATGGCGAGTGTGACGCTCTGCTTCGAGAACCCGTTGCTCGCGCAAGCGATCGATCGCGGCGACGACGACACGCCGAGCCTCGACCCCGAAACCGATCCCGAAACCGGCGAAGTGATTGAGCGCGTCGTGGACCGCCGCGCCGTCCGCAACCGTCGCCTCCCGATCGACGCCGACATGGTCGAAGTCACGCGCCGACTCACGTCGGATGCGAAGAGCGATTACCTCATCAACGGCCGCAAGGTGCGTTTGAAGGACATTCGCGATCTCTTCCTCGACACGGGTATCGGAAACGACGCGTACTCGATCATCGAGCAGGGCAAAGTCGATGCGATGCTGCTCGCGAACCCGGTCGAACGTCGAGCGATTCTCGAAGAAGCTGCGGGCGTTGCGCGCTTCCGCGTGCGCAAGGTCGAGGCCGTGCGCAAACTCGAAGCCGCCGAGAAAAATCTCGTCTCAACGCGCGAACAACTCGCCAACACCGAGCGACGCCTTCGCATCGTGCGCGGCCAAGCCGACAAGGCGAAGCGCTTCCAAGAACTCGACGCGCGCCGTCGCTTCCTGCGCCGCGAATTGTCGCTCGACCTCTTCCACGAACTCGAAGATCGGCTTCGTGGCCTCACGAGCGAGATGCAGTCGCTCGAGGACGAGAAAGCCTCGGTACTTGCAGCGCTCTCCGCAGCCGAGGACGCCAAGCAAGACGCCGAAGTCACGCGTCATGAAGTTTCGACCGAACAACATCGCCTCGAGCAGCGACGATTGGAGTTGTCGGGCGCGGAAGCGCAAGCGAAGCAGCGCGCGGAATTCGCGCAGCGCACGTTGACCGAAGCGAAGAGCGCGCTTGACGAGGAGCGCGCCCAACTCGCGCGACTTGAGGGCGAGGCGACCGCGCTTGCGGGCGAGACCGACAAAGCACGCGCTCAACTCGAAGGTGCGCAAGCCGCGGCGCTTGCCGTGGATGAAATCACGCGCGTCGAGGGCGAGCGTCGACACAAGGCGCAGCAGCAGGCATTCGAAGCCCAGCGCGCCGCAGATATCGTCGGCGAACAGGCGTCACGCCTCGATCGCGAACGCGGCTCGCAGGCACAACGCGTCGCTTCGATTGAATCGCGCGCGCGCAGCCTCGCGGATGAATTGCGCCGTCTTGAGGCTCGCATTGAGCCCTTCGCTCGCGAACTCGATACGCATCGCGCCGCGCGACTCACCCATGTCGTGCGCGGCCTCGTTGCGCAAGACGAGATCACTCGCATCCAACGTCAACTCGACGAACGGACGCGGACCGCGAGTTCGCTCTCCGAAACACAGTCAGTGATTGCCCGCGATCTCGCGCGTGTGCGCGACGAGAAGACCGCCGTAGAGTCGCGTCGACGCGTCCTCGACGAAATGGGACGAGCACATGAAGGTCTCGGTTCCGGCGTCCGCGCGGTACTGAATGACGCGGCGAAGTTCCCGTCGGTCGTCGGCGTCGTCGCCGACCTCGTCGACACCGACCGCGCGAATGCCGAAGCGGTTGAAGCGGCGCTTGGTGATCTGCTCGAATTGATCGTCCTCGAAGATGCGTCGCTTCTCGCGGGCCACGCTGAAAGCGCACTTTCTCTGCGCGTCCGCGTCGCCTTCGCTGCAGCCACGGCGAGTGGCGTGAGCGCCGCGCGCGGCCGCGATATTCCTGCAGTTCCCGGCGCGACTCCCCTGCTGGAACTCATTCGCGTCGACGCACGCATGCGCACCCTCGCGGAACGACTCTTCGCAGGAACCTTCGTGGTCGACACGATCGCGCGCGCCGTCGAACTCTCTCACGGAGTCCTCAATGGATGTCGCATCGCGACGCGCTCTGGCGCGCTCATTGATGAACGCGGACGCGTGATTGCAAACGCTTCCGCACGTGCCGACGCCGCGGGTGGCGGTTTCCTTGCTCGCCGCGCAGAACACGCCGAACTCGTCGCGCGTTCGAACGAACTCGCCTCTGAGATGGCGACGCTCGAAGAGCAGTCGCTGCAACTCGCGGTCGAGTCGAAGGCCGCGCAGGAATCAGCGCGTGCCGCAAACGCCGCGCTTGCCGAAGCGCGTCGCAGCGCACTCGATGCGCAACACCAAACCGAGCGCATCGAACAGCTCATGCGCCAAATCGAGCGCCAACGTGACGGCGCGAGCGCCGAGC
>CAIWCL010000370.1 GCA_903911205.1 uncultured bacterium
CTCGAAGAAAACTGAAGGATTGAAAATTATGAAGAACAGCCTCAGCCGTACCCTCCTCGTCTCTGGCGCCTCGCTCCTCCTCGCGCAGGCCGCTGGCGCCGCCGAGATCTTCGTCAACGCGAACATCTCGACCTCGACCACATGGACCGCCGACAATGTCTACCGCCTCGTCGGTCAGATCTACGTCCTCCCCGGCGCGACCCTCACCATCGAGCCAGGCACGCTCATCGCGAGCCGCCCGCAAGACGGTGGTTCGATCGCGATCACCCGCGGCGCCCGCATCAACGCGGTCGGTACGCAGGAGAGCCCGATCATCTTCACTTCGACGAATGACGTTGCGACCTGGACGAAGGGTAATCCGAAGACTGGTACCTGGCGCGCTGCAGCAAACGAGTGGGGCAACCTCACCATCATGGGCCGTGCGTACATCTCAGAGAACGTCGTTGCGGCGAACAGCGCTGCTCCGAATGCGAACAACATCGGCATCATGGAAGGTCTCCTTGGTGGATCGGCCACTGACCCCAACACCGTGTACGGTGGCGGCAACGACGAAGATGATTCCGGTTCGCTCGCGTACGTCAGCTTCCGCTACGGCGGCAAGGTGGTCGGCCTCAACAACGAGCTCAACGGCCTCTCGCTCGGTGGCATCGGTCGCGAAACGACCATCGACCACATGGAAATCATGAACAACATCGACGACGGCATCGAGATCTGGGGTGGTACGGTCAACCTCAACTACATCTCGATCTGGAACATCGGTGACGACAGCCTCGACGTCGACCAGGGTTGGCGCGGCAAGGCGCAGTTCGGTCTCATCGTGCAGGGCTACTCGGTTGCTCCGGCGTCAAACGCACAGGGCTCGGGTGTTGGCGACAACATGATCGAAATCGACGGCGCTGAGCAGTCGGACTATCAGCCGGTGACCACCGCAGTTCTCTACAACTTCACCTGCATCGGCAACCCCGGCGACAACGCGACGGGCTCGAACGGTGGCGACCACGGCATCGCGTACCGCGACAACGCCCGCGTGCAGGTTCGTCAGTCGGTGTTCATGGATATGGGTGAGCGCCTCGTCGCGATCGACAACGTCGACGGCGACGGTGGCGCGGGCTACGGCGTCAGCGGCACGCACACGTGGGCCGCAACCTGGACCACGCCGTACAACACCTACCCAACCGTGAATGCTCCGGCCAACCCGAGCGCGTTCTACAAGGCGCAGGTCAACGGCAACCTGAACGAAATCAAGGACAGCGTCTTCTTCAACAACATCAACCCGGCCGCGTACACCGAAGCGAACGCTCGTGGCGTGAACGCTGCTGGCAACAACAACGTGACCGCGACGGCTTCGCCGATTGCTGGCATCACGCGCGGCCCGGTTGTCTCGGCGAATGCTGGTCTCCTCAAGATTCGTCCAGTGACGGGTCTCAACCCGCTCGCGACGAACGATGCGGTGACCTCAGTCGGTACCGCGCCGAATGATGGCTTCTTCGAACAAGCGACGTTCCGCGGTGCATTCAGCTCGACCTCGCACTGGCTCTGCTCGTGGACTGCGGCTGACGCGTTCGGTTTCATCACGGCTCCAGCGACGGCCTGCACCGTGGCTGCTCCGTGCATCACCGATATCGACGGCGACGGCAACACGGGCGCATCCGACCTCGCAGAACTCCTCGCGGGTTGGGGCTCGAGCACGCCGGACATCGACGGCGACGGCTCCGTCGGCGCGGCTGACCTCTCGGCCCTCCTCGGCGCTTGGGGTGCTTGCAACTAATTGGTGCGCGCGGCTTCAACCCCGCGCTCAGGCATGAGTATGACGGGCCTCTGCGGCGAGTTGTTTGCCGACAGAGGCCCGTTCTCGTTCGAGCATGTGCTGAGACTGAACAGTTCGTGCTCATCGATGTTGAAACGAAGTTAGTACCTTGATCGAAATGAACGCCATGACTGTGTCGCGCCACGCTTCTCGTCCAAACGCTCTTGTTCTGCTGTGTTCGCTCGGGGTCGCACTGGCGGCAGCAGGCTGCACGTCGCGCGAGTCCGACCAAACATCTTCGGCCGCGAACAGTTCAACCAAAGCGTCCGACGCGGCATCGACCTCAACAGGCGCAGCAGATGGTGTCTCTTCCGCGACGAGTGCGCAGATGACGTTGGCGCGGCGCGTTGAGGTCGCGCGCTTCGGATACGACGTTGCCTCGATGATTCCGGCCGACGGGAACGCTCGCGATCAAGCGAAGGCACAAGAATGGTGTGTCGCGGCAATGCTTGCGATTGGCGAGCGAGATGCTGCGGTGGAGATGACGAACTCCATGCAGACGTGGCGCCGCGCGGTGTGCTACGCCGACATCGCGCTCGCGTGGGCTCGCGCGGGCGAGCGCACGAAGGCGACGGAGTTCGCGGAGCGCGCGTTGAAGTCCCTTCCGGAGTGGCTCGACTGGCAGCAGGAGCGCATCCGCGTGAAGGTGGCGCAGGTCTACGCAGTGCTTGGAGAGAGCGATCGCGCAGGCGAACTCGAACAAGGGGTGGGCGAGCCGGAAGTCGGAAAGGTCGCGCAGATTGAGGCGACGCTGACCGACGAGGCCGAATTTGACGCGCGACTTGCGGAAGTCGAGGCGTGGCTCGCGACGGGGAACTTTGATCTCGCGCGGAACGCGCTCGACGTGTCTGAGGCGCTTTACGGCCGTTTTGTGCAAGACGCGGCGCGTCGGGCGCAGATTGAGGACGTTGTTCGACGTCTGAATGCGAAAGTTCCCTACGACATTCGCGTCGCCTCGCTATTGGATCTGGCGCGAAGCGCGTCGAAGGCTGGGCACGCTGCTCATGCGCAGACCTTGGTCGCGGAAGCCAAGGCGGAGTTCGCGAAAGCGAAGTGGCTTCCTGAAGACACTGTGACGCAAATGGCATTGCTCGGTGCAGGCGAGTTTGAAGCGGGAGATGTTGCTGCGGCGCGCCAGACGCTCGATGAAGCGGTGGCGTACTTCCAGA
>CAIWCL010000371.1 GCA_903911205.1 uncultured bacterium
AAACTCGCGGTGCCGAACAAGACCGAGTGATCGTGCTCGCGGAAACGCTTCAAGAGTTGCGAGCGCTCACCATCCTCGCCATGGACGAAGACGGGGTAGCCCGCTGAACGCAGGACCGGCGCGCAGCGCTCGGCCACCTCGCGCAGCGCGCGGAAACTCGTGAAGAGGACGAACGCGCCGCCGCCCGTTTCTTCGATGTGCTGCAGGATGCGCGGCACGAGTTCGCGGTTCGCTTCCGGCGCGTCGGGCGTCGGCATCGTGCGATCGATCATCACGCGCATCTGGCTTGCGTAATCGAACGGGCTTCCGAGCGCGAGCGTCTGCGCGCCGTCGGCGCCGAGTCGTCCGACGATGTGCGAGAAATCGCTTCCAGAAGCAGCAAGCGTTGCACTCGTCATCGTGATCGAGATGGGCATCGAGAAGAGCCGGTCGCGTAGCACGGGCCCGACGTCGACCGTCGCACACGACAGCGTGATGAGCGGTCGATTCGAGCCGTAGCCTTGCCGTCCGCGCTCGACCCAGTACACACAACCTTCGACGCCCTGACCGATGAAGAGGTCAATTTCGGCCGCAAGATCGGATACGCGCTGCGCCGCGCTTCCAAGATCAAACTGCAGCGACTCGTCGGCCGAGCGCTCGCGCAGCAGCTTCAACTGCGTGGCAAGGTCGCCCAATGCCGGCGACAGCGGATTCGGGAATGCATCGGGGCCCGCGACGCGACCGCTCTGCCCAATCGCACCAGCGCCCGATTCGCCCGCGCGCCAAACACCGTCGAAGAAACTCTCCGCCACCGCCTGCGCGTCGAGTGTCGCGCGAATGACCGCGTCGACTTCTTCGGTCGGGAGCCCCGAACCACCCGCAACCGACGCTTCGATCCCGGCGAGCGTGCCGCGACCCGTCGTCGCGTTGTAGAGCGTGCGCAAGACGTGCTTCGCGCGCGATTCCGACACGCGAATGCCGAAGTGGCCGCTCGCGACATCCTCGAGGTGATGCGCTTCGTCGAAGATCACGTGGTCGTACGCGGGAAGGAAGCCAGCTCCTTTCGCGCGCAACGCAAGATCACTGAAGAAGAGCGCGTGGTTACAGATCAGGAGATCCGCGTTCTCCATCCGCCGCCGCGCCGACTGGTAGAAACACTTGTCGTACGTCGGACAACGACGCCCCATGCAGTTGCCTGCGTCACTTTCGACGTGCTCCCACACGCTTGTTCGGGGAAGTTGCGGAAGCGTCGCGCGTGAGCCGTCGTCGGTTTCGTAGGCCCAATCTTCGATGAGGTCGAGCGCATGCTCCTCTTCCTCGCTGTGGCAAATCTTCGATTTCTTCTCGCTTGCGATCTTCAGACGACGCAGCGAGACGTAATTGCCGCGTCCCTTGCAGAGCACCGTCGTGAATTCGTCAGGAATGACGGCCTTCAGAAGCGGCACATCCTTGTCGAAGATTTGCTCCTGCAGCGAAATCGTGTGCGTGCAGACGACGACGCGCTCACGGCGCTCAAGGATGCGGCGAATGGCGGGCACGAGATACCCGAAGCTCTTGCCGACGCCTGTTCCTGCCTCGACGAGGAGACGGCCCTTCGACGCGAGATTCGCTTCGACAGCCTCCGCCATGCGGAGTTGTTCAGGGCGCGATTCGAAGCCCGCGATGCGACGCGCGAGCGGACTTTCCGGCCCAAGAAAGTGTGCGGGGTAGAGCGACACGACGGATGAGTAGGACGCAGAGAGTAGCGTCCCTACGCGGCCGTGGCGCTCAATTCCCGATTTCGCGCACGACGAAGGGCTCGATGATGGCGCGCGACTCGGCGGTCATGAGTGCGAGGATCGCATTCGCGCGCACCGCGCAGGCTTGGGCCGCCGCGTCATCGCCCGCGCGGCGAGCGAGTCCTCCCGCGACCGCGTGCGCGAGCGCCGCTTGCGAGCGACTGTCGGTATCGGTCGCGCCCGACGCGAGTAGCGCATCGAGCGCACCTGCCGCCAACGCCGCGGTTCGTGCCGCACCAACAACATCGCCAAGCGCTGCCTGCGTGCGCGCCTCTGACGCGCCGAGATACGCCCCGCGCCGCGAGTATCCAACAACGCTCGGAGCACGACGGGCAGCTTCCGAGAGGTCCGCACGCGAAAGCCGCCAACGCTCGAGGGCCTCCTGGAAGCGACCAAGTTCTTCCAGGATCTGTGCGGCCGATTCATGCGCCTCGGCGCGGTCGGAGAGCGCCTCGTGGCTATCTGGCGCACGCTCGACACGGCCTGTCGCGACGACGCACAAGGCCAGCAGGCCATCGACCGCTTCCTTCGCGCGGCCATTGCGCGAAAGCGCACGGCCAAGCGCGATCTGCGCACGCATCGATTCCCGCGCGATGCGCGCATCGTTCGGAAGCGCCGCCGCGAGACGCGCGCGGATTGCCGCGAGTTCCTGCGCCAGTTCGAGCGCGCGCTCATTCTCACTGGCGCGCTCAGCCCGCGACTGGATCGATGCGAGGATCTTGCCGAGCGAACGCAGCGCGTCCGTATCGTTGGGTGCGGCCGCGAGGTTGGCACGACGAAGTTCGAGCGAGCGCTGGTAGAGATCCGTGGCCGCGGTGCGATCTCCGTCGAGATCCGCAATCTCTGCGAGCTCGACAAGTACCGTCGCTCGACGCTGCCGGAAATCGGCGGAGTCATCACCGGCGCTCTTCGCGAGCGCATCCGCCTCCTCGAGGAGTTTCTTCGCCTCACCGTGTCGGCCGCGAACCCGCAGCGCGTCCGCGTGCAGGATCAACGTCTGCATCCATTCGAACGCGACGCTTGCACGGACTTTCGCATCCGCTTGCACCACTGGATCTGCCGCGAGCGCACGCAGGATCGCCGCCGATTTGGTGTACTCCGCCTCCGCGGCCGCGAAGTCGCCGCCGCTTTCGCCGCGCACGTCGCCACGCACGCGTCCGAGACCTCGATGGGCCGACGCTCGGAGGCGATCGAATTCTTCGTCCATGACGCGCTCACCCGCCACCGCGTCCTGCGCTTCGAGTGCCGCCAACTGCCGCGCCACAACATCCGCGATGCGTGTCCGGATTTCAGCCGCGCCTTCGATGGCGCGCAGGCGGTTGTAGAGGTCGTTGAGGAAGTCGCCGGAAAGCTCACGCACCTGCGCGAGTCGCATCTCGGCGAGACGTTCCTGCGCCGCACGGAGCGCCGATTCGTTTGCAGCTTTCTGTGCAAGGAATGCGCTCGCGGTGCCGCCAACCACCGCCGCGA
>CAIWCL010000372.1 GCA_903911205.1 uncultured bacterium
CCACCACCCAGGCAACCCCCGGCATCTCGGCCAGCTCGGTCGGCGCCCGCTGGGCATAACAACCAGTCACCAGAATACGGGCGTTGGGATTCTCGCGATGCGTCCGGCGAATCGCCGAACGGGCATCCTTATGGAGAAGGGGAAGCCCGTCGGAGGCAAGTTCAGTTTCGATGCGGAGAATCGGCGCCGTTGGGATGGCACTCCGCCAGCACCGACGCCGCCAGAGTTTCCAGGTTCGCCGCTCCGCGAGGAAGTGGCAGCGATCATCGAGGGGCGTTTTGCTCGGCATCCCGGGACGCTCGACATGTCCGCAATCCCCGCAACGCGCGCAGAGATCGATCGCCTGTGGAATTGGGCGAAGAAGTCCTGCTTGCCCCACTTTGGCCCCTACGAAGACGCGATGAGCCGGCGGAGCAGAGGGGTCTTCCACACGCGGCTCTCGCCATTGATGAACCTCCATCGCCTGCTGCCCCGGCAGGTTGTCGAAGAGGTCTCGCAACTACCGCTTCCCATTGCAAGCCAAGAGGGCTTCATCCGACAAGTCCTTGGTTGGCGAGAGTTCGTGTACCAAGTGCACCGCGCGACCGATGGATTTCGCGTTGGACGTGCGCCACAAGAGTCGCCGCTCGCCACGCCAGGAGATGGCGGATATGCGCGGTGGAAAGGCGCGGCCTGGCAAACTGTTCGGCCCGCACCCTCAGGCGTCGATGGCGGCGCGAGACCAAATTTGCTCGGGGCAGACGCCAGCGTTCCTCCTGCCTATTGGGGCGCGCCGAGTGGCCTCGCCTGCCTCGATCATGTTGTTGAGGATGTTTGGGCAGAAGGTTGGAGCCATCACATCACGCGCCTGATGGTGCTTGGAAACATCGCGACGCTGCTCGGAGTTTCGCCGCGCGAACTCTGCGATTGGTTCTGGATCGCGTACATCGATGCGTGGGAGTGGGTCGTTGAGCCGAATGTCCTCGCGATGGCGACGTACGGGACATCGGAGATGACAACCAAGCCCTACGTGAGTGGATCGGCGTACCTTGAGAAGATGGGCGATTCGTGTGGCACCTGTCGGTTTACGCCGGGGAAAGATTGCCCCATCGGCCCACTCTACTGGGCGTTTCTTGCGCGCAACAACGCGACGCTCGCGGACAACCCCCGTATGAAACTTCCGCTTGCGTCGGCGCGCGGGCGGACCGACGATGCACGCGCGCGTGACGCGCAGGCATTCGTTTCCTTGCGTGACGTGCTCATCCAAGGGAAGCGGTGGGATTGCGCGCATCCACGCGCAACCGGGCCTACGCCGAGCAAGACGCTTTTTGACGGTCCCATCCAAGTTCCAAGCGCCAAGTCGACCGGGCGTTCTCGCCCCAAATCCTGAGATGCCCTTTATGCCCGGACGTTTTGAGTACTTCAAATCGACAGCCTGTGACGTTTCGGCGAGCAAACTCGCTGCATGGCATTTTCGACCCGGCGCGATCCATCGTCTCATTCCGCCCTGGGAGCGCATTCGTGTACTCCGCGAAGCCGCGCCACTCGTCGATGGCGCGCGAGCCGAGATTGAGATTCGGAAGGGACCGCTGCGCGTCAAACTCGTTGCACTGCACAGCGACGTGATTCCCGGTTCGCAATTCGTCGATTCGCAAGAGACCGGGCCGTTTGGGTCGTGGCGACATGTCCATCGATTCATCGCGGAGTCGAATGCATCACGCGGTTCCGATGCGCCGCCCGCTGCGTCTTCGCGGAGAGACACAAGTCTCGAACACTCCCGACTCGAGGATCGCATCGCCTATGACCCGCCTCTCGGGATGCTCGGTCGCCTTGGGCAATCACTTTTCCATCGCGAACTCGATCGACAGTTTGCGTTTCGTCATGCGCGGACGCGCGAAGATCTCACGCGACACGAGGAGTTCGCAGCGCGATTTGGTGCAAGCCAACTTCGCGTCGGTATCACGGGCGCTTCAGGGCTTGTTGGCCGTCAACTCTGCGCCTTCCTCTCCACTGGCGGCCATGAGGTGATCCGATTCGTGCGAGGTGCTCCAAAGGGCCCCGACGAGCGGACGTGGAATCCACGCGATCCAGAACACGGCATGTCGCCTGAGTCGGTCGAAGATCTCGACCTCGTGTTCCATCTTGCCGGCGAAGGTATTGCGGACGGACGCTGGAATGAGGCGCGCAAACGGTCGATTCGCGAGAGTCGCACGCTTGGAACCGCGACCGTTGCGCGCGCGATCGCTGCGGCTCGTACGAAGCCGCGCGCATTCATTTCTGCGAGCGCCATTGGGTACTACGGAAATCGTGGCGAAGAGCGCGTCGATGAACGCAGCGCGCCTGGGTCTGGTTACCTCGCCGACGTGGTCACCGCGTGGGAGGATGCGACCGTTGCCGCGCGCGACGCAGGCGTTCGCACAGTGCACGCCCGCGTCGGAGTCGTCATTTCGGCGGCAGGCGGAGCACTTGCTCGCATGACGCTGCCATTTATCCTCGGCGCCGGTGGTCCAATCGGGAGCGGGCGTCAGGGTATGAGCTGGATCTCCCTTGATGATCTCGTCGCAGGACTGGTCTTTCTTGGGCGTCACGAAGGCATTCGCGGTCCGGTGAACCTCGTCGCGCCAGCGGCACTCTCACAGCGCGTCTTCGCGAAAGAACTCGGGCGCGTTCTCTCGCGTCCGGCTTTCGCGCCGTTGCCCGCCTTCGTCGTGCGCGCCATGTTCGGTGAAATGGGCGAGCGCCTCCTCCTCGAAGGCGCGTTCGTTCAACCAACGGTGCTCGAGCGCGAGCATTTCCGGTTTACGCATCCGACACTGGAAGAAGCGCTTCGACTTGAACTCGGACGTCTTCGCCAAGATCAAGCAGGCAGGAGGAACGCATGACCCGACGTGCCATCTGGTGGATTCGTCGCGACTTTCGTCTCGATGACAATCCAGCGCTCGTGCGCGCGGTGCAGGCCAACGCGCTCCTGCCTGTGTACATCCACTCGGATGCAGAAGAGGGCGCATGGCCGTTGGGCGGCGCACAGCGTTGGTGGCTTGCGAGAAGCCTCACGGCGTTCGCTTCGAGCCTTGAGAACGTCGGATCACGCTTGACGATTCTTCAGGGTGAAGCGGCGAAGACGCTTGTGGATCTCGCACGACAATTTGATGTCGATGAGGTCGTTTGGAATCGACGCTTCGAGCCTGCCGCGCTCGCGCAAGAGCGCCGCGTGGAAGCGGCGCTCGACGCACTGCAGATTTCCTGGAAGGCATTCTGCGGAAATCATCTCTTTGATCCTGAAGAAGTTGCGACCAAAGAGGGCCGGCCGTATCAGGTGTACACGCCTTTTGCGAGGAACGTCCGTGCGCGACCCGCGCCAGCACAGCCGAAGCCGGCGCCGAAGACGCTCCCTTCCGTCGACGGTGCGCCGAACGGTGTCGCGCTCGAATCTCTTCAGCTTGAGCCAAGAATCGACTGGGCTGCCGGATTTCGTGAACAGTGGATACCCGGAGAGGGCGCCGCGCTTGTACGACTCCGCAAGTTCACCAGTGGAGCGCTTGCGGACTATCCGACGGGTCGCGATCAGCCGTCGATCGATGGCTCGTCGTTGCTCTCACCGCATCTTGCGTTCGGCGAGATCGGTATCCGACGCGTCTGGCACACGGCGCTTCAATCGAAGATCTCGTCTCCGACGAGCACCGACAAGTTCCTCGCCGAACTCTTGTGGCGCGACTTTGCGACACACGTTCTTTATCACTTTCCCTCGACCGATCTCAAGCCGCTGCGTGCGGAGTATGCACGCTTCCCATGGCGGAATGATCGCGAGGCGCTTCGCGCGTGGCAACGCGGACAGACGGGCTATCCGCTGGTCGACGCGGGCATGCGACAACTCTGGGCGACCGGCTGGATGCATAATCGCGTTCGCATGGTTGTCGCGAGTTTCCTCGTGAAGCACCTGTTGTTGCCGTGGCAAGAAGGCGCGAAGTGGTTCTGGGATACGCTCGTCGACGCTGATCTTGCGAGTAACTCGCTTGGTTGGCAGTGGGCTGCGGGATCTGGCGCCGATGCAGCGCCGTACTTCCGCATTTTCAACCCGACATCACAAGCAGAGAAGTTTGACGCGGATGCCGCCTACATTCGCCGTTGGGTGCCGGAACTCGCGCGCGTTCCCAATCAACTGGTCCATGCGCCGTTCGATGCGCCGCCGCTTGCGTTACGCGCAGCGGGAATCACGCTCGGTTTGGACTATCCACATGCGATCGTTGAACACACGAAGGCACGCGAGCGCGCGCTCGCCGCACTCACTGCGGTAGGCAAGAAAGGCGCGACGGCATGATGGGGCGTTTGGCGTCGAGGTTCGCGGGAAGCGGTGTGTCGTTGGGGAGCGTGGTGCTCTCGGCAACTCTCGCCGCCACGGTCTCGGCATCGGTTGTGGCGCTTCCACCTGACCGCGGAGATCTCGGCGCCGCCTATCTTCGCTTTGAGCGTGCCGTCGCAGCAGCGCCGCGCGATGCCGCAGTTCGTCGCGAGGCGAACCTCGCGTTTGACGCACTGACCGGTGACTTCTTCGCGGGCCGTTTTGATCGCGCCCTCGCGAAACTCGCGGAGATTGAAGGCGATCTCGCCCAGGAGCCCGCCAACGCGCCTTCACGCGCCGAGCGCGCATTCCTTGCGGCGCATCGCTTTGAATGCTCTCCACGCCTCGCCGAAGCGTCGAGTACGACGACGTTCACTGTCTGCGTCACTCGTCTTGATTCCCTCGGCGAAGCCGCAGCTGCAGGAGACGCGCTCGACGGCGAACACGTACGCCGGACGCCGCCAACCGCACTCGTTTGGAAGCAGGGCACGCGCGAAATGGTTCTCGAGGTGCATGCGTTGGTGGGGGAGATCTCCATGATCGCGACCCCGCCTTTCGCGGAAGGGGCCGTCGAGGTCTTCGCGCGGATGAAGGCACTCGGGGATGTGTCGATCGGTCGGGTGTTTCTCCTTCCGAGCGATCCTGCCGAACTTCGCGACACGCTCAACGCGCGTCTCGAAACGCTCGCCTCTCGGAACACGACCGACGCCTCCAGTCTCGCAACTCTTCGAGCTCGTCACGAACTCGCCTTCGGCGCATTCGATCGCGCGAAGAGCGCTGATCTTCTCGCGGATCCATGCGCGATCGCGCGAAGTCTCGAATACGAGATCTCTGCCATCGAAACGGGCGCACGCCCTTATCGACGCGCAGGCGATCTCTGGCGCGTACTTCGGGTGCTCGGTACCGAAATGCCGATCCGGCAATTCGTTCCAGAGGGCGATGGTCCCTTTCCGCTGATCGTCGCGTTTCATGGTGCTGGTGGCGATGAGAACCTCTTCTTCGATGGTTACGGCGGCGGCGAGCTCCTCAAGCTCGCAAAGGCCAACGGATGTGCCGTGGTGTGTCCTCCGACGATTCCGTTCGGCGTGAGCCCGAATGTGTTGCCGAAATTCCTCGAGGTACTTGCGACGGACGTTCCGTTTGATCCAACGCGCGTTGGACTCCTCGGTCATTCGCTCGGCGCGGTGACCGCTTCACGACTCGCCGTCTTGAAACCGACCTTGATTCACGGAGTCGTCGCGATTGCGGGCTTTTCGGATGTGCCGCGCAAAGTCGATGCGCCACCACGTCGCGTCTACCTCGCAGAACTTGATCCGCTGTTTCCGCTTGCATCCATGCGAGCGACCATTGAAGCCGCGAAGAGTCGCGGAGAAGCGATCGAATGTATCGAAGTGGCCAACGAAGGGCACACGCTCGTCGTCGGCGAAGTCCTTCGTCAAGCGGTTGAATGGCTCCTCACGCGCCAACCGCGCGCGACAGCAAAGACTCCACCCACGCAGAGTGCCCCAACCACGGCACCAATGAACACCGAAGGACTTCCGCCGAGAGAAAACACCGCGAGTCCGAGTGCGGGTCCCATGAAGTAGCCCGCTCCGACGAGTGCTTCGTGGATTCCTCCGGCGTCGACTTCTGCCGCACCGACCGCGAGCCCGTAGTAGATCGCGCTGTAATAGATGGTGCCTTGCCCAAGTCCGAGCGCGAAGAGCCCAAGTGCAACGCCCCATTCATTTGGAGCGGCAACGGCGCAGGCAAATCCGGCGGTGAGAAGCACGCCCGCGGTCACCATGGTTGCCGCGCGGCCATGCCAGAATGCGGTCTGCCAGAGCACAATCACGGCGACGAATCGTGCGACGTGCCACGTGGCGCCGAGAGGTGCTTGCATCGACGCTGGTGTCGCGAGTCTCTCGAAGAGGTAGGGCAGAATCGGTGAGAGTGCGCCGATGACGAGATAGCCCATTGGGTGGAGCACACGCGCTGCGGCGAGGAGCGGGCGATAGGTCGGAGGCACGTGACGCGCCTGCTCGTTGGCATCGTGCGATGCTGGCCGCTTGGGAAATCGCGCGAGGAAGAGCAACGCAACGAGGTTGATGGGCAGCAACATCGGGATCGTCCAGCGCGTGAGTTGCGCCGCTTCAAGCGGACCCGCGAGCGCGAGACCGATCGCGGTCGCGAGCATCCAAGATGCGTTCCACCAACCAATCGCGTTGCGCATTTCAGCACCATGCCGCCCCGCAGCGAGATACGACTGCACGATCGGCCATTGAAGCGCCCCGAGCGCGGTCATCGCAATGGCGCTGACCCAGAGCACGGCCACCGACGGAATGAGGACCATCGGTGCCATCGCCGCCTGCACCAGAAGCACGAGGCCAAGCGCGGATCGCGCCGACATGTGGCGTTCAAGGAGTCGCACGGTCGGACCCGCACGCATGGCGACGATGGTGTAAAGCACGCCGTTCAGAAACGCGAGAAGGAGGCTGTCGGTCTGCGAGAAGCCGTACTCGCGCTCGGCAATGAAGTAGAGCGCGTTCCACAGAATGCCCGTTCCGAGTGAGCAGAGGAAGGTCAGCGCCGCGATTGGGAGCGGGCGCACGATCTCGGCCACCCCGACGTCGCGGTGCGAACTTGAGAGTGTGGTTGGGTCGGCGGCGTTGGGACTCACGTCAGAACTCAGATGGGAACTCAAGTAGAAAATCAGGTGGACACTCAAGTGTGCACTGAGTACATGCGTCGATTGGAGGCGAAGATGGAAAGCCGATATCGCACCAAAGCTCCGCCGAGATCGCAACAAGGCTCGGCCGAGATCGCAACGCGGCTCCGCTGATGAAGCCGCGAGTGTACGACGGCGCGCGGATCGGCAGAGAGGTGCATTGGCGAGCGTCGCCGGATACAGACTTCGCAGAGTTGGAGCTCCCTGCATCAACGGGTCGATTCGGGGCGGTTTGGCCCGCTTTCCCGCGTCGTTCCCTTTGCTACACTTCTTGCGCGTTGTCCGCGTAGCTCAATTGGATAGAGCGTTGCCCTCCGAAGGCAAAGGTTGCAGGTTCAAATCCCGCCGTGGACGCTTCCGGCCCCGTTTCGGCGGGGCTTTTTCGTTGTTGCGGCTGTTTCGCTCTGCGGTCGCTCCTCGCCCAATCGCTTACCTCCGGACACCACGATGCAGATCTCTCAATTTCAACAACTCATTCGCGAGAAGTACTTCGCCACTGACAACGCCCGCGGTGCGCCGGGAACGTATCTGTGGTTCGTGGAGGAGGTTGGCGAACTTGCGCACGCGATCGCGAATCGCGAGCGCGGCAAGTTGGATCAGGCCAATCTTGAGGAGGAGTTTGCGGATGTCATGGCGTGGCTTGCCACGCTTGCGAACATCTGTAACGTCGACCTGACGAAGGCGATCGAAGACAAGTACATCAAAGATGGCGGTCCTGAAGGCTTCAAAGTCTGAGTAGACCGAGGTGTTTCTGAGGCAACGCGTTCGGCAGTCGCCTGCTCGTTGCGCATCCAACCCACGCGTAGACACAAAGGAAGTACGAGTTTCTTTATGGCAAGCATGACCAACGGAACCTGTCCGTTCTGTATGAACTCGCAACGCGTGTACCTCGAAAGCCCTCGGTGGCAATTGCTTCGCCATGTCGATCCTGTACCAATTGCCGGCTGGATGATGGTTGCGAGTCGGGCGCATCGCGCAGGACTCGACGAGATGTCGGCGGAGGAGGCGGGAGAAATCGGAACGATTTTGGCTGCGCTCGCTGGCGCGGTCCGGGCGATCACGGGATGCGAGCGCACCTACTCGATCTCCTTCAACGAAGCGGTCAAGCACCTGCATCTGCACGTGATTCCGCGCCAAGCGTCCGATCCGTCCACAACAAGTTGGGCCCTCGCCGATCGTTACCGTGCAACGGCTCGAAATGAACTCGCGGGAGCGGATCCGGACGTCGCCGAGAAGACCGCTGAATCGATCGCACGGTTCCTGATCGAGCCGAGTGGTTCGGGCGCTGGTGCACTGACGCATCTCGGATTTCAAACGCCAGCGTGAATCCGACTGCGCGATCTCTTCTCCGCTGATCCATCGCACGCAGCCCGCTCCATCGCAAGTCGACTACTCTCCGCATATGTCAGCCCACGCATCCTCCGGCATCGATCGCATCCGCGCAGCGTTTTCATCTGCGCGCAGCGCCGCGCGTCCCGCAGTTCTGCCTTTCTTGACCGCGGGCTACCCTGATCTCGAAACAACAGAGCGCATTCTCAATGGGGCGTCCGACGTTGGCGCAGACCTGATCGAGATCGGATTTCCATTCTCGGATCCGATTGCGGATGGACCAATCATCGCTGAGTCGATGCACCATGCACTCGTCGCAGGCACAACACCCGAGAAGATTTTCGAGATCGTGTCGCGCTCGCGAACAACGGTACCCCTCGTTGCCATGGTTTCGATCTCGATCGTCGATCGCATGGGCGCGGAGCGGTTTATCTCCCGTGCTGTCGAATCAGGTTTCGCGGGTTTCATTGTTCCCGACGCCGACCCCGTCGTCGCGTCAGAACTTTCGAAGCTCGCCTCGCGCTTCGGTGCCGGATACTGCGCGTTGGTTTCCCCATCGACTCCTGCCGATCGTGTTGAACGTCTCGCGCGGCTTTCGACAGGGTTCGTCTATCTTCTCGCGCGGGCCGGCGTCACAGGCGAACGACACGATGCGCCGGAGATCGCAGATCGTGTCCATGGGATTCGCGCGATCACAGACGCCCCGATCGCCACGGGTTTTGGAATCGCAACTGCCGCACACGTCGCAGCGGTTGGCCAGCACGCCGATGGTGCGATCGTTGGGAGCGCGATCGTTCGCCGGATGAGAGAAGCCCTCGCCGGCGGGAATGACCCAGCCGCGAGGGCTCTGGAAACAATTCGATCACTGCACGCGTGCTGAAACTGGATCAAGGTGCACGGAGCACTAGGCACGGAGCACTAGGCACTGGGCACTAGGCACTGGGCACTAGGCACTGGGCACTAGGCACTGGGGTGCGCAGGACACTGGGAGGCACGCGGCGGTCTACGAACCAGCGCTGATTCGCCGTGAATTTCCCCCGTCTCTCAATAGCGACGCAAGACTCCAATCACGACACCTTGAATATCACAACGATCGACGATGATCGGCGCGAAATCAGGGTTCGCAGGTTGCAAGCGAATACGACCATCTGGCTCGCGATAGAGCGTCTTCAAGGTTGTCTCGCCGCTTGGAAGGAGTGCGACGACACGCTCGCCGTCGCGCGCGGTCTTTCGCTTCGCCACGAGCACATAATCGCCGTCGAGAATTCCTTCGTCGCGCATGGACATGCCATCCACTTGCAACGCGAACGTCTCACCCTCGCGAGACGATCCACGGCGGCCGTGACTTCCTCCAACCCCGTGACTCCCCCCAACCCTAGGGCCAAAGAGTGCCTCAAGCTCCAATGATTCGCTCTGTTCGAACTTCTCAATCGGATATCCCGCAGCAACCTTGCCAACCAACGGAAACGAAAGTCGAGCGGCAATATCACGACCGCTGGAAGCACCGCTTCCAACGTCACTCTCGAGTTGTCGAGGCGGCAACTCGTCGCCATCACCAAATCCGCCTCCATGCGAATCGAGTTGAGGAAACGCAAACTCAGGCGCAATCGACAAAGAGCGTGCCTTGTTCTTGTCGCGAACCAGCGCTCCCTTCCCGATGAGCGCCTCGACGTGCTCGAATACTGTGACCTTGCTGACGCCGAGTTGATCGGCGATCTCCTGCATCGTCGGGGAGTAGCCCTGCGTTCGACGCGAGTTGTGGATCATGCGCAGAACGCGAAGTTGTTTCGGGGTGAGATTCATCGTGATTTTCTCCAGAACTCGTGTGCTTGATCTCGCACACTTCTGACGTGTTGTTGTTTGTGCGGGCTTCGATGCGCGAGCGCGAATCCCGTTCCAATGCTGGCTCGCCACTTGCAAGCCCGCTCATTGCATTCCGGTGCTCTGACCCATTTCCGGACACTTCACGGTCACTCATCAGATCGCCGCGCATGTGCGGGATTGGCAATCCTGCGACGTCGTCCATCTCATCAGAACGGTCATCCTGCATGGCATCACTTGTGTCATGACCCTGGTCATCACACGGACCAGCATTGATGCCATCATCGTTCTCGTCATACATCTGATCATGATTTTCATCATGAGCTTCATCATGAGCTTCATCATGAGTTGGATGAACCGTCACGTTTGTCGTGAAGATTTCGTGCGCGACCGCAACGAACCTCTCGTGCAAACGACGAAACGCGGCGACCAATCCGATAGAAGTCTCGCGCGATTCGTCTGCAGAAATCTCGGACGAAGAAGGTTCGTGAAACATTGCCTTCCCCGACATCGCCTTCCCCGACATCGCCTTCCCCGACATCGCCTTCCCCGACATCGCTTCGCCCGACATTGCTTCGCGGCGAATCGTCCCGCCACTTGCGACGTAGCGGCGCGTGTAATCGCCTCCGGGACCAATCATGACGAGCGGCCAATGTTGCTGCGCGTCGCGCAGACTCACCGTTTCGAGGCAGGGCGCCGTGGCGTGCGACGCGATCGCGCTTCGGTAGGCAACGCTTCGAGTGGTTTGCGCCCTGGTGATTTTGGACGTGTCGCTCTGCATATTCTCTGCACGCATGTCTCGATCTCCTTCTCGCATCACGACATCGAATTGAATTGCCTTACGAAGCCTTCGCTTCAGTGCTGCAATCGCCTTCATGTCGTGTGCTCGCGGTAGCGTTTCCTTGCTCGCGATTCCCCCGCAGAGTTGGAAACTGGCTCGATCGACGGGTTCCTGTGGCCCGCGCGATCAGAATGTTGGCGCGCGATGCTGACGCGCCTGAAACCTGCCACACCGAACGCGCTCCGGCGTTCGAACATGGGCGAGGACCTGTGGCTTGAGATTGCATCTGTGGGACTGCTCAGTGCGCTTTGGTGTTCGGGGCACGTTTGGTGCCTGTTGAGTATTCGGCTCCTGTTCGGATCGCGCTCCACATTTTGTTCGGGGAATGTTCGCCCAAACAGAATCCATGCGCAAGGGGCTCAGACGCGGATTCGTAAATTCATTTGAAACTTGAGGTTGCGGCGTCGAGCGCGGGGGACCTCTGGCAAGAGACGGCGGAGTCAGCCCCGTGCAAAACCATGGATACCGGCTCTCGTGCCCCCGGAGTGGGGGGCTTCAGGGCCCGCAAGACGACCCCTCGGTGTCTCGCCGGTTCCAAACGCTCTCCCCAACTACCTCATTACCCTCTCCGCATGTCATGTCCTCCTGCTCCGCTCGGCGATGGCGATCTCGCCGCCCTCTTCCCGCTCGACCGGTCCTACACGTTCCTGAACCATGGAAGTTTCGGATCTGTGCCTCACGAAATCCTGGCGGCGCAACATGCATGGCGTATGGAGATCGAGGCTCGCCCGATTGAAATGCTTGCGCGGCGCATGGATGATCTGTTGCAGGACGCTCGCAGCGCGGTCTCGCGGTTTGTTGGCGCGACAACTGAGCAACTTGGTTTCGTCACCAATGCAACAGAAGGTGTTCACGCGGTACTCCGCTCGATCGATTGGAAACGTGGCGACGAGATCGTGACCACCGACCATGTGTACGGCGCAATGCGGCAATCGATCCGACGCCTCGCGGATGAGTTCGGTGTTGTGCTTCGAGAGGTTGACATCCCGCTCCCGGTCCATGGACCCGATGATTTCGTGGAGCCAGTACTGGCAGCGTTTTCAGATCGCACACGCCTTCTCTTGATCGATCACGTGACGAGCCCGACCGCCTTACGGCTGCCGGTCGAGACCCTCGCAGCGGCGGCGAAATCGCGCGGAATTTTCGTGCTCGTTGACGGGGCTCACGCGCCGGGCTCCATCGCACTCCAGATCGATCGAATTCCCTGCGACGCCTACACCGGAAACCTGCACAAGTGGGTTTGCGCGCCGAAAGGATGCGCGTTCGTGGCGGGCGTTGGTCCGTTTGCGTCACAATTGAAACCGATTGCCACGAGTCATCGCTATGGCGAAGGCCTTGCGCGCGAATTCGACTGGCAGGGAACGCGCGATATGACTCCGTGGCTGACTGCACCGACGGCGCTGCGGTACTTCGAGCGATTTGGTTGGGAGCATGTTCGACGCCACAATCATGAACTCGCCAAATGGGCAATGCGGCATCTCGTCGATCGATGGTCGGTCGAGTCGTTGAGTCCGCTCGATGGCAGCATGCTTGCATCGATGGCGGCAATTCGCGTTCCGGACGGCGTTCAACAGCGGTTCGAGTCCGAGGTCGCGCTTCAGGCGCACCTGTATGAGGCACATCGCATCGAGATTCCGGTCATCAACTGGAAGGGGAGATGGCACGTCCGCGTGTCCTGTCATCTTCACACGACGCCAGACCTGATTGAGCGACTCGGCGACGTGGTTCGGTCGCTCGGCGTTTGAGCGTCATGGCTCGCCGCGCGACGGGGTCATCCACGCACGTCGCGCAACCCGCATGCTTGGCGCTCGTCCGTCGTTGATTCGGGGAATTCCGGCGTCAACGCTTGAGTCGCAGCGCACAGCGGCCGAAGCCGATCGCATGATCGGGGTTTCGCTTCCTGCGTGCGGCAAGAACTTCGCAGCGGCCATAGTCGCCGTGATGTGTGCGTGGAGTCTCACCGCGTGCGATGCGGCTCCGTGGGAGCAGGGGCCTTCTGTACAAACCGTTGCAAACGAACGCGACCGTGCGGTCGTCCGTGTTTTCTACGCGAACGCTGCGACGGTCGGCGCTTGGATCGATAAGCGACCGTCCGGTTCGATGATCCGGCATGGGATGTTGATCGTCGACGAACCTCGACTTCCCTCGCGTGATGAACCGAGGGGTGGGCGCATCGAGATCATTTCGCAAGGGCCAGAACTCCAGAAGAAAGTCGAAGACATCATCGCGGATCGGATACCGATCGCCGCAGGAATGAAAACGCACTTCGCCCTTGGACGAACCGTTCCGGTGCGGATTGAACGCGTCGACGCTGAGGGCGTTCGGACCGTCGTTGGGGAAGGGCGAGTGGCGTTTCTAGAATTGAAACGCTGAACCGAAGGCCCTCAAAAGTCCCCAAACGAGAGTGCCCCAAAGGCTCGATCGAACGCCTGCACCGCCACCTCCGCCGCGAGCGCCACCGCGACGCTGCACAGGAACGCACCAACGAATTGGACTAGGTTCTGTCTGACGGATCCCCGGACGTCGATCCGCGCGGCATCCCGGCTGGCCGCGTCGGCTTCAACTCGCTGTATCGCTGC
>CAIWCL010000373.1 GCA_903911205.1 uncultured bacterium
TCACAACCGTACGAGATCGCGTCAGCGAGCACCAAGCGTCCTTCCGCGTCGGTGTTCGTCACTTCGACCGTCGTGCCGTTGTACATCGTGATGATGTCGTCGGGCCGGTAGGCGTTCGAGCTCACCATGTTCTCGGCGGCCGGGAACAGCGCGACGACATGCAGCGGCAGCTTCGCGCGCGCGATCGCGTGCATCGCGCCGAACACCGCGGCGCCGCCGCACTTGTCGTACTTCATTCCCTTCATGCCGTTGTTCACCTTCAGCGAGTAGCCGCCGGTGTCGTAGGTCAACGTCTTCCCAACGAGGGCGAGCGTCTTGCCGCGCGCCTTCGCGCTCGTGCGCTTCGGCTTGTACTCGAGAATCGCGATCAGGCTCTTCTCGTCGCTGCCCTGACCTACCGCGACGATTCCGCCCATCCCGAGTTTCTTGGCGTCGGTGAACGAGATCAACTTGAAAGTAAGCCCCGCAGCGCGCGCGAGTTTCTTTGCTTCGCCCGCGAACCAGTTCGGCGTGCAGATGTTCGGTGGCGTCGCGGCGATCCGACGCGCTTCGTTCACGCTCGACGCGATTTCCACGCCGCGCGCAAAACCTTCGCCGAACGCGCCCGCGCCCGCGTCGATCGCCAGCGAGCCCGCTCGCGGCGCGCGCTGCGTCGCCTTGCCGTCGAACATGTCGACGCGCCAATTCGCGAGGCCCAGACCTTCACCGATCGATTGCGCAAACTCGCGCGCCTCACGCGCTCCGAAGAGCCCACCGAACGCAAGTCGCACCTTCGCGAGCTTCATGCGCTCGAGCCCACGCACAAGTCGTGCGCCAACAGTGCGCGCAGCCTTCGCGTTGAAATCAGCCTTCTTGCCGAGGCCCACGATCACAGAGCCATCGCTCGCTGCAGTGGTTTCGCCAAGTTCTGCGCGGAAACTCGCCGCCGACACCGCGGCGTCACGCGCCGCGTTGCGATCGCTCTTCGTAAGCGAACGATCATCAGAGAAGGTTGCGAAAACGGTGGGCGCCTTCGGCGCGCGTGCAATCGTGATGCGGTCGTACATGTTCACTCCAACCGCGGCAAACGCCGCGAATCCATGCCTGTTGGTTTCCTCAAAGGCGATCGCGAGACATTACGCGCGCAACGCGGACGGGTCTTCACCGCGCTCGATCGCTTCAATCTTGTGCAAGCGTCGCAGGTGGCGACCGCCATCAAACGGCGTGTGCACCCACGTGTCGACGATGCGCTTCACGAGTGTGTGGCCTAGCAAATCTGCCGACAAACACAGCACATTCGCGTCGTTGTGTGTGCGAGAGAGTTGCGCCGACAACTCGTCTTGCGCAAGCGCCGCGCGAATGCCGCGGATCTTGTTCGCGGCAATGCACATGCCGATCCCGGTTCCGCAGATGAGGATCGCACGCTCCGCTTCGCCACGCGAAACCTTGCTGCACGCGGCGTACGCGCTGTCGGGATAGTCGGTCATCGCACCCGACATCTCGCTGATCGGCTCAACCTCGTGGCCGTCGGCTTTCAAGTGCGCGATGAGAGCTTGTGTCGCGACAGCACCACGGTGGTCACATCCGAGAGCAATCTTCATGACTTGAGCATCCCCTTGAGGCGGGCAGGAATCAACTCGCGGAAATACGCACCGAGTTCGTCGTAGGCGCGCTGACCGAGTCCAATCGGGTCATCCACATCGCCATCAGGATCGAGCACTTGAATCTTCGCTTGCGACGACGGTTCGTTGGCAACGAGCGTTCGCGCGCGCGAAACATGACCAGCAGTCATCGCGAGGACGAGATCAGCCTTCCGGATCATCTCAGCGGTGAGGCGCTTCGAATGCTCCGGGACTGGAGCACGCATCTGTTCAAGGACTTCGACGGTCTCCGCGCTCGTCGACGCGCCGTCAAATGCATTGACACCGGCTGAGGCGAAGAACAGCTGCCCAAGTTCGCCGAGCGCGCCGTCATCCTGAAGTTTCTGCGCGATTCCCTCCGCCATCGGTGAACGGCAGGTGTTACCCGTGCAGATGAAAAGAACCGTGCGCATGCGAAGGGACGAATCCTACCGAAGGTGCGGATCTGCCGCATGGGCCACCCCGCGCATGGGGACCCGTCGCATGGGGAGCTTCGGTCCCGCGACGCCCGCGACTCCCTACGACCTCACTGACCTGACTCTTCTCCCTCAGGCTCCGTCGCTTCCGCTTCGTCTTCCCAACCGGGCGGCGGCGCGCGTTCCGCGAGTACGCGCTCGGCACGAACGAGATCTCCGCGACGGACAAGCACGGAGACGAGGCCGGGCGCTTCCGCGCGCAACTGGGCCGTCAGCCCTCCGAGCACCGTCGCAGGAATACCTTCGGCTTCCAGATCACCCACAAGGAGAAGCGCGGAGAGTTCATCGGGAAATCGTGCGATGACCACTGTGTCGCGAGGGTCAGGCACGTCAGATTCCTCCGGCTCGAGGCGACACATCAGAAGCGAGGTCGGAAGCGATGTCCCCGCCCGACCGCTCAAGATTCACCGGCTTTGCCGCATCTTCGACGCGTTCTTGCAGCACGTACGGCGCTCCCACTTCGTCGTAAATCCGCCGACAAACCGGGCATTCCTGCACGCGACTTTCGCCAACCCGGAGCACGTCACACTCTGTTGCGCACGCCGGGCACTTCCCTTTCCGCAACGACGAGAGTGCGACACCTCGCTCGAACCGCTGCATCACGAGGAACACGACACGCGCGATCACCACCAAAAAGACCGACGAGATAATGAGGATGATCGGAACGAGCGGATAAATCACCGTAAACGCGAACGCGACAAAGAATGCCGCGATGAACGCGAAGAGCACAGTGACCGGGTAGATCTCGTTGAATCCTCGGAGGAAGCGGTAAAGCATCGGGGTCGGAGCGTATTCGGGCACATGCGCCCGACGGACGCGCCGATGTGCGATTCCCGATGAATTGAGCCTGATTTCGGGAAGCGCACCCGGTTCTCGCCACCCTCCCCCACGGGCGGTACACTGCCGCCCCCGTGGCCCAACGGGCGGTAGTTTCCCTTGGGCGCGGTTACAAATCTCGGGTACTTCCGGCTCGCGCACAACGCGGGCGTTCGACCCGACAAAGGGGATCCCATGAAACTCGTCTGCGACCGCCTCTCACTCTCCGACGCCCTCACGATGGCGAGCGGTGTTGTCGCCGCGCGTACGCCGCGGCCCGTCCTTCTCTGCCTCAAGCTCGTTGCAAAGAAGTCCGGGAGCGACAACCTGCTTCAGATCAGCGCGACCGACGGCGAGATCGGCCTCGTGATCTCCGTTCCAAACGTCGACATCAAAGAGGAAGGCGAAGCGCTCATCCCCGCCGACAAGTTGAACCAGATCGTCCGCGCGTGCGACGACTCGACGGTTGCAATCTCGGTGGACCGCACGCTCGCGACGATTTCCACCGAAAGCTCGACGTTCAAAGTCTTCGGCTACGAGCCGCGTGAGTTCCCCGGCGTTCGCCGCGCGGGCGATCGCACCGACTTCGAGGTCGATGCGGGCACACTCCGCCGCCTTGTCAATCGCACGATCTTTGCCACCGCGCGCGAAGACACGCGCTACGCGTTCAATGGCGTACTCGTGGAGCGAAAGAAGACACAACTGCAACTCGTCGCGACCGATGCTCGACGCCTCGCGCTCGCGCGCGGCACCTGCAAGGGTGGCGACAACGATCTCAGTTTCATCGTGCCCACGAAGGCACTCAACGCGCTGATGCGACTCTTGACCGATCCTGATGCGGCCGTGCGTGTTTCTCGCGACGGCACGCAGGTGACGTTCGTCGTCGGCGATGCATCATCAGGCGCGACACTCGTTGCCAATGTCGATGAGCGTAGTTTCCCGCCGTTTAACGACGCGATTCCAAAGGACCACGATCGTCGCGCGACCTGCGACGCTGGCGAACTTGGCGGCGCGATTCGCCGCGCAAGCCTTCTGACGAATGAGGAGTCGAAGGGCGTTCGCATGAGTTTCATGGGGAAGCAGCTCACCCTCACGAGCCGCGCCCCTGAAATGGGCGAGTCTGAAGTTCGAATCGACGGCATCGCCTACCAAGGCGAGCCGATCGACATCGCCTTCAATCCGACGTACATCCTTGATGTCCTGAAGGTCATCGATAGCGAGCAGGTCGTGATCGAGATGAAGGGCCCGAATCTCCCCGGCGCGATCAAAGTGGGTGCAGACTTCACCTACGTCGTGATGCCCGTGAGTCTTCGTTAAGCGCTCGCTTTTGAGCGCTCGCGACTGAGTGGGCTGCTGAAGCTGCGCTTCAGGTGCCCACTTTCGCTCGCTTTCGCGTTGACCGCGCCGGAGCGAGCCGCCGCAGCGGCGAACGCCTTCATGACGAGCGCTCGCGACTGAGTGGGCTGCTGA
>CAIWCL010000374.1 GCA_903911205.1 uncultured bacterium
ACATTGACGCCGCGGGGCTTGCGTCGCTTGCGAAGGAGAGCGCATCGATCACGACGCGCGTGCTCGACGCGCGCGACTTTGCAGCGATCCGCGCGGCGGCGGCCGAGGCGGGCGACATCGACATCCTGCTGAATGCCGCTGGATTCGTGCACCAAGGCACGCTGCTCGACTGCGACGAGAAGTCGTGGGACTTCTCCTTCGACCTCAATGTCAAGAGCGTCTACCGCATGCTGCATGCGTTTCTGCCTGGGATGATCGCGCGGAAACGAGGCAGCGTGATCTCGATTGCCAGCGTCGCATCGAGTATTCGCGGAGTTCCGAATCGCGCGGCCTACAGCGCAACGAAGGCGGCGCTCATCGGACTCACGAAGGCCGTCGCGGCCGACACCGTCACGCATGGCATTCGCGTGAATGCGATTTGCCCGGGCACGGTCGAGACGCCGAGCTTGCAGGGTCGGATCAACCAGAATGCTGATCCTGCGGCGGCGCGCGCGGCGTTCATCGCGCGGCAACCGATGGGCCGCCTTGGGACGGCCGAAGAAATTGCGCATCTCGCGGTCTATCTCGCGAGCGACGAAGCGAGCTACACCACCGGCGCGGTCCATGTGATCGACGGCGGTTGGACGGCGTAGGTGCGGTTGAGGCCACGGCCGCGTGATTGGGCGGTCGCGGCTGCGGCCGCGTGATTGGGCGGTCGCGGCTGCGGCCGCGTGATTGGGCGGTCGCGGCTGCGGCCGCTCCCTCTGGTGCTGGTTACGAAAGGCGATAGCACCGACGCGCGGTGCTGCCGAAGATTGCCGCCTGTTCGTCTGCGCCAAGTTTGCGACCGAGCGCCGCGCACGCCTCGATCCATTGCGAAAGCCGCGCACTCGAAGACGGCGCGAAACACACCGGCCAGTTCGAACCCCACATCAGGCGCGTCGGGCCGAAGCAGGTGAGGCACCACTCGAACCACGGACGGATTTCGTCGGCTGTCATTGCGCCGCCGGCGTTCTCGAACATCGCCGACCACTTCACGCAGACATTCGGACACGCAGCCACGCGGGCCACGAGTCGCTGCCACGCGGCGCAATCGCTGCTTGCCCATCCGCTCCGAATCGGCGGATTGCCGAGATGATCGAGCACCAGGGAAGCCTCCGGCGCGCCGTACGCAATCTGCTCGATCAACGCGAGATCGGTCCACCGTACGCAGAAGTCGAATACGAGTGCAGACGCGCCAAGAGCGCGGATATCGCGCGCAAAGTCCACGGTCGCGAACGGAATCTTCGCCCCGTGCAACACGCGCCGTGCACCACGCACGCCTAAGACCCGACCGATCGCATCACATTCAGCCGAAAAGCGCTCCACCCCCGGTTCGATGCCCGCGATCGTGGCAAACGGAAGCCGAGCCGCGTTCCCCCATTCGGCAAATAGTTTCGCCTCGCGTGCACGGTCGGCCGGCGCGACATCCGCTTCAACGAACACCATGCCCGCTCGTTCGCCACCGTCACGCAGGTAGCGCGCGATGTCGAACTTCCCTGCGAATTGCGGTGCCTCTGCGAGCCACGGCGGCGCGAGCACCGCGGTGTCCCACACATGGAGATGCGCGTCCGTCCAGGTCGCGGGTTGAGATGCGCACGCGGTTGCAGTCATGCATGCAGCGTATCCGCGGCGCTACCCTGCTCGCATGTCGACCGCCGCCTCTCTCGCCCTCGACCACTACGTCACCCTTGGCCGTTCGGGCCTTCGCGTCTCGCCGCTCTGCCTCGGCACGATGACCTTCGGCCTTGAATGGGGCTTCGGTTCGCCCGAGGAGGTGAGCGTGTCAATGATCACGCGCTACCTCGAGATGGGCGGCAACTTCTTCGACGCTGCCAACATCTATACGAAGGGCCACAACGAGACGATTCTCGGCGACTACTTCGCGACCGGCCCCGGCCGTGGCAACCGCGACCGCGCCGTCATCGCGACCAAGTTCGGCGGCAACATGTGGCCAGGCGACCCAAACGGCGGCGGAAGTTCGCGCAAGTCGATGTGCAACGCCGTGGAGCACTCGCTCCGCCGAATGAAGACCGACTACATCGATCTCCTTTGGTGCCACTTCCAAGACATCCACACGCCCATCGACGAGACGTTGCACTCGCTCGACATGCTCGTACGACAGGGCAAGGTTCGTTACATTGGCTTGAGCGATCATCCGGCGTGGGTCTGCGTGCAGGCGTTGTACGAGTCGGTCTTCCGCGGTTGGGTGCAGCCCACCGCGATTCAGATTGAGTACTCCCTCCTTCAACGCACGGTCGAGTACGACCTCATTCCAATGGCGCGAAAGTGCGGCTTCGGCGTCACACCGTGGAGTCCGCTGCGCGGCGGCGTGCTGACTGGGAAATTCACGCGTGAGAATCGACCAAAGGACGACGGCTCGACGCGCGTCCGGAGCGATTCGAAGTACCTCAGTGAGTCGACGTACGTGCTGATCGATGCTCTCCGCGAAATCGCCGAGGCTCACTCGACGCACGCACGACGCGTGACGCCCGCGCAAATCGCGCTCCGCTGGGTGATGGAGCGCAACGGCGTGACGAGCACGATTCTCGGCGCACGCACGATGGAACAACTCGACGACAACCTCGCCGCGTGCACCGTGCACCTCACTGCGGAGGACACGAAGCGGCTCGACCTGCTGACGGAGCCGCCAACATGCTTCCCGCATGATTTCCTTGCGAACCTGATTCCGAACACGATTCAAGGCGGAACGACCGTCAACGGCCGTGCGACGCAGCCCTGGCCACTCGCACCGCAGAGCCCGTCGGAGCGTTGGTGATGGACGAGCGAAAAGTTCCCTCCGCCAATCTCGAGATGAACTTCGACGGACTTGTCGGGCCAACGCATAGTTACGCCGGACTTTCGTACGGAAACGTCGCCAGCGCGCGCAATCAAGGCGCGAAGAGTTCGCCACGCCGAGCAGCACTCCAGGGCCTCGCAAAAATGGAGGCGGTCGCCGCGCTCGGTCTCGTGCAGGGCGTGCTGCCGCCGCACGAGCGGCCGCACATTCCAACACTGCGCGCGGCCGGATATACGGGGAACGACGCGGAGATGCTCACGAAGGTGGCGAAGGACGACCCCGTACTCCTCGCGCGCGTCTCGAGTGCAAGCGCGATGTGGACCGCAAACGCGGCGACGGTGCTGCCGAGTGTCGACACGCGCGATCGCCGCACGCATTTCGTCACAGCAAACCTGCGCGCCATGTTTCATCGCGCGATCGAACCTCCCATCACGGCCGGCATCTTGCGTGCGATCTTTCGCGACCAAACGCGCTTTGAAGTCCACCATGCGCTTCCTTCCCACACCGCAGACGATTTCGGTGATGAAGGTGCCGCCAATCACACGCGCTTTACGTCGACTTCAGCCAATGACGGGAGTTTCGAAGGCGTTCACTTCTTTGTCTACGGAACAGCCACAAACGCCCGACGGGCGCCTTCGAAGTTTCCGGCGCGCCAAACACGAAGCGCCAGTGAACGCGTCGCTTCCCTCGGAGGTCTCGACGAGGCAAGAACCGTCTTCGCTCAGCAAAACGCCGATGCGATTGACGCGGGCGTCTTTCACAATGACGTCATCGCGGTCGGAAACGGCAACATGCTTTTCTGCCACGAGCTTGCCTTCGAGGATCGCGCGGGAACGCTCGACGCACTGCGGCGCGCGACCGGCGGCGCGCTCGTTGTCGCGGAGCTCACACACGAAGAGGTCTCATTGGAAGACGCGGTGAAGAGTTATCTCTTCAACAGTCAGTTGCTCACGTTGCCAGATGGGTCGATGGCGCTCATCGCACCGTGCGAGTGTGAAGAGAACCCGCGCGTGAAGGCAGCAATCGATCGCGTGATCGCCGACCGTGCGAATCCGCTTGCACGCGCGATCTTCATGGATGTGCGCGAGAGTATGCGCAACGGTGGCGGCCCCGCATGCTTGCGGTTGCGCGTTCCACTCACTGCACACGATATCGCTCGGGTGAATCCGCACACGATGGTCACTCCACAAAAGTTGGTCGAACTACGCGCTTGGGTCACGCGGCACTATCGCGAGGAACTCGCGGCGGCCGATCTCGCCGATCCTGCACTCCTTCGCGAGTCATGCGATGCACTCGACGAATTGACACGCATCCTCGATCTTGGGTCGATCTACGACTTTCAGCGCGCGACGACGTGACGAGCACAATTCCTCACGAGTTCGCGTGACGACACATCCGACGGATGACTATCTTGCTACCCATGCACTGCCAAGTCCCCTTTCACGCGCTGCGCCGCATGCTGTCCCTTGCAATCGCGGGAGTTGCGCTGAGTTTCGCCGGCATCGCCCCACTCGCGTGCGCAACGAAGCGTCCCGTCGTGCCGCCCGACCAACTGACGGCACAAGGCGTTGAACGCCGCGCGGCGCTGCGCGCGGAACTCATGGAGAAATCTGCTCCGCTGATGATGCGTGCAGCACTCGGCCCGAAGGCGGACCACACGGTCGACGTGCTCGTCCTCTCGGGCGGCGGCGACTACGGCGCGTTCGGAGCGGCCGTTCTCCGCAGTTGGAAGTCGATCGAAGGGCCCGACGCGATGCCGGAATTCGACGTCGTCACCGGCGTCAGCACAGGCGCCCTCATCGCGCCGTTCGCGTTCCTCGGCACCGAGGCTGATCTCAAGGCCTGCGAAAATCTCTATCGCAATCCGAAGCCTGATTGGGTGCGCACACGCGGCATCCTGGCACTCCTCCCCGACAACGCGAGCCTCGCAGAAGTGCCGGGCCTTGAACGTGAGTTGCGTACCGCGGTCGATCGCGACTTCGCACAGCGCATGGCGGCCGAGAGCGCGAAGGGACGATTGCTCGTTGTCAATGCGACCGATCTCGATCAAGGTCGTGCGCAAATGTTTGAACTTGGCTCCGAAGCGACGCGTGCGCTTGAGCAGGACGACATCGAACGCCTCCATCTCATCATGCTCGCGAGCGCTGGAATTCCCGGCGTTTTCCCGCCGCGCGAGATCGACGGCACGCTCTACGCCGACGGCGGCGTCACGTCGAACATCCTCTACGGCGCGCCCGTCAACTACGAGGATTCGCTCGCATATCGCTTCCGCAAGGCGTTCCCAAACGCAGGCCCGATCAAGGTGCGCTATTGGGTGATCTTCAACAATCAAGCGGTTTCACCTGCGCGCACCGTGCAACGCACGTGGCTCGACGTGCTCGGCCGAAGCGTCGAAGTTGCGATCCGCTCGTCGACCATGACGGGACTGCGACATCTCTATTCGCACGCCGAGGCGGTGACGCGTCGCGGTGATGGATCCATCGAGGTGCGTTGGCTCGCGATTCCAGACGATTGGCGGCCGAAGGTCGAAGGTGTCTTCAAGAAGGAAACCATGAGCGAACTCGCCGACATCGGTGAGCGACTTGGGGCAGATCCGAAGAGTTGGAAGACGACTGCGCCCGAAATGTGATCGATGGATGCGGAACCAACCATCATCCTCTTCGACGGTCGCTGCGGACTCTGTACGCGTTCGGTGCAGTTCATTCTGAAGCGCGACCGCGATGCACGATTTCGATTCGCGCCGCTTGAGAGCGCTGCGGCCGCGCGCGCATGCGCCCGCATCGGCGTACCCGCACCCGTCGCCAACGAACCGGACAGCGTCCTCGTCATCGCCGACGGCCGCCTCCTCGAGCGCTCCGACGCGTCGCTTGCCATCGCCGCGCGTCTTCCCCTCCCGTGGCCGATGTTCGGCATCTTCCGCATCCTCCCGCGCGCGCTGCGCGACTGGCTCTACCGAATCGTCGCGCGCAACCGCTACCGATGGTTCGGGAAGAGCGAGACGTGCATGATGCCAACGCCCGAGCAGCGCGCGCGATTTCTTGAGTGAAGTGATCGAGTGAAGTGATCGAGTGAAATGCTCGAAGCGCAAACGCCTGTCGTACTCACGGCGTTCGATCAGCGGATACTGCACGATCCTCAAGTGGTAGTATCCACCACGCGGACACAAACCAGTCACCGCTGTAGCGGAGAAAAACCGGACCGAGATCCGCGCGATCCTCTGGCAAGACGAAGAACACGTCCGTCGCGCCCGGCGCGTACGCCCATGCTGCACAACTGTAGTTCCCGTAGCCCGTGCCTTCGATCGGGAAGATCGCAAGCCGCGGCAGCGATACGGAAACGACGCGTACAAGCGCGGGTTGGTCGGCCCCGCGCACGCCACGCATGTATCCCGCCTCGACGACCCACCCCCAGCCAGGCGGGAAGTTCGCGCCGTATCCCTCCGCGGGATGTACCCCGGTCACCTCGATGTCGTCCCAAACAGCACCCTTCGTCACGCGCCCCGTCCACGCATCGACTGGCGCGAACGCACTCGGCTCCATCGTGGGCCCCATCGCCACCGGCTCCAGGATCGACCGATCCAGCCAAAACGCGACTATCCGCGGCACACGCAACTCGACGAGCGCCGAAGCTACAAGCACGATCGCAATCGGCGTCAACCATCGCCACAGCGCAATCGGCACCACGCGTGGCCGACGCTTGGGCAGCGCCGCACGGGCCGCG
>CAIWCL010000375.1 GCA_903911205.1 uncultured bacterium
GGGTTGCTTCGTGGGTTGCTTCGTGGGTTGCTTCGCCGCGGTCTTCGACGGTGATGGTCACGCGTTCGAAATCTCCATCTCGCGTTGCGTTGAGTTGGATGAAGATGCGCGGCGCGCCGCGATTTCGATAGATCGCCACACATTGGGCAAACGCGGACGCGATCATCGACTGGGTGCCGTCAAACGCGAGATCCGCAGGAAGGGCATCGGGTTTTGCGGATTCCGCATCAATGATGCCGGGATACGTCGCCTCCACACGGCGCAGCGCTTCTGCCCACGCCGTACGAACCGCGCTCGGACCGTGATGGTCGAGATCTCGCGGACAAGCCTTGTGGAGGAGCGACAGCATCTCGTCGAACAATCTCGTCGACGCCAAAAGTTCGTCGACCGATTTCAAAATCGCAGGATCGGTCGAACGGCGTTTCAGGAGTTGGAGTCGACCGGAAAGTGCGAACAGCGCATTGTTCAAGTCGTGCGCAACCAATGCGCCGAGGAACCGGGTCCGCTCAGACTCCTCGCGGTCGCGCGCAATATGCAGTGCTCGCAGAAGCGCGGCCTCGTGGGGAGACGTATGCATTGGGTTGCTTTCCAAGATCGTCGATTCCTTGGTGCGTGCATCGAGCAGGCTTGCGAGCCAGTGCTTTTGAACGACCGATATGGAGAGGCTACACGAGCGCCGTCCACGCGAGGCCGCGGCGACCAAGGAGAAACGCATCGAGAAGGAGAAAGGCGCGTCGATCCTGGGGGGATAGACGCGCCTTTCGGTGCTCTCTCGATGCTCTCTTGGAGCTCTCTTGGAGCTCTCTTGGAGCTCTTTCGTGAGTGCCTCGTGTAGGGGTTGAACCTACGACCCGCTGATTAAGAGTCAGCTGCTCTGCCAACTGAGCTAACGAGGCGGAAGGGCAGGGAGTCTACCGACTTCTGTGCTCTGGTCAAGTGCGCACGCGCGAGGCCTTGGGCCCCACCTCGCGCTTCGATCGCACCGCGTGCGTTCCGCATGGAATTCGCGGCCCTTTGCGGTGCACGACCCGACCCAAACACGGGAACAACCCAGGGCGAAACCTGGCCAAACGGAGAGGCCGCGTCGTTCGCGGCAAGGGTGCAGGGGTCGAACGGGCGGCGCACGGTTGTGGCATGGCGTCCAAGTCGCCGGAGATACGCGAGGGCATGTGGTTGCTGCCTCGACGTGGAAAAGAGTCGGAATCGTTGACACGAAACACTCGTAGTTTGCGCTTCCGTTCACGTGGCCATGAGTTCGAGCGACTCGGATCGTGGCTCAGTCCGGCACTTTCGCCAACCTCCAGCCTGCGATGTCGCAGCGCTGGTCCTCGCGTCTCGTTCGAATCCGACGAAGGAACGTCGTTTGAGTCCTCGTTCGGACCCACGCTCGCGGATCCGTCATGTTGGCGGATCCATCACATCTCGGGATCAATCATGAAGAACTTTGGCATTCTCACCGTCGCCGCAACCGCGGTCCTCTCTTCCACTGTCGCGCACGCGGGTTACTCCATCAATTCGAACTACTGGCGCGCTGGCACGACCAATGGTCTTGGTGGCGTGCTCTCCAACATGCTCGGGTGGGGCGTCTACGGCGGCGGTTCGGTGGCTGGAATCACAGCCACGGCGCCTGCTGGCCTGAACTCGTGGGCCGCACAAGGTTCCGAAACCAACTACCTGTGGGCATACGGACCAGCCGCATGGGACGGCAGCACCTTCGGTACACCAAGCTTCGACGTCGCTGCAGCGTCGGCCTGGCACGAGAACAACGGCCGTGGTGTTTGGTCGTTCAACAACGGTGGCACCACGTCGACCGTGGATACGGCGCCCTACTGGACTTCGGTCGAGAACCGCGTCTTCAACGAACTTGATGCCGCGTCTTCGCAGCTCTACTTCGACATTCTCGCGAATGGCTCGACTGGCACCTTCACGTTCAATCTCAAGCAGGCGGCCGTCGCGAACAGCCGTTGGTTTCTCGCGCCGCCAACGGGTGGTGCGGGTGGCTCCACTGGACAGATCACCACGGGTGCGACCAGTTTCAGCGTGACCATCGCGCAGGCGTTGACGAGCGATTTCTGGCTGCAACTGGCCCACAATTCGAACGTCAATTTCGGAAATTTCGGAAACGACAACAATTTCAACCAGTCGTCTGGCGTCGCCTACGGGACCGCCATCAGCGTTCCTGCGCCGGGCGCCCTCGCGCTTCTTGGCTTGGCTGGTTTCGCGGGCCGTCGTCGTCGCTGAGCGAACGCGTTTCGCATCATGACGAAGCGCTGCGGCGCTGAACGCGTGGGTGTGCCCTCGCGAATGTCACTCAAAACGGTTACCGCGCCCCGCCACACGGCGGGGCGCGGTCTGTTTGTTCCACCGACTTTTTCGCTCTTGGTGGGGGCCATTCATGTCAAAGGAGCCGACAAAGGCGACGAATCGTCCGAAGAGCCGCGTGACTTCGCCCCAGTTTTGGTGCATGCTCTGACCGAAGCCAAGGGCGGGCGAGGCGGATGCTGTCTTGTGAGTAGAACCGTATCGATGCGCCTGAGGCGACTCTGCCGACTGCGCGGCGACCGCGCGATGATCCAAAACGCGACCAACGAAGCGACTCTGCATGAACCTTCGAACACTTCAATCCCTTCGAACCCTCTCCTCCCGCCCTGACGAGCCGAAGCTCTCCGTCGCGGCCGTGCGCATGCCCAGACTCGCGATCACGCTTGCGATTGGTCTCGCGCTGACCACACCGTCACTGGCGGCCGGCGACACGAAGTCGGCGCCTCCCGCCGGGGGAATGGAGGGCCGCCGCGGTATTCCGCAGGGGAAGGACCACCTCTTCTGCTGCCATCCCGGCGCACGCGGCACGCTCGAGGGCCGCATGTTGGAGGTGGAAGCACCCGAACCACTGCCGCCGCTCGACAGCGCATGGGACACGGAGACGATCCGCTGGTTCGGTCCGAGCGAAAACCGGATCGACATGGTGTTTGTTGGGGACGGCTACCAGGCCGACGATCTCACGGTCTATCGCAACCAGGTCGAACTCGCGTGGCAATTCCTTGAGGCGAAAGAGCCGTACGCCACCTATCGCCGCTACTTCAATGTGCATCGCGTTGATGTGATCAGTGTCGACCAGGGTGTTGACAACGATCCGAAGCAGGGCATCGCCCGCACCACGGCGCTGGACATGGCCTACTGGGCCGACGGCGAGACCGAGCGACTTCTCGGCATCGACACCGCGAAGGCGCAGCAGGCCGCAGGATCCGCGCCCGATTGGGATCAGATTCTCGCCGTCGCAAACAGTTCGAAGTACGGAGGCGCGGGTTACGGCGGTGCGGATGTTGGCACCTTCGCCGGCGCGAACTCGGCGTCGTTCGCAGTCGCCGAGCATGAACTCGGTCACTCCTTCGGCGACCTTGCCGACGAATACGACTATGACGCCGATCCGCCGAATTACTCGGGGCCCGAACTCACCCCGCGGAACGTCAGCATCCGCGACCGAGCAACCATGATCGCAGACAACGCGAAGTGGGTGGACTGGCTCGGCGTCACGCTTCCTGTCGTCGGCATGCATGACTGCTTCGAAGGCGCGTACTACCACGAGACTGGCGTGTACCGCCCGACCAACGACTCGCTGATGCGCAACTTGAACCAGCCCTACAACGGGCCGTCGATCGAGCAGATGATCGTGAAGATTCATCTCGCGACCAAGATGGCGGACGGGTTCACGCATGTGGCGGGTAGCACAGTGCGTGCAGGCGGAACCGTTGGAGCCACTCTCGTCGAACCCATCGGCTATGCGCTCCAGAAGCAGTGGAAGCTTGGCGGAGTGGTCATCCCGGGTGCGAATGTGGCGTCCCTCGAGACGGGCGCGCTGACGATCCCGCCTGGCGGCGCATCACTCACGCTTGAGGTCACCGATCCAAACCCGCTCGTCCGCAACAACTTCTTCAAGGTGCTTGTGATGCGCGAGGTCTACACGTGGACATTGCTCCCGCAAGATGGACTCACGTGCGGCAGCGCGTTGACGGTGCAGTCGTCGGTGCCTAGCACAGCCTCGTTCGACACGCGGCTCGACACGACGCCGTCGGACGAGACCCCGTGCGGCATCGGAGACCAGTGGGCGGTGTGGCGCCGCGTGGTCGCAACCTGCGACGGCATGATGACCGTATCTGCGTGCCCCACGGCATACGCATCCGGAAAGGTCACGCTGGCGATGGCTGAGGAATGCGGCGCCTTCGCGGCATGCTCAACCAACAACGCAGCAAGCTGCGGCTCGCCCGACGGAAGTTCCATCCGCTTCGGCGTGCTGAACGGCGAGGACTACTACATCCGCATCTCTGCGACTGGGCAAGGCGATGTCGCGGGCACGCTCACGATTTCTTGCGCGCCCGTCAACTCGCCTGCGGATTGCTACGCCGCGCATGCCGGCGGCGGATGCAATTCGACCACGTGTACCGCGCGTGTCTGCACGGCCGATCCGTTCTGCTGCGACGAAGCGTGGGACAACCTCTGCGTGCAGCGCGCCGAAGCCATCTGCCAGACGGGCTACGAGTGCGACGAGGCGAAACTCTTGTGGGATTCTGAACCCTCGAGTTACAACTTCAACACCGCGTGGGAGGGCTGGGTCTCCGGATCTCCAACGCCCTGCGGGTACACCGACGTCCGTGCTGCATGGCGCCGCTACATCGCGCCTTCGAGCGGCATGCTGCGCGTTGAGGTCTGCACCGAGTTCGCCGAGGCGCAGATGACGCTCGCGCTCTACGAGGACTGCGGCGAACCGCTCGAAGCGATCGCATGCTCGGCGATCGTGGGCACTGATTGCAGCCTCAGCAGCGGCGTGCGGCTTGATCACCCGGTGCTCGCCGGGCGCAGTTACCTGATCCGCGTGTCGGCGAAGAGTGCTCGCTACGCAGCGGGCACGTTGGTGGTGACCAACAACGCGGTGTGCGGCCAGGGTGGTGCATGCAACGAGGTCCACTTCTCGCCCGGCTGCAGCGACGCGGAGTGTTGCGTCACCGTCTGCGCGGCAGATCCGTACTGCTGTACCAACTCGTGGGATTCCTACTGCGTGCAGAATGCAGCAGGCCTCTGTGGTGGTCCGTTGGGTGACATCAACAACGATGGCACGGTGAATGCCGCGGATCTGGCGCTTCTCTTGAGCGCGTGGGGTTCGGCCGGGGGGGCAGCGGATCTCGACCGCGACGGAACGGTCGGTGCGTCGGATCTGTCACTCCTCCTCAGCAATTGGACCAGCTGATCGAAACAACATCCAAACGACAGGTAAAGAACGACGGCCCCGCATGCGGGGCCGTCGTGACTTTCAAACAAGCGTGGCAGAGCAGCGAAGGCGTTACGCCTGCGCCTCTGGCTTCTTGCCGTGGCAGAGTCGGTACTTGAGACCGCTTCCGCATGGGCAGGGCTCGTTGCGACCGACGACCGGAATGGTCGAGGGGTCCACAGGGGTTTCCGCAGTCAACTGCTCCGCGGCTGCGGGGAGCGCTGCGGGGCGCGCGGGTTCGGCCGCGACAGGCTCGCTCGGTGGAAGCGCTGGCGCCACCGCGTCGGAACCTGCCGGAACCGCAGCGGGCTGCGGTCGCGGAGCCATCCGCGGAACTTGCGGAGCGAATCGCCCGCGGAAGGCAATGTCGGTGACGCGGTCGCGAATCGTCTCCTGCATTTCGTTGAAGACACGCGCGCTCTCGCGCTTGAACTCGATGCGCGGGTCCTTCTGGCTAAACGCACGGAAGCCAATCGAATCGCGAATCTGGTCCATGCCGTGGAGATTTTCCTTCCACGCGTTGTCGAGAATGTTGAGGAGGACGTAGCGCTCGAACTGCGTGAGTTCAAGCCGCGGCAACTCACGAACCTTCTCGCGCGCGAACGCTTCAGGCTCATCACCTGCGCGCGCGACTTCGGCTTCGTTGAGGCGAACGAGCGCCTCTTCACCGAACCACTTCGCGATCGAGTCGCGATCGCGGCCGCGTGCGAGGCACTCTTGCGTACGTCGCTCGACGTCTGCGTCGGTCATTGCACGCGCGCGTTCGACGAGCAACCGACGGAGTTCTTGCGGATCCGTCGACGGCAACGACTGGGGATTCCAATCCACGCCGTACCGCGCTTTCACGAACGTGCAGAACTGCGCCAGTGCGCCTTCTGGATTCTGCTGCAGCATCGCGTTCGTCTGTTCAATCGCGAAGTCGATGGGGTAGCCAACCTCGCGGTCGCCGTACGCCTCCATCGCCTTGACGCCCAATCGATCCGCTGCTTCCGCAGGGGTCGTTGTTCCTTCAAAGAGCGAGACATCGACGGTCATGTTGAACTTGCGATTCGCCCAATTCGCCAGTTGCGTCGCGCCGAACTGCGGCACGAGGAACTGTGCGATTGGTGAGAGATCGATGTCCGCAAACTTCGTGAGCGCGGCCTTGGCGACCGTCTTCATCGCAAGATCACGGCCGCCCGAGCGGACTCCTTCAGGAGTCAGTTCGGCGCCGTAATGGGCGCGCGACCAATTCGCGAATCCTTCGGCGTCCCATTCCTCCGGCTCGAGTTCGAGCGGAAGGCACTCGCCCGCCGTCGCGCGGATCGATTCTTGCGCTTCTTCCGCAGCGTCGATGCGAATGAGCTTTTCGATCTCTTCACGATCCTTCTTGAGGAAGCGGTCGGCTTCGATCGAGACACCACAGTTCTCGCGCACCCATTCGCTGATCGTGTTGGGGACGTGCATCTTGCCGAGGTAATCGTCGGCGGCTTTCTCCATCGCGTCGTTGACGTAACGCAGCGTGAGTTCGCGCACACCGCGTCCTTCGACGATCGGTTGACGGAGGCCGTAGAACGCGCGGCGCTGGTGCTCCATCGGCTCGTCGTACTCGAGGATGTTCTTGCGCATTTGGAAGTTGCGCTCTTCGACTTTTCGTTGCGCCTTCTCGATCGAGCGCGTGAGCATCGCGTCTTCGAGATCGTCGCCTTCCTTCATGCCAAGGGTCGACAGCACCTTGAGCATCGCCTTGCCGGCGAACATCTTCATCAGGTCGTCGTCCATCGAGAGGAAGAAGCGGCTCGAACCGTTGTCGCCCTGGCGACCAGCGCGGCCACGCAACTGATTGTCGATACGGCGGCTTTCGTGGCGTTCGGTACCCACGATGTGGAGACCGCCCATTTCTTCGACGTCCTTCCACATCTCAAGTCGGTGGATCGGCGGAAGTCCGGCGGCATCGAGTGCCTCGACGAGCGCGTCGTCGGACATCGTCGCCACCTTCTTCTCTGGATACTTCGCCTTCTCGATCGCCCAGTGCTTGAGCAGCATGCTGCGCACGGCACCAGCGTCGCGACCTTGAATCGCGTCAGAACCGAAGATGCGCTCGCCGAGGTGGCGATAGCAAAGCCCGATGATCTCGGCATCTGGCATCGCTGCGTGCGCTTCCTTCGGGCAGATGTTGCGGCGCTTCCAGTGCTCGACGAGTTCTTCGCGCGTAAAGCCACGAAGCTTGATGTCGGTACCGCGACCGGCCATGTTCGTCGCGATCATCACGCCGCCGATATTTCCGGCGCCGAGCACGATTTCTGCTTCGCGATCATGTTGCTTCGCGTTGAGCACTTCGTGACGGATCTGATACTTGGCGGCCAACATGCGCGCGACCATTTCGCTCTTCTCGACGCTTGTCGTACCGACGAGCACCGGGCGACCAACATCGTGGAATGCTTTGACTTCCTCGACGATCGCATTCCACTTGTCCTTCTGCGAGAGGAACACTTTGTCTTGGCGATCGAAGCGCGCGATCGGGAGATTCGTCGGAATCGACACGACGTCGAGCTTGTAGATCTCGTGGAACTCTTCCGCTTCGGTGTCGGCCGTACCGGTCATGCCGGAGAGTCGCTTGTACAGCTTGAAGTAGTTCTGAATCGTGATCGTCGCCATGGTCTGGGTCTCTTCTTTGACCTTGACCTTTTCTTTGGCTTCGACGGCTTGGTGAAGACCGTCTGACCACTGGCGACCGACCATCTTGCGGCCGGTGTTCTGATCGACGATCACAACGCCTTCGACGCCGTTTTCATCGGCCGCCACGACGTAATCGCGGTCGCGCTGGTAGACCACGTGCGCGCGCACGGATTGTTCCACCAAGTGCGGCATGTCGATGTTGTCGCCGACGTAAAAACTTCCGACCGACGGATCGATCCGCTTCGCGAAGCGCTGTGCTTCTTCGACGCCGTCGTGCGTGAGCGCTGCGGTCTTCTTGTCGAGCTCGGGCTCGTAGAACTGCTTGAAACGATCGCGGCGTGCTTGCGCGGTGGCGAGTTCCTTGCGTGCGCCGTCCATGTCGCGCTTCAGCGTGGGAACAGCGGACTTTTCACGCGCGTTGCGCACGTCGCCTTCGAGCGCAGCGATGCGTTCTTCGAGCTTTCGGCAATCTTCGTTTTCGCGATCCCAATCAGCCTGGCGTGCGACGAGGTGGCGCGCCACCTGATCCGCGAGGTCATAACGAGGAGCCGTCGAGTGCGCAGGTCCTGAGATGATGAGCGGTGTACGCGCCTCGTCGATGAGAATCGAGTCAACTTCGTCGACGATGGCGAATCCGCGCTCCTTCTGCAATTGCTCTTCCGGCCGCGTCTTCATGTTGTCGCGGAGGTAGTCGAAGCCGAACTCGCTTGTCGTGCCGTACACAACGTCGCAGGCGTACGCAGCTTTCTTCTCTTCGTGACCCTGCATGTGATGCGGATGAATTGCGCCGACCGTGAGGCCGAGTGCGCGGAAGAAGGGGAACGTCCAATCGCGGTCGCGTTGCACGAGGTAATCGTTCACCGTGACGACGTGCACTTGCTTCTTCTCGCACGCCGCGAGATAGCAGGCGAGCGGGCCGACGATCGTCTTACCTTCGCCGGTCTTCATTTCGGCGATCTTGCCTTCAGCGAGCACGATGCCGCCGATCAACTGAACGTTGAACGGACGCGCGCGGAAGGGTGGGCGCGACTCTGGATAGATCGTGCGTACCGCGTCGTAAATCGATGGATCGATGTCGAGGTACTGCCAGCCTTCGATCATCTGCGTGTGGCCGCGGAATTCACCCTCGGGGTAACGCGGCTCGAGCGCGCGCATGGCGGCGAGCGTTTCGTCGTACTTCGCGCGCACGTCGGAGGGAAGCAGCGACGGATCGAACAGATCTTGCGCGTTGACGACGCCGTCTTGATTGAGGTCGATGCCGCGCGCGGGATTGAAGATGTTGCGGATGCCGACAGAGCGATCCATCGCCTCGCGGGCCACCGCGAAGATCTCGGGAATCATCGCGTACGACTTCTCGCCGCCAGCAATCCGCGTGCGGAACTCTTCCGTCTTCGCGCGGAGTTGGGCGTCGGTCAGGCGGCGCATCTCGGGTTCGAGTGCGTTCGCCTCTTCGACGATCTTGTTGTAGCGCTTCACGTCGCGCTGATTCTTCGTACCCATCGTGACGCGGACGAAC
>CAIWCL010000376.1 GCA_903911205.1 uncultured bacterium
AAGAACGTTGTGGGCGCGTGTGTTTGACGCGGCGTTCCGTTCTTTGGGGTGACGAACCCTCACAAGCAACGACAGAATCAGATCTGTGAGCCCTGAATGACTTCCCTTGGATTTTGTAGTTTGTGGTAAGGAGACGACTTCGCCGAGCAAGCGCTCCTTGCGAGGAGGCTGTGGAGGTCACAGAGACGCCTGCACTCATTTCTTCCGCGAGGTCGAGCGCAAGGTGCTGGCGGGTACCGCGATTCTTCTGCTCGCGTCCCGGCCGCTCTTTCCGCGTCCACAAGAGGCCCCTTGCATGAAGCGATGGAAACGACGTCGCCGCCCCTTGCCGGAGCGGCGACGTCTTCGATTGCTCAAGGTGTTCCGCGATCTGTCCCGCGAGTTTTCTCACATGTTCTTTCGCAGGGCGACGGATCTTGGCGATTCAGTTCGCCTTGTCGAGATCGAGCTCGATATTGAGATAGTCGCCGATGTCGAAGCAGGTTGAGAAGGCGAGCGTGAGTTGGCCGTACACATCTCCAACCGGAGGAACCGCGCCCACGCCGATCGGTTCAGAGTAGGACGCGCGCAGCACCCAGCCGCCGACCGAAGGACGGAACGTCACGTCGCGTCCGGTGCTTGAACCGACGGTGCCCGGATTCGGATTCGTGCGGTCGAATCCGATGACCGAGCCCGGACCGCCGAACTTCACCGCCATGATGCCGTTGGCGCCGCCGGTGTGGTTGATCTCTACACGCGTCACCGCCGCGCCGAGGATGGTGGCTCGAATCGTGTAGCAGCTGCCGACGGCCTCGGCGATGGTGGCGGAGCGGGCCACGAAAGACGGGAACTCGGTTGCACCGCTGCAGAGCGTGACTGCGACCGGGATCGAGGTCACGTCTGCGGAGTTGACGCCCTGCGTGACCGTCGCAACCGAGCGCGGCAGCGACACCACCGGAATGAAGCCACCGAAGCTTGCGGCGTTGGCGGCGGAGGTCGCAGCGATGGCCATGGACGAGACGAGGAGTGCGAGAGTGTGACCGTTCTTCATGACTGTGCTCCTTTCGGGAGACTTTTGCGTGTGGAGCCGGACGATTGGCTCCCCGCGGTTTCCGTGGAGCGGGGTCGCATCTCTCAGCACATGGCGAAAAAAAACCTCGCCGCTCCCCCCAAGGACGTGGAGGGGGCGGCGAGGAGCGCGAATGCAGGTTGAAAGCGCGACGGACGTATCCGTGCCCGGTGGCTTACGCGGCGCTGCGAGTGCGGCGCGAGGACTTCACCCAACGCTCGTTGCGCACGGTCGACTCGCTGACGAGCTTCTCAAGCAGCTCGCGCGGCGAGTTCGCGGCGACGTCTGCACCAATTTCTTCCGCGAGGCCTGGTGCACGATTGAAGACGCCGCCACCGACGACGATCTGCAGATTGTCGAACGCACCGCTGCCGCGCACGTTGTCGATGAGTTCGCGGATGAATGGAGCATCCTTTGCGCTTGAGGCGAAGAGGAGGAGCGTGTCTGGTTCGCGCTGGCCGAGTTCCTCGCGAATTTCGTCGTTGGCGACGCCGCCGCCCGCGAAGGTGATGTCGTAGCCGTCGGCTTCGAGAAGGTCAGCGACAAGTTGACCCGCAAGTTCTTCGGTCTCATTCGGGCCGCAGAACATCGAGATGCGGCGACCGCGCGGAGCCTTCATTTCGAAGCGAGCCTGTGCCTGATCGACGAGCGAGCGAAGGAGTCGCGTCGCATAGTGATGCGAAAGCGTCGTGATTTGGTCCTTCCGGTACATCGCCGCGATCGACTCAAGGAGCGGCCAGTAGATGTCCTTCGCGATCGTTTCCGCAGGGATACCGGCGGCATAGACCGCGTCGACGATATCGCGCGTACCGCGACGATCACCGGAGACGAGGGTCGTAAAGAGTTGCTCGAGGACGCGGTCGAAGTTCGGAGTCGTGTTCGAATTCATGGCGAGAGGGAGTTCTTCAGGAGCGACGCGCGCATCCACACGCGTGTCGTTGCTTGAGTCACTTGTTGAGCCTGTCGCCTGGATCCTCCGGGCGGTTGCCGTTGCACAGTGCTGCGGCGAGCACTCTTTCGGCCCTCGGCCCGCCCGCTCCACAGCGCGTGTCGCGTTGAGCGATAACCCCGACAAGATCGCGGCGAGAATGCTCCAACACCCATCGCAGCACGTCCATAACATGACAGCCTCTATGAAAAACCCGCTTCGCAACTTCGTTCTCGCGGTACTTGGCACCTGCATGTTGGCCGCGGCGCCCATCACGGCGCTCGCGCGTCCGCGGTGGATGCAACCGGACGATGGCGTGAAGACGGCTACGGTCCATAGTGAGGCAGAATTTGCGCTGCCGAAGGACCACAAGAAGGGTGAGCCAGTTCGCGAGCGCATCCTCGCGGAGATCACCAACGGTGAAATCGAGTTCGTCGTCGATCCGAAACTTGATGAGACGACGGCGGTCGCAGAGTTCGTCGTCGATGGTGCCGACGCGAAGGATGTGGAGCGTCGAGAGAAGAACACGCGACTCTTCGCAACGCGATCAGCCGACGGAACGCTCGTCTTCCAACCAATCTTTCCAGGGAAGCCGCTCGATCGTGATCGCGTCAAACTCGTCATTCGAACGCCTGGTACAGGCGACTCGATGGTGAAGAGTGCGAACGGTGCGATCGTTGTGCGCGGAACCTCGGGCGCACTGCGTGTTTCTACAAAGAATGGTTCGATCAAGGTTGCGAATCACACTGGTGGCATCGATGCGACTGCGCAGAATGGGTCGATCGATATTGCGCTTGCGACCGACGGTGTGCGAGCGACCAGTGCAAATGGCGTGATTCGCGTTTCACTTGCCGACGGCAATGACCACCCGTTTGAAGTCGAAACCAAAGCCGGTGCGGTCGACTTTGAATTGCCCGCGCAGTTCGACGGGCTCGTCCGCGTGACGACCGTATCAGGTGGGATCACGCTCGATGATCCGGCAAAGAAGGCGCGTACTCCTGAGATTGGCGAACACAGTCTCACCGCCGAATACGGAGCAGCTGCCGGTGAGTCGCGTATCGAAACGACCGCAGGTGCGGTTGTGCTTCGCTCGCGCGCGCAGTGACGTCCCCGTGAGTTTCCCCTCGACACACCATCGAATGCACAAGTGAAGACACGCGTCAGTGTGGCCGTGCATCACGGTTGCGCGGGAACTCATCGCGGTTGTGGATCGGACGCAATTTCGAGCGTGCTTTCCGCGCCGTTCGAGTCGCGATCCCCGCGACGAGGCCACTGCGAAACGACAACACCAGCAAGCATGAGCGCCGCGCCGGCGTATTGCTGCGCCGTCGGACGTTCGGCGAGGAACACGATCCCGCAGATCATCCCGAACACACTTTCGAGCGAAAGAATGAGCGCCGTATGTGTCGGCGGCGCGTGACGTTGGGCGATGACTTGCAGCGTGAAAGCGGCCGCGACAGGAAGTACCGCTGCGTAGAGCAACGCCCACTTCGCTGCATCAATCGCTGCAAGTTCGACGCCGCCTTGCGCGAACATGGTGACGAGACTGCCAAGACCGGTCATTCCCAATTGGATCAGGGAAAATCGAATCGGCTCCGCGTCACGGGAGAAGAAGCCAACCGTCACCACGTGCACAGCCCAAAGCACTGCGCAGACGAGCACCCAAGGATCACCCGCGTTGATGGTGAAGTCACGTTGCACGCCGAGGAGTATGAGTCCGATTGCCGCGAGAATGACGCCACACCACACCGCGCCGCCGAGCCGATGACGATGGAGCGCGACGGTGAGAAACGGAACAAAGACGACGTAGAGACTCGTGATGAATGCGCCGTTTGACGCAGTGGTGTTCGCAAGCCCATGTTGCTGTGCATTGGCGGCGAGCATCATGATGACGCCTGCGATGAATCCACCTCGCAAGGTCGCGCGTCGCGAAACATCACGCGCAATGTGCGTGGGCCACGGTGCGAATGCGAGGAGTGGAAGCAGCAGGATCGTGCCGAAGGTGAAGCGGAGGCCGTTGAACTCGAATGCGTCGAGATGTCCGCTTCCAAGCCGTTGCGCAACGAAACCAGAGCCCCAGATCACGGCGGCGGTAAGCAACAAAAGATCTGCGCGAAGCGTGGTCAGTCGCATCGCGTCAGTTCTTCCACGCAGATGCTGGAACGACAACCTTCTTTGCGGTGGACGGCATCACCCACGACACGCGTAAGAGATCTTGTCCCGCCGCTTCAAACATACGAACTTCGACTGGATGCATTCCCTTCTCAAGGGCGATCGCACCCGATTTCTCCGTCGCGCTGTGTGGGCCGTCGTTGTCGACGACAACCTTGCCGTGAAGCAACATCACGGAGCCGTCGTCGGAATCCACAAAGAAGCGGTAGACGCCAGTTTCCGGCACATCGATGAATCCTTGGAAGACAAGCCCGAAGTTCTCTTCGCGCGGCTTGACCGCAATCGACGGTTCAGGCGTGATGCCTTCTCCAACTTTCTTCGCCTTCAAGATCTCTGCGCAGGTCTTGATCGATTCCGGCACTTCGTACGCGGCAAAGCGCACGCCAGGATCTGCCTTGAGTGTTTGGACGGCGGTCACTGGTTCAAGATGCTCAAAGCGTCGCGCGACGGTGCGCGTGACAGGCTGTTGGCCGAGGAATCCGCGGGCCTTCACGGTCGCGCTCTGAGAAAGGGTGATTGGCGTTCCCGCGGGAGTACTCGATGCGATCGGCTCACTTCCGTCGGTCGTGTAGCGGTAGGTCACTTTCGATGCCGGCTGCTTCACATCGACTTCAAGTGAACCAGTAAAGCGATCGTCGGCGGCAGAGATCTCAGGAAGCGCCGCAACTGCGAGTGGCTCCGCGAGATCGACAGCGACTACGGTTGCGATGTGGTCAAGCGGTTCTGTCGGGAGTGCGAACACGATCGCATCACCCTCGCGCTCGGATGGCCAAAGATTCCGCGTGCGCTGCCCGAGGATTTGCACGGCGCGAGCGTCGCTCAAAAGGCCGGAGAGACGCAACTTTCCGTCCTTCGGCCAATCGAAGACATGGAGATAGAGTCGATCGCTTCCATCGTCGTTCTTTGCTCGCGTGATGCGACCCCACGATGGTGGCTCAGGGAACGGATTCGCCTGCGTTCCGTAGATCGCGCGTGCGTTCGTCTTCATCCACGCGCCCATCGCGGCAAGTCGTTCGACACTCGCGCTTGGGATCTCGCCTTCGCCGGTCGGTCCAACATTCAACAAGAAGTTGCCGCCCTTGGAGGCGATGTCGATGAGCTTCCGCACGAGGTCTTCCGTAGACTTCCAATGCTGGTCGTATTTCTTGTATCCCCAGGTGTCGTTCATCGTCATGCAGGTTTCCCAATCAACGCCCGCGGGCAAACCCGTCGCGGGAATTTGTTGTTCAGGCGTGCCGTAATCGCCGCGGTAATCGCCTTCGCGCGTGATGCCTTCCATCCCCGAGCGTCCCGTGTCGACGCGGTTGTTGATGATGATGTCCGTATCAAGCGCGCGGCAATAGTCGTAGAGATCCTTGCCCATCTCGTGGGTCCAAGTACCTTCCCATTCGCCGTCAAACCACAGAATGCCGACGTCGCCGTACTTGCCCGACGTGAGTTCTTTCAGTTGACCCTTCATGTACGCGATGTAGCGCTGGTAGTCGGCGCCGTCGGTCGATCGCGTGTCCCACGCGCGACGCGGGAGGTAATCGGGGTGATGCCAATCCATGATGGAGTGGTAGAAGCACAAGCGGATACCCGCAGCAGTGCAGGCATCCGCGAGTTCCTTCAATGGATCGCGCGGCGCAAACGGCGAATTCGCAACATCCCAATCGGTGAGCGCCGAATCCCACAAGCAGAAGCCATCGTGATGCTTCGACGTGATGACGATGTATTTCATCCCTGCGTTCTTCGCGATCTCAACCCACGCCTTCGCGTCGAACTTCACGGGGTTGAACTGCTTCTGCAGCACCGCGTAATCCTCGGGCTTGATCTGAGCGTTCGAGAGTAGCCACTCGCCGATACCGGGCACGCGACGCCCGTTCCACTCACCAGCCGCGGTTGCGTAGAGACCCCAGTGAATGAACATGCCGAATTTCGCATCACGGAACCACTGCATGCGTGCGTCATGTTGCTCGGGAGTTTCGTTGACAAGATTCACGCCGCCGTAGCGGGGGAGTTCTTGCTGCGCGCACGCTGATCCGGCGACGAGTGAAAGCCCGGACATCGCGGTGGCGAAACGGAACGCAAGGGTGGAGGCAAGTCTCGTTGGAAGAAGTGGCTGCGTGCGCATGGCGCGCATGGTACGGGCCGCGTTCGGCGGCTACCTTGCCGTGATGTCGACTGCGAAGGATCTCGTCAAGACAGATCGCCGCATCTATGTGACCGCGGATACGCATTTCCGCCACACAGAGGCGCTGTCGATTTTCGGTCGACCGTTTGAGTCGGTCGATGAGATGGACGAGGCGCTGATCTCTGCGATCAACGAAGTCGTTGGTCCGAAGGATGTCCTTGTCCATCTCGGCGACTTCATGGTGAAAGGCGGCGGACGCGCGTGGGACGAAACCGAACTTGCGCACGCGGAGAGACTGCGCGATCGCATCCTCTGCAAGCGTATCTATCTCCTTCGCGGCAATCATGACCCGCAGGGTGAGAAGCGCTTCGACAAGTTGTTCGAATCGGTCGATGACATCATCAGCGCGCGCGGTATCGCGGGCACCGATGAGCGCATCGTGATGTTCCACTATCCAATCGATCAGTGGCAAGGTCGTCCAAACGGAGGCTTTCACTTGCACGGACACGTGCACGGCCACGGCGCGAAACTCGCGCGCCGTTTCGACGTTGGCGTGGATGTGCGCGAGAACCTGATGCGTCCGCGCGCGCTGGTGGATCTCATCGCAACACTGCGGAACGAGCCGCCGAGCGGCTTCGTGCGCGCATGAGCACTCGTTGAGCATGGCTCGCTGCCATGGTGCAAAAAAACACGCGGCCCGGGATCACCGGGCCGCGTGTCTAGATGGTCTCGTTCGAATCAATTACGCGTGAATCGCGCGGCCTTCGGTTGCGAGTGCTGCCTCGTGCAGTGCTTCGTGCATCGTTGGGTGTGCGTGCACCGTCGAGATCACGTCCTCAATGGTCGCTTCGACGCGGCGCGCCAAGCCCATTTCGCCGATGAGTTCCGATGCATCCTCGCCGATGATGTGGGCACCAAGAATCTCGCCATACGGCTCGCTCACGATGATCTTCACGAGACCTTCGGTCGCACCAACAGCGATCGCCTTGCCGTGACCCTTGAAGGAGTACTTGCCGACCTTGTACTTGAGGCCCTTCTCCTTCGCCTGCTTCTCTGTCATGCCAACCGACGCGATCTGCGGGTTGCAATACGTGCAGCCGGGGATCGATGCGTAATCGACGCCCAGCGTGTGATGCCCCATGAAGCGTTCAACGCAGGCGACGGCCTCTTCGCTCGCGATGTGGGCAAGCCACGGCGCGCCGATGCAATCGCCGATCGCGTAGACGCCAGGGATCGACGTCTGGTAGGTCGGTTCCTTCTTGTCCTTGTAGTCGGTCCAGATGTGGTTCTTCTCGACGCGCAGGCCGAGCTTCTCGTCGAAGAGACCTTCGTAACGGCCCTTCACGCCGATGGCGACGAGCACGCATTCAGCTTCGATCGTCTCAGTCTTCGTCTTGTCGGCAGCCTGCGCGAGCGTGACCTTCACGCCCGTCGATCCATCCTTGGACGAAGTCTTGTCGATCGCGGTCGTCATCGTGCCGACCTTGAACTCCATGCCCTGCTTCGAGAACGCGCGCAGCGCAGCAGCGGAGATGTCCTCGTCTTCGTTCGGCAGAATCCGATCAAGCATCTCGACCACGGTCACCTTCGTGCCGAACGCGTTGAAGAAGTACGCGAACTCCATGCCGATCGCGCCCGAGCCGATGATGACCATCGACTTCGGCTGCTTTGCAATCGTGAGCGCGTCGTAGCTCGAGAGAATCGCCTTTCCGTCTGACTTCGCGAATGGAAGTTCATTCGGCGCAGCGCCCGTCGCAATCATCACGCGATCTGCCGTGATTTCCTGCAGTTTCTCGCCGCCGGAGCCGTGGTAGTAATCAGCGTCAGCCTTTGAGACCTGCACGCGGCAGGGGCCCGCCGAGGTCTTGCCGGCGACAACCTTCGCGTGACCTTCGACGTGATCAATCTTGTTCTTCTTGAACAAGAACGCGATGCCACCGTTGAGCGTGCCCGTGATCGAGCGCGAACGACCGATGACCTTCGCCCAGTCGACTTTCACCGCGGCCGGATCGATCTCAAAGCCCCAATCCTTGCCGTGGCGAATCGCTTCCATGTAGAGCTCGGCGTTGTGCAGCAGAGCCTTGGTTGGGATGCAGCCCCAGTTGAGGCAGACGCCGCCGAGTTTGCCGCGCTCGATGCAGCAGACCTTGAGACCCATTTGGGCCGCGCGGATTGCGCCGACGTACCCGCCGGGTCCGCCGCCGATGACGATGAGGTCGTAGTGCTTGGTGGTTGCGTCAGCCATAGTTACCTCTTTGGATGCCTTGTACTCGTGAACTCTGCGCTTTCATGGCGCATGCAGGCGCCGAGATGGCGCGTCCTCGCCGTGTTCGGAGTGACCGACACGGAAGGGTCGAGAGAATAGCGGCGAACGGCCGGGTGACGGGGGAGTCAGCGCTGAGCCAACGCCAACCTCGTTGCCAACTGGCCGCCACAAGGAATCTGCGCAGAAGGAAGATGTACCCGTCCGAGAACGGGCGAGGAGTTCCGAGTGCTCATGCATATCGCGGTCGCCGCTGCGGCGGCTTCCTTTGGTGCAATCCGCGCCAATCATGCATATCGCGGTCGCCGCTGCGGCGGCTCCCTCAGGCGTTCTCCACAGCAGAGCACCGCGCATCTCGGCCCGTCGCGCCAAGGTGAGACCTCGACTCGCGGCGAGGCCGACGAAAGCGAGCGAAGCGGCGGCCGCGAACGGCAGGTTCGCCCCGCCGCCAGTCGCGAGCGCTGAAACCGCACATCTCGGCCCGTCGCGATTCATTCGCGGCGAGGCCGACGAAAGCGAGCGAAGCGGCGGCCGCGAACGGCAGGTTCGCCCCGCCGCCAGTCGCGAGCGCTGAAATCACGTGATAGCATCGCGGCTCCGCGGCTTGGCCGTCGGTTGGACACCCCCGCATGCGCATCGCGATCGTCAGCGACATTCACGCCAACCTCGCCGCTTTTGAGGCGGTGCTGCGCCATGCGAAGTCTGTCGGTTACGACAAGATGGTCTGCCTCGGTGATGTGATTGGCTACGGCCCAGATCCGGTCGAGTGCATCGATCTCGTGCGCGAGCACTGCGAATGGTCGCTCCTCGGAAATCACGATTTCGCCGCGCTCTACGAGCCGAGCAACTTCAATGTGGCTGCACGTGACGCCGTGTTCTGGACGCGCGCGGAAACGCTCGATCAACGCTGGATGAAGCGTCAATTCGCCGCCGCGCGCGGATTGGCAGCCCCCTCACAGCGTTCGTCGTCGGCGAAGTCGAGTTCGGCCGCGCCGTGCATCGTGGGTCCGTATCGCTACGACCTTTCTGAAGGGGGCTTGGCGATCGTTCGGTCGCACAACGCCGGTTCGCGTTTCGATGGTCCGACGACGGTGATGCTCACCGAACCGGCCGATGCGCTCGTTGCTCTTGGACACGAAGAGTTTCGGATCCGCTACCTCAGCGGTGAGTCGGAACTTGTCCCGGGTGCGCACGATGCGGCGCAATTCAACGCGTGGGCTGCGGCACCACGACCGTCACCAAAGCCGTCTTTCGACCTGAAAATCCACCGCACCGACCCTTTGTGGCAAGAGCTTCTTGCGGCGCAACGCCCGCGCGTGGATTTCATGTTCTCGATTTCGCCGCGGCAGATTTTGCTTGATCGCTACATCTGCGTGCACGCGTCGCCGTCGCGTCCCGTGAACGAGTACCTCTTCCCGGAAGATGTCGCGCAGGGAGAGCGAAAGCTCAAGCGGAACTTCGGTGCTTTGACGCTTCCCGACACGAGCGGAAATCCCCGCCGCGTCAGTGCGCTTGTCGGCCACACGCATTGCCCGGGATTTCTCCTTGAGGAACGCGATGAAGTCGAAATCCGGTTGCGCGAAGCGGCTGCAGCGAACGCGGCGGGTCAACCGAGTCTCCTCCCGCCAGAAGAGCCCAACGCTCGATACGACTGGGTCGCATTCGAACAGGGGCTCACCGAGTGGTCCCCGACCGAGCGCGACATGCTGCCCGGCTGCCGATTCATCCTCAACCCTGGCTCTGTTGGTCAACCGCGTGACCACGACCCGCGGTCGTCCTACGTGATTCTCGAAGAGGGCGAGAACGGTGCGTCCGATCGTTTCACCTTCTACCGCGTCGAATACGACATCGCGCGCACCCAGCAGCGGATCCGCGACCATATCGATCGCGGCGCGCCGCTGAAAGACTGGCTCTGGCAGCGACTTGAGCGCGGCGAGTGAGTCGCGCGTTCCGGCGCGGGTTTTCGTGCTTCCGTCGAAGGTTGTTGCGGTCGGATACGCTCCGCGGCCCGCGAACGCCTCGTGCGAACGCAGACAACACGCTCTTTTCGCCACCCACGCCTTCCTCGACTTTTTCCTATGTCACCTCTGCTGAAGCGCTTCCTCATCACATCCCTGCTCGCGATCGGCGTGATTTCCGTCGGCGTCCTTGTTGCGCAGGGTTCGTCCCGCAAGAAGAGTGACGCCGCGGAGGCAGGCCAAGCCTCCACAGAAGCCTCCACAGAAGCCTCCACAGAAGGTAAGACGAGCGGCACTCTCAACGATGCCGCGTCAACCGGCACCGCGAACAGCGATGGTGCCGCGCAGTCCACTGCGGCAGCCACGACGACTTCAACCACTGATGCGACGACGGCTACAACGACGTCGGCCGCAACGACAACCGCCGAGGGTCAAGCCGCCGGCACCATCGAAGCTCCGCGTTACACCGCGCGCGTTCCGGCAGGGATGTCGGCACCTGAGGCTCCACAGAAACTCGGGTCGCTTGATCCGTCTGTCGCGCCTGCCCAGTTCACGTTCTCACGGAACGCCGCGGGCATCGACCGCGTTGTCGCCGCGGACATTTGGCTGACGGTGCAAGATGCCGATCAAGCGCGCCGGGCTCGCGCAAACAACGACCCGTCGGCGATGCCCGACGAGTCACGCCGGTACGTCCTTGCCTCTTCAACCAACTTCGGCGACGTCGCGCTTCCGGTCCTCGCGGCGCGTGAACTCGAAATCGACGGCGCGTCGGTTTCGGTCTTCGAAGCGGTTTGGGCTGAGACGGCGCCTGGACAGTTCTCGACGGAAATTACCGACGAAAGTGGCAACGTCGTCGCGCGAATGACGCGTTCGTTCCGTCTCGGAAACACCGGTTTCGATCTCGCGGTTGAACAGCGCTTCACCAATCTCACAGCCAATCCGATGCAGGTCCGAATGCTGCAAAACGGCCCTGGCGATCGACCGTACGACCCGAAGACGCTGACAGAAGTGCGTCGCTACCACTTCGGATACCTCTTCCCGGAATCGCGTGATCCGTCGCAATCATTCGTCAGCGCCAACGGCCAACTCTACGATCGCAGCGCATTTTCCTCGCAAGTTGCGGAGGGCGATCCGGTCGTCTGGCCGAATGAGAAGTCGACCGAAGGTGGCTTCACACTGTCGTGGTTTGGCAGTACCGACCGCTACTTCGCACTCGCCGTGCACGCGCCGTACGCGCCACCGACCGTTGCTTCGAAGGCGCTTGCGAGCGTCGCTGAAGTTTCCACGTTCTCGAACCAACTGACCGGGACGAGCGAACTGCTCTTCACGTCGCTCTGGAGTCCGAAGGTCGCGGTTGCTGCGCAGAGCGAAGCGGCCTTTGACCTTGGCCTGTTTGCGGGTCCCCTCGACAACCGCATCCTCGGCAGCGCCGAGCCGCTCGCTGCGCTCAACATGCGCGACCTGATCGTGTACCTCATGAGCGGCTGCTGCTCTTGGTGCACGTTCGCGTGGCTCGCCGATGGACTGCTTTGGTTCTTGCTCTTCCTGAAGTCGTACATCGTGTTCGACTGGGCCCTCGCGATCATCGCGCTCGTCGTGGTGGTGCGTTTGATTTTGCACCCGATCCAGAAGAAGTCGCAGATTTCGATGCAGCGCTTCTCGAAAGCGATGACCGCGCTCAAGCCTGAGCTCGATCAACTGCAGAA
>CAIWCL010000377.1 GCA_903911205.1 uncultured bacterium
CGCAATCTCAAGATCACAACGAGAGACGACCTCGCACTCGCGCGCGCGATTCTGAACATCGCGCCGCCTGCGGATCGCGCGGCACACCTGCGATTCTGAGATTTACCTCGAGCGATGTGAGAAAGAAAGAAGGCCGTCGGTGAGACGGCCTTCTTCGGCGGGTGTTGGCTTCTTGCGTTGAACCTCCGCGGGGTGCGCGGTGGTCTCAGGCAAGCATGTGTTTACTCATGCATTCACTCATGCGTTTACTCATGCGTTTACTCATGCGTTTACTCATGCGTTCCTGACGCATCGCGAGTCGTGTGCACGATTCGGTCGTACACCACTGCGAAATCGATCGCGTCGACGAAACCGTCGCGATTGACATCGCCGGAGAAGTGATCGTTCGCGGCCCACGCGGCGAGGAATGCGACAAGGTCGGTTGGTGTCACCGTGCCGTCGAGATCAACATCGCCCGCGGCAATGACGCATGCGATCGAAACGCCTTCCGCGAAATCACCGCCGCCCTCGCCTACGCGAGGTGCGAGAAGTGCTGCATAGATCTCAACGTCCAACTTCGCATCGCTCTGCTCCATCAGCGCGAGGACGCGCGCGGTCACGACGTCGCATGAAACAGAGAGTTCCGAGGTTGGGCGACTTGCCTCGTCTTCGCCCGATCCGTCCGAAGCGGTGTCTGCTCCGTCGCTCTCGCCGCTTGCTCCGTCGGTTGGATCGCTTGGCTCATCGAGCTCTCCTGCGCCGTCGTCATCAGCTGGAGCATCGTCCGGCAGGAATCCGGCGATGCCTCCATCGGCACCGTTCCCTCCGTTGCCGCCGCCACCTGCGAAGGCCGGCGCGCGGAAGCCTGTGTCGGGCAGGCTCGCGAGCGTTGCGCCGAGGGCGTGGTTTGCACGAATCGTGTACGTACCGATCTGTCCAACGGCGATCGTTGTGTCTTCAAATACAAGTGTGGTCGCACTTGTCGTCGTGAGCAGCGTGGTGGCGCCGCCATCGATCTGACGCAAGACGCGATACCCCGTCGCCGAAGGAACTGCGGACCACGTCACGCGGACTTTTGTGGGGAACGTGCCGTCGGTCGCAGCGACATTTGTAGGCGCTGGGATATTGCGCCATCCTGCATTCACGGCACTCGTTGGTCCCGCACCAAGTGCGGAGACCGCCTGTACCGAGTAGTTCGCGCTGACGAGCGTACCGATCGTTGTGTCGTTGAACTCAAGCGTGCCGCCCGCAGTGACCGTACCGATCTGGGTGTTCGCGCCCGTACCAATCGCGCGGAACACCTTGTAACTCGTAGCTCCGACCACCGCAGGCCACGTCACTTGCACCTTGTCGATGAATGCGCCCTTGCTCGCGGTTGCGACCGGAGCTGCCAGTTGTCGCCAACCCGTCTCAGCCACGCTTTGTGGTCCGTCGCCTTGCGGCACCGTCGCACGGAGGCGATAGGTGTACTGCACGGCAGGAACGGCCGTCGTGTCGTCGTAGACGAGCGTCGTCGCGCTTGCGATGGTCGCGATTTGCTCCTGCACTCCACCTGGCGCGGTGCGGAACACCTTGAAGCCCGTCGCCGCAGCAGGCGCCACCCACGTCAAGCGAACCTTGTCGGAGAACGCGCCGTCGGTCGCAACCACCGACGTTGGGCCTGTCGTGTTTCGCCAGCCGTTGTCAATCACACTGTTCGGCGTCGATCCGAGCGCGTGTGTTGCGCGCACGGCGTAGTTGTA
>CAIWCL010000378.1 GCA_903911205.1 uncultured bacterium
GCCCAGTGCATGTGCACCGCGCATTGCCGAGGTCGTGCCATGGCCAATGTGACAGCGAAGGGTTTGAAGATTCTTATGTCGATTCGTTCCACCAAGAAGTTCGCCGCGGCCGTGGCCGTCGCTTCCGCACTCGCTGCTGCCTCGGCAGCAAGCGCAAGCATCATTGAATACACCCTCAGCGGCGTTGCCTCTGGCACATGGTTGAGCGGCATCTATCAGGGCCAGACCTTCAACAGCCAGGCCTTCACCATCACGGCCATGGCTCTGACGGAGAATGTTGGGACCTCAGACTCCAACTTCTTCTCGGTCACCAACAGCCTCGTCTTCATCACGCTCGGGAGCTACGGGGACATGTCCACAAACACCACCACGAGCTCATTCCTGAACCGCAATCAAGGCAGGTTCGGGTTTGGACTGGGGACTGGGCCCAGCGCCGCCCTCCTCGGCAGCTTCGCCAACGGCGCCTTCCCCACCTGGGACCTGCAGAGCAGCCTCGGGCCGGTCACCGGCACCGCCGCCTGGAACTCGCAGAACTGGGGGACCACCTATGGAGCCCTTCGGTTCAGCGGTTCATCGCCCGTCACCTTCACGGCCACCGTCGTCCCCGCGCCGGGCGCGATCGCGCTGCTCGGCCTCGCCGGGCTTGCGAACCGTCGTCGCCGCTGAGATCGACCGTTCCGAGGGGTCGACACTCATGCCACACGCGCCCCGCTCGAAAGAGTGGGGCGCGTGTGCATTTCCGCCCATCGGCGGAGTGGAAGTTCAGCCAACCATCGACACGCTCTACAAACCGGCACGCGATCACGATCCAGTTTCGATGTCGCCAACGTGCGCCTCACCGATGCAGCGCTCGAGCTGCACCGCGCGCTGCGTGACGCGCTTGAGCAAGTACTTCCGGCGCTCGACGGCGCCCGTGCGTGTGGTCGCGCGCTTGGACTAAAGCGGCACCTCGGTTGGCAGATCTACGCCATCGCTCGCACCAGCGACCACGCGACGGTGATCCGCTCGCTCCCGAAGGCGCGCGGTTGGAAATTGGTGCTCGAGTCGCTCCGGAAGCAAGGTTGTCCAGAGAAGTCGCTGCGTGTGCTTCGTGAGGCAATCCAGAAACTCGATGGCCACCTTGGTGCCGGTGCGGAGCAGTTGCCTGCGATGCGCGCGGTGGCCGCCGGCGCACTCGATACCGCGGCACAGCGAACGGCAATGCTCCGAGCGCGTGCGGAGGCGAGGCGCGGCAACGAGTTTCTCCATGGCATCGGAGTCCGGACTTATCTCTCAGCGATCTTGATCGGTCCTGTCGGTTCCGATGGCGCGGTGGGCATGGCGTCCGCGACCAGCATTCACGGTATTCGCCGCAGTCGTCCGGGTGCGGCGTGGCCCATCTACTACACGTTCGAGACCCACGACGACCAACAGACGAAGAGGGTGGTTGCGACGGAGAAGCACCGCGGTTGCACGGTTGGTCCGCTGGTGCGCGACCTCTCGTCGCCCGAGGCAGGTCCCGCCTCTCTGCGCGTGCATTACGACGGCGAGACGCGCATGGTGCAACTCCTCGATCGAGGTGCTTCGAATGAGGAGCCGTTGGATCTCGCGTTCATCGAGCATGTGGCGAAGGCGGGGAAACTGCGCGTCGCGAGCACCGGTTGGCGGCTGTTGTTCCTCATGACAACACCGACCGAGCGCACGGTGACGGAGGTTTGGTTCCACCGTTCGGTGAAACTGACAAACGATCCGGCCGCGATGCTGATGAGTTCGCCCAATCTCAATCGTCGCGTGCTGGCCGAGCATTGCCTCGAGCGTCTGCCGCTCGAGGCGAGTGCGGTGGGGATCGAGCGCCCGACCTTGCCCGCGACGCTGCGCCGGCATGCGGAAGTGCATGGCGAGTTGCTCGCGCGCGCTGCGAAGCGGCTCGGCGCCTCGATCGACGAGTTTACGGGCTTTCAACTCGATGTCGCCAATCCCCCGTGGATGTCGATGCTCGCGATGTCGTTCGATTGCTGAGCGACTTCGAAACCGACGCGAGAGTTCTGCAGGGGCGGAATTTTCAGTTGCGACGACGGTGTTGGCCGACGGTGACGGGGCGGTTCGGGATAGACTCTCCCACCTGCGGCATTCCGCCTTAGGTGCATTGACCTCGGCTGGCATGAGGGTTCCTCGCAGGAGGTTTCCCGAGGGAGTTTCCCGCCAGCCGATCTCTTCGCGACCGTCACGCCGTTCGAAGCAACGCTTCGCGAAGATCCATTTGCCTCATACCTCAACGCACGTTTCGCAGCCAGGCGCCGACCGATCGGTCCCGAGGCCGTCGACCACGCTACCTCAGCACATTCTGTTTCGCTATTGCGTTCCGATCGTCGCCGTGCATCTGCTCGCGCTGCTTGTCTTCGTCCCAGCGCTCTTTTCGTGGACCGGAGTCATCGTCTGCGTGATTGGCGTGCATCTCTTCGGACAGATGATCACGATGGGCTATCACCGGCTGCTTGCCCATCGAAGTTTTTCGACGCCGCGCTGGTTCGAACACACGCTTGTCGTCGGCGCGCTGTGCTGCCTCGAAGATTCGCCTGCCCGTTGGATCGCAACCCATCGCATGCACCATGCGCACTCCGATGAGCAGGACGATCCGCACACGCCGCTCGTCACCTTTCTTTGGGGGCATATGTGGTGGCTCTTCGTTCGCAACCAGGCGTTGCATCACACTTGCAACTACCACCGATATGCCCGTGATGTGCTCGGCGATCCATTCTACATGTGGATCGAGAAGCGGCCGACGAGTCCGTTGTGGTTCTATCTCGCGCAGTGTGTTGTATACACCGGCGTGAGTTTCGCCATGGCGCTCATGTGGACCGACGCAGCGGGCGCCGCGATGTTCTCCGCAAGTGTGCTCGTGTGGGGCGTCTTTCTCCGCACGGTGCTTGTATGGCACATCACGTGGAGTGTGAATAGTTTCACGCACCTCTTCGGCTATCGAAACCATGACACTGACGAGCACAGCCAGAACAACTGGATGGTTGCGCTCGTGGCCGCTGGCGAAGGTTGGCACAACAATCATCACGCCGATCCCGCGTGCTGCTCCGTACAACATCGCTGGTGGGAGTTCGACCTGACCTACTGGGAAATACGCGCGCTCGCGCTTGTTGGCCTAGTGCGCGATATCACGCCGCGCCGAGAAGTGCGCGTTGCCGAAGCGCGGGCCAATGCACGAACCGTGGCGACGGTGCCTGCGCAACGAGTTGCCCCTTCGGAGGCCCCGCCCAACTCGGATGCGGCAGCAGATTCTGACGCGGCCGTTTCGCGTGAATTTGGTCGCGCGTGAGTCTGGCCATATCTTGGATGTGTGCTTCATACTCATGAGAAAGTGAGTCGGGCGTGACCCCCAACCCTGTTCGACACGCTCAACAGAATGAGGCTCCGAAGATCGGAAGCCCGCTGCGTACCCTCGCGCTTTGCTTTGCATCGCTCGCCGTCATGGCGCTGTGGCCGTTGCTCGGGATCTTGTTGCTGCGCACGCAGTTCGAGAGTGCATCGGACGCGTACTTTTTCTTCGGCGGCGTCACGATGTTTCCGCTGATGATCCTTGCGCTTTTCGGATCGGTTTCCGAAGAAGTGATCATTGCGATCTTCATGGTCGTGTGGTTCGCCGTCGCGCTGCTTCCTGCGATTGTGCTTCGCAAGCATCTCGCGGCGCGGCGGGCGGTCGGGGCACTGCTCGGCGTGCAGGCGCTGTTCTCGTTCGCGCAAGCCGTCATGGGCGCGCTTCTACTCATCGGCAGAAGCGTCTGAGTTGCGCGTTCTTCACCGTGGTGCGGATCGATACAGACCACCGTGGAAGCCACCATCGAAGGCCACGATGAAGGCCACGATGAAGGCCACGATAAAGGTCACGATGAGAAACATGAGCCGCACGCGCGCGTCAATAGACACGTTCGAATCGATCGCCCGTGCATCGGAACACGCCGGTTCCGCCGAGCCAGAGTTCTCCGTCGTGATCGCAATAGATCGCCATGACATTCGCGGTCGTCAGCCCGTCGTGCTCGTTGAACTGCTTCAATGTACGCCCGTCGTAGCGCCATGCGCCTCCACCGATGGTGCCGATCCAGATGTTGCCATCGCGATCTTCGCCGATCGAGAAGACACGCTGCAGTGATTCATCGATCTTGGAAGGATGATTCGCGGCGAGTGATCGAGTCAGCGGCGCGCCCATGTTCAGCAGCGCATCGCCTTCTCTCGCGAGTTTCGTCAATCCGTACGTCGCATCGCCATCCACCACGACGACGCCGACGCCGTTGTTTCCGATCCACACGCGGCCGCGACTATCCTCGAACACGCAGCGCACATGGGGGACACCCTCGCCTTCCCGCAGCCCCATCCGCGCGCCGTCGATCGTTGTGAACGACACGCCATCGAAGCCAAACACCGCGTCATAGGTCGCAATCCAAATCCGACCGCTCTTGCCCTTCGCGAAGCCGGTGACGGAGTAGCCGTCATTCGTACGCGACTTCAACGGCAGGGGTAGCGCGAGGTAGGTAAGTCGTCCGTCGTGCAGGCGGTAGACGCCAGCATCGCGCTCTTTCGCGTTGAATCCGTGCGAACCGTTCGGCTTGAACCAGAGGTCGTCGGGCTCAAGCTCCCACGGCGAGAGCAGTGAGTACTCGCGATTGACCTGCGTGACGATCTGTTCACCGTCGAAGCTGCTGACACCTTCGCCGCAATCAAACCAGATGGTTCCGTCCGCGGCCTCGTGGATCGCCCGCACCTGATCGTCGCTCAGCCCGTCGGCTTCGGTGAAGTGGCGGATCGCACCGCCATCGACGCCGCACACACCTTCAAAGTGGCTGCCGATCCAGAACTTCCCGTCGCGATCTTGCAGCATCGCGCGCACGCCACAGTTGGCCGCGCCGTCGTGCCTCGTTGCGTATGTGAACGGCAAGAGTTTGAAGGGCAGGAGTTTGGGGGCGGCGGGTTCAAGACCGACGCGTTGATCACTCGCGCAGCCAACGCTCGTCAATCCGACGAGGAATGACGCGGCGATCAGTGCACCGAGTCGTGGAATCATGGAGTCGCGAGGCTGCATGCGGGGCAGGGTATGCGCGACGAGCATCGCGTACCCTTGTGGGTCGATGAGATCGAACCGCGTTCGTCGAGGGCGTCGGTGCACTTGCGTGGATCGATGCAATGCGTCGTCTTGTATCGTGTCGGAAAGCGATCGCGCGATGATGAGCGAGGCTCGAAAAGGCCGAACTTGGGGAGACTGCGCATCGGTACGACTTCGCGGCACACGAACTCCGAGGAGCGTGCAAAACCGTGGGAAGCAGCGAATCTCATCCAGCCAAACCCGCTCTCGCCGATCCGTCGAGTGCATGCGAATCGAGTGCATGCGATGTGCGTGAAGCGCATCTCGGATGCGCGCGATGTTTACAGCCCATTGGAAGCCAGATTCCTGTCCGCTGTCCGGAATGCGGAGTCGCGCTTGACTTGGCGAACCCGCGAAGCGTGTGCGATCTTCGCAAAAGGGGACATCGAATTGAGTTGGTGGTGGCCCTCGCCGCGGGAGTCGCGGTTGCCGGGCTTCTCGGCTTTGGATGGTGGTTCTGGTTGATGAAGCGCAACGATGCGCTGCCGATCCTCAACGCGATCATTCCACCGGTCTGTCTTGCTGGAGCGCCCGCGGTTCTGTGCGTTTGGCTCTCGCGAGTCCGAACCGTCATCGCCTATGTGATCGGCAGTTGGAGTTTCGTGGGCTGGGCACTGATGGCGATCGCGATTGATCAGCTCCAGCAAGGAGTGTCGCTCGGTGGTCTCAACATCGATGTCGGCACGACGCTGAAGGTGGCTCTGCCGATCAGCATCGGGATCACGGTCGTCGGCCTTGGAATCGGGGTCGTGATGCGAAGGATGTTGCATCACGGGAGACGGACGACATAGCGATGCCGTAGCAGCCGTGTTGCAGTGGTGTTGTATGGGCCAATGGCTCCCTTCGGCATTCGGTCGAAACTGCGAAGGAGGGGTTGCCGTGGTCCTGAAGCGCACCGATGCATCACGCGTGCATCACACGGGACCTTTGCATTCCGTGGCCTCCGCGCCGTCCGGATTTTGCCCGAAGCGCGTCGGTTGCTTATGAGTTCGTGAGTTTCGGCCTCGGGAATCGTGAACCAGAGACCTTTCCGGGCGCGACGTCTCTCGATGCGCCCAATCCGAAAGC
>CAIWCL010000379.1 GCA_903911205.1 uncultured bacterium
CCTCGGGATGCTCGCGAAAGGACCGATCACGCCGTTCGTCGTCGGATCGTGCGCGTTTGTTTGCGCAGCCGCGCGTCGCGATTGGCGCTTCTTATGCCGTTTACGGCCGTTCACCGGAATCGCAGTCCTTGCCTGCATCGCCGTGCCGTGGGTTGTGCTCGCCGCGCGCGAAGTTGGCTGGGAGACACTCAGGCAGGCGTTCCGCGACGAAGTGCTCAATCGTGCGAAAGAGGGTGCAGAAGGTCACGGCGCGCCACCAGGCTATTACCTCATCACGCTTGTCGCGTTCTTCTTCCCGGGTTCGCTGTTGACGGCGCTCGCTTTCGGTCGCCTCTTTCTTCGCGCGTTCGCAGCGAAGACCGAAGCAAACGCAGGTTTTTTCGGGCGTTTTCGTACTCGGCTCTTCTCTGCGCGCGGCCGCGATGCGGAGATCTTCCTACTCGGCTGGGCCGTTCCGACATGGCTCGCTTTTGAGATCGTCGTGACGAAGTTTCCGCACTACATTCTTCCGATCTATCCAGCACTCGCGCTCTTCACCGCGCGTTGCGTGCTCGGAGGGCTTCGCGCGATGCCGAAGAAGCTCGATGGACTCGATCGCTTTGGCTTTGGTGCGTGGATGGTGGTCGGTACCTGCCTCGCGCTTGGTGGCCCAGCCATCGCGATTTTCCTCGCTTCGCGCGGATGGGTCGCGTCGGTGGAAGGCGCGTGGCCAGCGTTCCATGCGGACAGCGTTGTACGTGTTGTGCTCGCGTCGTGTGCGACGCTCGGCGCAGTCGTGCTCATCATGCTTGCGTGGCGCGCTGCGATACGAGATCGCTTTGCCCGCGCGATGACGCTTGCGATTCCTGCGACGGTGCTTGCGGAAGTTGCGATTTTTGGTGCTTGGATTCCGAGCTTCCGCTGGGTCTTCAACACACCGCGCATCGTCGGCATCGTGGTCGAGGATTCCGGCAAGACGCCGCGCGATCGGGACTTCCCGCGCATTGGCGGCATCGGATATCAAGAGGATTCGCTGCTCTGGACGACGCGCGATCGGCTCGATCGACTCGGTGATCGTGTGAACGACACCACGCGCCCCGCGATCGAGGCGTGGTGCGTCGCGAATCCCGGCGGATATCTCTTGATCCCCCGCACCGATGCCGGAGACTTCACGCGGTTCGGCGAGGTGGTTGCTGAACTGGATGGATTCAACTACTCGGACGGCGATCCGGTGGCGCACGCGATTTTGCGCGTGAAGACGAACTGAACCACCGCAGCGTTCGCCGGTTGAGGCGGCGGTGCATCCTTGCCTTGGCGCATCGATGGGAGTTCCATTCAGCGGAAGAACGCGGCGCCGTGCAGCGCGACCGTCCGCTCTTCATCGGCGGTGAACGTGCGCTCGGCACGCGTTGCCACGCCAACGACACCAAGGACTCGACCGTCTGGCGCGAGTACAGGGACCGCGACGCTTCCGGCAAGGCCAGTTGCGCGAGCGCCTGGACGAACATCGCCTGAGGTGTCTTGCTGAAGATTGCACGAATTGACGGCGCACTTACGCTCGGCGGCGAGCCCCGCCATGCCCTTTCCAATCGGGACAAAACGCACGATCGCAAGGACAGGCTCGGGAATCCCGATCGCCACACGGAGATGCAGCGCGCCATCTTCGCCGATCACGTGCACCGTGCCGCTGTCTGCG
>CAIWCL010000380.1 GCA_903911205.1 uncultured bacterium
CTACATGAATGTGGGGAAAGAACAGGTCGCAGCATGGGAGACAAACTGCCTCTGTTGGAAGCGCAAACGGGGGGCCGACCTTGTCAGCGATTCTCGAAAATGTTGGAGATCGTCGATCCGCACCCTCGATCGCGCCCGGCGGCCCGCAGGCGGGCCAAAAGCACACGACGCGCCGGTTGTCCGGCGCGCCGTGCGATTGTCAGTGAGAACGCGGGTTCCGAGGTCCCGATTAGCGGCGACGACGGCCAGCGAGGCCAGCCAAACCGAGGAGCGCGATCGCGCCTGGAGCCGGAACCGTCGTGTAACCGAGGAAGCCACCGGCGACCGAGGCGGAGCCCCAACCTGGGGTTGCCGCGTCGGAGCGCGAGAGGTGATCAACGCCCGGGTCGTTTCCGCCACCCGAGGTTGCGATGTCGAAGTAGATCGTCTGGCCAGCGCTCACGCCGAGCGAGGCGAGCGAAACCGTCCAGGTCACGGTGTTGCCGCTCACGGAGTTCGTGAGGTACATCTCGCTACCCCAGTTCCAAGCGGAGCCGGTCCACGAGACAAACTGCGAGTTGTTGCTGGAAGCATCGACCCACGAACCGATGTAATGCTCGATTTCGCGACCGTTCAGATCAACAGGGCGCGACCACGCGTTCGAAGTCGTGCCACCCGCTGCGGTGTCGAAGTACATCATGTACTTCGTCCAGGTCTGGAAGCCGCGCGTCGTGACCGCGATGGTGAGGTTGACGCCGTCGTCCGACATGTCCACCGACGCGATGTCGAGGTTGTCGAGGCCGTTGTCGAACGTGTCAAAGGTGTTGTCGGTGTAGATCGCAGCGTTGGCGCTCGAGGCGAGGAGACCAACAGCAAGAAGCATGCATGCGCGCATCGTTTGAAACTCCAAAGGACTGGACCGCATCGCGGTCGGGACGGGGAGAGACAGGACAGGACAGGACAGGACCGAATGACGCCGGACAGCGTCGGGAAGAAGTATGGACCGAGATTTCGGCCTATCAACCCTGACTTTGCCGAATTTTGACCATTCGCTTCACTCTGGCGGTCGCAGAAAGACGCGTCAACGCGGTTCAGGATTATCGCCCGCTCGTCGGATGAGCTGGGTTCTTCGATCCGCGCTCCCGCCGCTCGATCGCCCCGAACTGGTTGAGTTCCGCAGGCGCAACAAGACGTGCGAGTGCCCGAGTCTTTGCGTGGGTCTCTGCAACCTCGTCGGCGGGTGAACTCTCAACGACGATCCCGCAACCGGCGTGGTAGGCGAGCGTGCGGACGCCGTTGGCGGACTCAGCGCCGAGTTGCGCGGTTCGAATGGCCACGTTGAGCGCCGCGTGCCCCGAGCGTGCGATGAAACCGATCGCGCCGCAGTAGAACCCGCGCGGCGTCGGCTCGAGTTCATCGATGATCTGCATCGCGCGGACTTTCGGCGCGCCGGTGACCGAACCCGGCGGAAACGTCGCCGCGAGCAGTTCAAGCCAATCGACCCGAGGAGCAAGCCGTGCACGCACTTCCGCGACGCCATGATGCACGGTGACATGCGTTTCGAGGACGCGCGCGGTCGTGACTTCCACCGAACCGATCTCGGCGACGCGGCCGAGATCGTTGCGCATGAGGTCCACGATCATCGCGAGTTCGGCGGCATCTTTGTCGCTCTCGAGGAGTTCGCGCGGATCGGTCGAGGTCGGGCGGGTTCCCTTGATCGGTCGCGTGACGATCGTTCCATCGGGGTAGACGCGAAGGAAACTCTCGGGGCTCATCGAAACGAGCTTGCCGTCGTTGGGAAGGTCGATCGCGGCGCCGAACCAGGCGTTGTTCGCGCGGATCGCAGCGTGCGCGAATGTGCGCGGGCAGCCGCGGAATTCCGCCGAAAATCGGCGCGCGATGTTTGCTTGGAAGGCGTCACCCGCGCGGATGTACTCGACGGTGCGCGCGACATTGGCGGCAAACGCTGCGTCGCTTGGCTCGCACGAGAGCGCGGAAAGCTCCCACGCGCGATCGCTCGGTGATGGCGGCGCGACGGTTGGAGCGATTGGCGCGAGATCCGCGAGTTTTGGCGGCGATCCGACGGCCGTCAGCGCGCCGGACGCATGATCGAAGATCCACGCGTCTTCGCACCAATGAAGCACCGCAAGTGGGGCGTCGTGAGACAGCCGAGCAGGTGCGGCGGGTTCGAACACCGAACCC
>CAIWCL010000381.1 GCA_903911205.1 uncultured bacterium
CCACAGAGCGCGGGTACGACGAATCTGTGTATCGAATACGCGATGAGCGCCCAAAAGAGAAGTACAGACAGGACGATGAGCGGCGTCGGCATGCCGAGAAAAGCGTCAATCGCGTCAAACATGGGAGGGAAAGGTACCATCAGCGCATGGCCGGTTTTGCCCAACTCCTTACGGCACAGAGCGGGTTCCGCCGCCAGGACTCGATGCTCCTTTCGGCGGTCGTGGTCACCCTCCTCGCGGCGGCCGTTTATCTGATCGGGATTGCAGCGGTTCGCGTCACCGATCGAGACGAGCCGCGATTCGCGCAAGCGTCACGGCAAATGGCTGAAGCGGATTCGCTTGGCGAATGGATCGTGCCGCGCGTTGGCGACACCATTCGACTGAAGAAGCCGCCGTTGATTTACTGGGCGCAGGCGCCAACGGTGCTCGTGGCAACGGGCGGCGACCCATCGCGCGATGCGATTTGGATGTATCGCCTGCCAAGCGCGATTTCGGCATGGCTTGCTGGGCTCGCGACGCTTTGGCTCGGACGACGTATGTTCGGCGGAAACGTCGGGCTTCTCGCGGCGGTGACGCTCGTCATCTGTCCAGTTCTTGTGACCGACGCACATATGGCGCGCGCTGATGAAGTCTTGCTCTTCACGACGACGCTCGCGATGTGCGCGTTGTGGACGTGTTGGAAAGAGCATCGACATTCGCCGAGCGCACGCGGAGGCTTGCCTTTTGCGCCGACGATCGCGTTGTGGTTCTTCGTCGCGTTGGGAATGCTCGCGAAGGGGCCGATCACGCCGTTTGTCGTCGGTACATGCGCGATGGTGTGCGCGGCCGCACGACGTGATTGGCGCTTTCTGTGGAGACTGCGGCCTTTCACCGGGCTCGCGGTGCTCGCATGCCTCGCCGTACCGTGGGTCGCTCTTGCCGCCCGCGAAGTTGGTTGGGACACACTGAGGCAGGCATTCCGCGACGAAGTGCTCAATCGTGCGAAAGAGGGTGCTGAAGGGCACGGCGCGCCGCCGGGCTATTACCTCATCACGCTGGTCGCATTCTTCTTTCCTGGATCACTGCTCACAGCGCTCGCGTTTGGACGACTTTTCCTTCGCGCATTCGCCGCGAAGACCGCGCCGAATGCAACGTTTTTTGGCCGCTTCCGCACGCGACTTCTTTCGCCGCGCGGGCGCGACGCGGAGATCTTCCTTCTCGGCTGGGCCGTTCCAACGTGGCTCGCGTTTGAACTCGTGGTGACGAAGTTCCCGCACTACATTCTGCCGATCTACCCGGCAATTGCGCTCTTCACCGCGCGATGCGTGCTTGGCGGATTGCGCGCGATGCCGAAGAAACTCGATGGACTTGATCGCGTTGGTTTCGGTGCATGGATGGTGGTGGGCGCGTGCCTCACACTCGCGGGACCTGCGATTGTGATTTTCCTCGCCGCGCGCGGATGGACCGTGTCGGCCGATGGTGCGTGGCCTGCGTTCGCCGCGGACAGTGTCGTGCGCATTGTTCTCGCCGCATGTGCAACGATTTCGGCGCTTGTCCTCATCGTGCTCGCGTGGCGCGCTGCTGTTCGCGACCGCTTCGCGCGTGCGATGGTGCTTGCGATTCCTGCGGCGGTTCTCGCTGAAATCGCGACGTTTGGCGCATGGGTGCCGAGCTTGCGCTGGGTCTTCAATACGCCGCGGGTTGTTGGGATCGTGGCTGAACACTCTGGAAAGACGCCGCCAGACGTCGATTTTCCTCGGATCGGTGGCATTGGCTATCAAGAAGACTCGCTCCTGTGGACGACGCGCAATCGACTCGACCGCCTCGGTGATCGCATCGATGACGCAAACCGCGGGCGCATCCTTGAATGGATCGCGCAACATCCGGGTGCATATCTCTTGATTCCGCGGAAGGACATCGCTGATCTCGGCGAAGCAATCAACACACTTCAACCAGTGGGCGAACTCGACGGCTTCAACTACTCAGATGGCGATCCCGTGGCGCATGCGATTTTGCGCGTGAAGACGAACTGAATCGCCGCAGTGTTCGCCGGTTGAGGCGGCGGTGCATCCTTGCCTTGGCGCATCGATGGGAGTTCCATTCAGTGAAAGAACCGCTGACCGTGCAGCGCGACCGTCCGCTCTTCATCGGCAGTGAACGTGCGTTCGGCACGCGTTGCCACACCAACGACACCGAGGACTCGACCGTCTGGCGCGAGTACAGGAACCGCGACGCTGCCGGCAAGGCCCGTCGCGCGGGCTCCGGGACGAACATCGCCTGAAGTGTCTTGCTGGAGATTGCACGAGTTGACTGCGCAGCGCCGCTCGGCGGCGAGCCCCGCCATGCCCTTTCCAATCGGGACAAAACGCACGATCGCAAGGACAGGCTCGGGAATCCCGATCGCCACACGGAGATGCAGCGCGCCATCTTCGCCGATCACGTGCACCGTGCCGCTGTCTGCG
>CAIWCL010000382.1 GCA_903911205.1 uncultured bacterium
AAGTTCACGCCGATGTAGGTAAAGTCGACGGTATTGATCACCGTATCTCCATTGAAGTTCGAGGTCGCGTCGACCGCCTTCCCCGCACCACGACTTGCAACGAAGATCGCGAAGTCGGTGATGTCGACGACGTCGTCGTCGTTCGAATCGCCTTGCAAGAGCGCGGCCGTCGCCTTGTAACGCTTTGACAGCACCGACGTCGTCACCGAATCGGTGAGCGAGTGGGTCGTGTTCTTCACCGCCACACAGGCGTAATCCGAGGCCACAGGGAGCTCAAGTCCACTGATCGAACCATTCGCACCGGTGAGTGCCACTGAGCGCACCTCGACCGTCGAGCCCGCGGTCACACGAATCGACCGCGTCGTATTCCCCGCGATCACTCCGACGAAGCCAAGTTGGACATCAAGCAACTGGTGATTGCTGACGGTCAAGACGCGTGTCTCCGTTGCGAGATTGCCAAGCGCGTCCGTCGCCGACCACGTCACCGTCGAGGTACCGATCGGGAAGACGCCGCCCGCAGGCCATGTCGTCGCCGTCGAAGTGTCGGGATACGTGATCGCAAACGTCGTCGCCACGCTTCCGCTGCAGTTGTCGCTCGCCGTCACACCTGGATCTGCAATCGTGCCGCCGATGAGGCTGCGCGCATCGGTGGCGATCGTCATCGTCGAGGGCAACCCAGCGAAGACAGGATCTGCACCGTCGAGCGTCACGGCTTGGAGCGGTTCCGCGATTGGCAAGATGTCCTGACTGATCGCCGTTGTGAACTTCGTGCTGTACGAGCCCACCGCCGCTGAAACGACCGCGCCCGACTCGTTGCAGGCGGATGCGCCAGGCAACACGACGAAGTGGAGGTCGGCGAGCTGCGCCGATCCCGCCGTGCCGGATGTACCGCTCGCAACGCCAAGCGTGTACTTGAGTGTGCCAGCGGTGTTGTCGATCACCTCAAGCGCTTCTTGCGTGAATACCCCACCCACAATTGGATCGGCCGATACGAGCATGAGCTCATTCGGATCGAAGTGGATGGCGAGTTGCACGCCCGTTGCGACAACGCCGAGCGCCGAGACCGACGCGCGCACCGTGAGCGTTTCGCCCGCGATGAATGTTGTGCTCGACGGAGTCAGCGCCAGGATCGGCGAATTCTCCAAGCAGTCCGGCACGTTGTTCGAGTTGAAATCGCTATCCGCGATGCCGCAGCCACACGATCCCGGCGAGATCTTCGCGGGGTCGTTCGGGCAGTAGTCGACGCAATCGACCGTGCCATCGGAGTCGGTGTCGATATCCGCAACACCGCAGCCGCAGAGACCCGGGGCCGTCTTCGCGCTGTCCGACGGGCATCCGTCGTTCGAGGTTGACACGTATCCCGTCGGCGGAGTCACGCTGCACACCGAGGTTGTGCTCGCCGCATTGCCTGCGCCGTCGCCATCGGCATCGGCGTAGTACGTCACAGGCGACGTCAGTGCGCCGTTCGACGGGCAGAGGTCGCCCGATCCCGCCACGTAACCAGTCGGTGCCGAGCACGCGAGCGCGGTGACGCTTGCATCGCCGATACCGTCGTTGTCTGCGTCCGCGTAGAACGTCGTGCGATCGGTTGCTTCGCTCTCTGCGGTCGAACCGTCGCAGTCGTTGTCAACCGCGAGGTCGGCGCAACGCTCCGTCGCGCCCGGGTAGACCGTGTTCAACGCATCGTCGCAGTCGGTGTTGCTCGTCACACTGCCCGCGATGGGCGAGCACGACTTCGTGGCAGCGCCCGCGCCGAAGCCGTCGACGTCGCCGTCGACGTAGTAGCTCGTCGAGTCTGCCGCCTCTGCCGCGCTGGTCACGCCGTCACAGTCGTTGTCCACCGCGATGTTCGCGCAATTCTCGGTGGCACCGGGGTAGACGAAGGCCGACGCATCGCCGCAGTCGGCTTGCGCCGCGAAGCACGCGTTGGC
>CAIWCL010000383.1 GCA_903911205.1 uncultured bacterium
CTGCGTGGTGGAACGCGCTGGCGAACTCGAACAGCCGCAGGTTCGCCGCTCCCTGATCTTCGTTGTGTCGGCGAACACGCAAGAGACTCGTCACAACGCTCGACCGGAGTGCCGGCTCGCCGCCCGCGCGCTCGTCATCGACGCGCAGTGCCGTCGCGCCCGCCGGAAGGAACGACTCCGCAGCTTTCTCCGATACGAGGGAGTGGGTGATCGTTTCGACGAATCCCATGCCAACAAGGAGATCCTTCACGTCACGCGTTCCGCGCTCGATCGGGTTGCGGCGAGGCACACGGATCGCGAGCGTGTCGGCAACCGGAACGGCGTCGAGGCCGTTGAGGCGGCAGATTTCCTCGATGAGATCGATCTCGCGCTCGACATCCACGCGACGCGGTGGCGCTGAGGTTTCGATTTTTTCGTCGGTGCCGGACCCCGTCACCCGCGGCGCAAAGCCAAGCGTGTGCAGAAGCTCCATCATGCGCGCGGTCGGAATATCGAAGCCGAGAATCTGTCGAGCACGGGCCGGGCGCAATGAAATCGCCCGCGCGGGGGGGATGGGTGCACCGTCTGCGACGACGCCGGCTTCAAGGGTGCCGCCAGCAATCTCAAGTATGAGTGTCGCGAGGCGATCCGCTGCGGCATCGACTTCCGCGGCGTGCACATTTCGCTCGAAGCGGTACGAGGAATCGCTGGCGATACCGTGGCGACGACTGGTGTTCCGCACCGAAACCGCATCAAAGGTCGCGGCTTCAAGGACGAGATCCGTCGTCGACTCGCCAACGCTCGCGAGTGCGCCACCCTTCACGCCCGCGAGCGCGACGGGGCGGTCGCGGTCTGCAATCACCAGATCGCCGGCCGTGAGTTTGATTTCCTTCGCATCGGCCCCGAGCGGCAGAAACGATTCGCCGTCCGTCGCGCGGCGCACATGAATCTCGCTGCCTGCGAGGGTGGCGAGATCGAAGACGTGCGTCGGCTGGCCGAGTTCAAAGAGGACGAAGTTGGTGGCGTCGACGACGTTGTTGCGCGGGATCTGCCCGATCGCAATCAATCGACGTTGTAGCCACTCGGGGCTTGGGCCAACCTTGGCGCCGCGGATGATGCGCGCGGTGTACCGTGGGCAGAGCAGGGGCTCGTGGTTCTTCACACGAAGAGACGCGGAGGCTTCGCCCTTCGTCGCGGGAAGTTCGACCTTCGGCATCCGGACGGCGCGGCCGGTCACCGCAGCAACTTCGCGCGCCATGCCGACATGGCAGAGGCAGTCACCGCGGTTCGAAGTCGTTTCGATTTCCTGCCAATGTTCACCGTTGTCGGCGACACCATCGCCATCCAACGGGAGACCGGCGGAAGTCAGTGCAGCCGCTTGCTCCGTTGCGTCGGCGGGGCGGTCGAGATAGTCGTTCAGCCAGAGCACGCTTGTGCGCATAGGACGGAGAGAGTACCGCGTCCGACGTCGCTTGTTCGTGTACCTTCCCCGCATGTTCGCCGCCAAATCGACTCCTTCGACCAAGCGCACTGGCTCAACGGCGGCTGATCCGAAGTCGCCGAGCACGGTGGCATCCACGACGTCTGTGAAGGCAGACATTCGCGTTTTCGGCAGCGGACTCGTCGGTGTGGTCGGCGCCTGTGCTTTCCTCTGCCTTTTTGGCCTCAACGGTTGTGCGTCGAGCCCTGCTGCCGCGCCGGCAAGCGCGGCGCAGTCGAGCGACCCCGTCGGCGCGGTTCCTTCCGACCTTTGGATCGAAGTCGATGTCTCGCCCGGACGCGGCGTCAAGGATCGCGCGAAGATCGAGGAGCGTGCAGCTCGGTTCGTCTTGCTCCCCGACGGATCGCTGCACGGCGAGGCCGACCGTGTGCCGCACGACGGACTGCGACCGGCCCGAGTTCGACGGCTCTCGCGAGAGCAGATGGTCGACGTCTGGTCGACGTTGCGGAGTTTGGGCTTTGCCGATGCGGGCTTCGCCGACTCGAGGGGCAATCCCAAACTCGTTGAGCCGGTTGCTGGGGAAGTTCTTGCGACGCTGGAAGTCCACGCGAACGGTGAGCGGTATGCATTCATCCGGCGTTACCAACCGGGTGGTGACGACCAACCCGCGATGCGACGGATGGTGCGTTCGATCGCTTCGCTCGCCTGGTCGAGTGATGAGGCGCTCGCGGAAACAGCAGAACTTCCGCTCCGCTATGACCTCGGGAGTGACCCTTATGCACGCTTCGCGAAGACCGCGCCCGCGGCGGCCGCAAGTCCGACGACTTCGCAAGGGACTCCGACCACGGCGCCGACGGGTGCAACGTCGAACAGTTCGCCGCGCAATTCGCCGAGCGCTTCGCCAAGTTCTGCATCGACCAACGGGAGCGCGAAACCGTGATGGCTTCGGATCTGTGCATGCGTGTTTCAACGCCACTTCGCGCCGTGCAACTCGCGGTGATCTCTGTCGGCGCGATGTTCTTGAGTGCGTGCGGACCATCGGTGGTCAAGGTCGATCGCACCGAAGGCACATCGCTTGAGATGCACTGGAACAGTGCAGCCAAAGATCGCATCAGTTACTACATCGTTGAGACGTCGGGCGAATTTCGCAGTTCCGGCGGTGTGATGGCGGCTGATCGAGCGACAACTTTCCGAACGCCGCTGACCGATGGTGACATTGCAGAGTATTTGCAACTTGTCGTCGCGCTCAACGCAGCGGATCGGCCAGAGGAAGTTGGGAAGTCCGGTGATCGCACCGAAGTCATCGTGCGTGATGCGCGCGGCAAACACGAGTTTCTTGTGTTCGGTGCTGATCGAAGTGTCGAAGCCTTGCGTGCCTGGTGCGCGTCGATCGCGCTGCGTCAGTATCGCGACACGATCGATGCCCAACCGGAAGCAGGACCGCGGACTCGCTGAACGTGCTTATCGAATGCGTGCGTGCGCGCGTGGCAACGCGTGTTGTGGCCATCTTCGCCGCGCGATCGCACGGTCGCGATGAGATATTGGCCTCGGGCAGAATCCCACGTTCGCGCGGCGGGATACGAACTCGCTGCAAACTTCGAAAATGCTTGGAGGGTGAGGAGTTCTCCTTCTGTCCGCGGCACGGAAGCCAGGACACGAGCTCCACGGACGGTGGCTCGAACGAACGACATGTCAAGTGTGCGAGACCAGACTCGCACACTGGATGAAGAGAACTGCGCGATGCAACGGACTGCATCGTGAGGCGGCGACGTGCGGTGCAAGGACGCGCTGATCGTGCTCCGCTGGACGACGGAAGTCCCTGGTTTTGAAATTCCTAGTTTTCAGCTCCTCGGTTTTGAAATCCTCGGTTTCGAAATCCTCGGTTTCGAAATCCTCGGTTTTGAAAATCTCGGAATCTGAAGAGGCCACCCGGGGGCTTCCGTCGAACCATCACCTTCTGCGATGACGTCTCAAACTCTCACGGTCCAACTCGCCGGGCGGCGGCGGTTGGGCTGGTGATTGTCGAGACGAATGGAGTTTGACACGCGTGATCTGAGACCTCCCCGGATCCGTCAGACAGAGCCTAGGGCCAGATCGCTCGTTCGCGACGCACATTGAGAAACTCTCCGAGCGCCCGCGCGTTGCCTCTGCGCGGGCGCTTTTGCGCACATTCTGCGCGGTCCCAAGCGACTCTCGAAAATCGCGTGAACTCTTCGAAAGCGCGAGCGGACGACCAAGGTTCGGTTGAAGCGCGACGGATGGAACGTCGCGCGGGTCCGAGAACGGACCAACCCGCGGGGGCGGGTGCTTCGTCGGGGCACAGGACGTGCCCGAAACCCACAGGAGTGGCCGACATGCTCGCACGAAGGATGGATGGACAAACGATGCAAACGCTCGACGCGACCCCACGTGCCGCCTCGCGAGAAGCGCGGATCTTGCCCGAGTCTCGGGGGATTGCCACGGAATCGCAGGAAGCACCCTTGCGCGGCGAGGCGTCGCGCGTACCGTGGCTCCGCTTGGTCGAGCAAGGAACCGCTCTCGGCGTCCGCATGGCTGCGAACGCCCACCCAGAACTCCCGACGGCTGGCCTCGTGCCGCCCTGCGGGGAAGTCGTTTCACTTGAAGTTGGTCCTGACGGTGGCGAAGAAGTCGTCACGGTGAACCGTGCTGAGCGCGCCCGCATCGTCGGCGAGCTCTACCAAGCGAATTACCACCGCGTCTACTGCTTCGCCCGGAAGTCGGTCGGTGACGACGAAGCTGAGGAAATTGCCCACGAAGCGTTTTTTCGTTTGCTTCGAGTCAGAAATTTGGAAAGGATGACAGTCAATACCGCTTATCTCCTTCGTATCGCAGAAAACCTGATTCGGCGGAAATACGAACGGTCGCAGCGGTACCGCGTGATTCTCGAGCGCTCGGGCATGGTGGTGTCTGAGGCTTCTGAGGATCGTTGCGCTGCTCGGATGCCTCAGGGCTCCCCGGGGGCGCGACAGGTTGGCATCGGTGACGATGCCGGTCGGTTGGAAGCGGTGCTGCGACAGTTGACCGACGAAGAGCAGACTGCGGTGCGGCTGATCGTCTGTGCAGGTCTGGACTACCAGGCGGCAGCCCGTTCTCTCGGCGTACCAGTCTCGACCATCAACAACTGGAAGTACCGTGGCCTCGCAAAACTCCGAAGACTCATTGAATCGTCCGACGCACCCGCACACGTCGATCAGCTTTCCCGTCGCATCGCAGCGGCAGGTTGATTCGGCATCCGACAATGCAAGCGCAGCATTCGTCGCAGAAGCTCGCGACACCAAGGCACTGGTTCGCGAGCGCATGAAGTTCCGACTTGCGCAGTTGACTGGTGGCGAGGTCGAGGAACCCCGCCGCGTGCCGATCGCGCCAGTTTCTGGTGCCGCGATCCTGGCAATCGGCAACCCGCTCGATCGTTTCATCCTCGATCAACTTGGTCGCTGCAGCGAAAGCCGCTCAGGATCGCTCTGATCGACGAGGCGAGTCGCAGGCGACCGAAGCGACCGAAGCGACCGAGTCGACCGGGAAGATCGGCGACCCAATCGAGTTCGCGAAACAACTTAGGACAATCGACTCCGGCGGGCCCTCGGCTCGCCGGAGTACTTTTTCGCGCAGCGCCTTTCGTCGTACCATCGCGGCCCCGATGGAGCGTCATCCCACGCAACCCCCTTCGCAAACTTCTGGCGCTCCCGCGGCCAGTCCCGCGGCTAGTACCGTGGCCAGTCCCGCGGGGCAGGGTGATTCGCACGGCGCAGCCCGCGGGCCGATCGTTGGGATCGACCTCGGTACCACCAACTCGCTAGTCGCGATTTTGACGGACGCGGGGCCGCGCATTCTTGGTGCGACTCCGAATGGCGACATTGTTCCCTCCGTTGTGCGCTATGCAGTCGGTGATGGCGTGGCGCATGCAGAGGCTGTCGGGCGGGTGGCGCGAGAGACGCAATCGACGTATCCCTCGCGCACCATCGCGAGCGCCAAGCGACTGCTCGGACGTTCGGCTGCCGAGACCCGCACGTTTTCGCTCGGGTTCTCGCTTCCGCTCGCGGAGGGGCCGCGCGGAATCGCCGCACTCGAGGTCGAAGGCGTCATTGTCACGCCGCAACAGGTTGCCGCGGATCTTTTGCGCGAACTCCGCCGAGTCGCGGAATCGGATCTCGGCTGTCCAGTGCATCGTGCAGTGATCACCGTTCCGGCCTATTTCGACGATGCGCAGCGGCAAGCAACGCGAGATGCTGCGCGACTTGCAGGGCTCGAAGCGTTGCGAATCGTCAATGAGCCAACCGCTGCAGCGTTGGCGTACGGCTTCGGGCAGTCGCGTCGAAGCGAGCGGATCGCGGTCTACGACCTTGGTGGTGGGACCTTTGACGTCACGATCCTCGACATTGTTCCCGCGGAGGAAATTGGCACCGGCGCGGACTGCTTCCAAGTGCTCGCGACAGCAGGCGATACGGCGCTCGGTGGCGACGATATCGATCGCGCGATCGTTGGGCATTGGATTTCGGCAGGTCTGGCCGAACCCACGACGGCAGCGGAACGCGCGGAACTCGTTGCCGCCGCGGAGCGCGCGAAAGTCGTACTCGTCGATCGCGCGGTGGTGGTCGAGCGCGCACGTTGCGGCGAGAACGACGTCGCACTGTCGCTCACCGCCGATGAACTCGCGACGGCGGCAGCTCCCTTTGTCGAACGAACGCTCGCCGCCTGCCGCCGTGCCCTCAGCGATGCGGGGACGACGGTGCGCGAGATTGATCGCGTGGTGCTCGTCGGCGGATCGACTCGACTTGTATCAGTGCGAGCCGCAGTTGCACGATTCTTCGAACGAGAACCCTACGTCGCACTCGACCCAGATCGTGTGGTTGCGCTGGGTGCAGCGGTCCAGGCCGCCATCGTCGGTGGAAATCGAAAAGACTTGCTCCTTCTCGACGTCATTCCGCTTTCGCTTGGAATTGAGACCGTCGGCGGCGCGATGGCGAAGTTGATCATGCGCAACAGCCCGATTCCATCGAAGGCGCACGAACACTTCTCGACATCGAAGGACGGGCAGACCAACGTTCGCATTCATGTGTTGCAAGGCGAACGTGAACTGGCACAGCACTGTCGTTCGCTCGGAGTCTTCGATTTACGCGGTATTCCGCCGATGCCCGCGGGTATTCCGCAGATCGATGTGGCATTCACGGTGGATCAAAATGGTGTGCTTTCGGTGCGTGCGGTCGAGAAGCGCAGTGGTCGCGAGGCATCGATTCAAGTGGTCCCGAGTTACGGGCTCTCAGCCGACGAAGTCGAGCGCATGGAACGCGAAAGCGTCGAGCATGCGCGCGACGACATGACGGTGCATCGCGTGATTGACTTGCGCGTGCATTCGGAACTCGATCTCAAGTGGATTTCGGAAGCGCTCGCGCGTGTTCGTGCGGCACTCGATCCGGTGTACGTCGGCGAACTCGAAGCGTCGATGACTGCGGTACGCGCGCTTTGCGCTTCCGCCGCGGTTGATCCGCGCGGGGTTGATGCGAACCAGTTCCACCAAGCGAAGCAGGCGCTCGATGTGCTGTCGATGCGGGTTCATGAAGTCTCGATCACCGAGTCGTTACGGAAGTCTTGAGGCGTCCTGAGCTGCGGCGTTCAGTGCGGCATGCACTGCTGCTTTCACGGGATTTTGAGGGCATTCAGGAGTTTCTCGCCGCAACGCAGCGTCGTGACTCGAATCGAGTCTTCGCGCAAATTCATTGTCTCGAGGACTTCGGTCGGTGTTGGGTAGGGCGGCCGCGAGTGGTAGGATTCACCCATGGATCTTGATCGCACCACGACCGCTCTTCTCGCCGGACTCTTCGATCCGCGCAACGCCGCGGCTTGGGAGGCATTTGATCGGCGCTATCGCCCGATTCTCGTCGGGTTCGCGCGAAACTGCGGCATGAAAGACGAGGGAGCGAATGAAATCGCGCAAGAGACCATCGTGCGTTTCGTCGAAGAGTATCGCGAAGGAAAGTACGACCGCACACGCGGGCGACTCGGTGCATGGCTTGTGACGATTGCGCGATATCGCATGATTGATCAGCAACGACGTCGTGGCGTCGCGAAGGTGGAGCGCGGCGAAAGCGCGATGATCGATCTCGACGACGAACAGAGTGTCTCTGCCGCGTATGAAGCGGAGCGTCGTCGTGGAGTCTTGCGCGAGGCATTGGAAGAACTCGCGACCAAAACAAAAACCGATCCAAAGACTGTTCGTGCGTTTGAAATGCTGGTCTATCACGGCTTGAGCCCGGCGCAGGTCGCGGAGGATCTCGGCATGTCGACGCACGATGTGTATCTCGCGAAGAGCAGAGTTGCCGCGAAATTGCGCGATATCGTTGAGCGGCTCGAGGCGGAGTATGAGGAGTCGCCGGGCGATTGGGGCGCTGGTGGCCGGCCGAGTGCCAGGCTCGACGCGTGAAGGGGAATGACGAACCGTTTCGCGATGATGACGTGACCACGCGCGGCGGTGACCTCACGCGGAGTGCAGTTCCCGTTGCGGGCTGCGGTCGCTTTCCGGTGGATCTTCTCGAACTCGCAGCGATTGCGAGGCATGATCGCGACCTCGAAATCGATCCGCAGCTCGAGGCGCATTTGGTGACGTGCACGCTGTGCGCGCGAGCAGTGGATCGATTCGATACGGATCAAGGGTTCCTTGAGGAAATTGCGGCAGTCGCAGCGTCGCGTCCGGTGCCTCTCGAGTCTCCAATCTTCGATCAGCGTGATGTGCGCGGTCCGAGTGATGAAAGCGAAGGACCCATTCGCGGCTATCGCGTTGGCGCCGAACTTCATCGTGGCGGACAGGGTGCGGTGTACCACGCGGAGCAACTCGCGACGCGTCGCGCCTGCGCGGTGAAGATGCTCCTTGGAGGTCGGTTCGCCGGGGAAAAACAGCGCCTGCGCTTCGAGCGCGAGGTCGACGTCGTCGCGCATCTGCGACATCCGGGCATCGTCACGCTGTATGAATCGGGACTGACGCGCACGGGCGAACCATGGTTTGCAATGGAACTCGTCGAGGGTGAACGATTCGACGAGTTTGTACGGAGCCGTCGACTTTCGTCGCGCCGATTGGTCGAACTCTTTCGTCTCGTTGCCGAAGCGGTGGCGTACGCGCATCGCCGTGGCGTGATTCATCGTGATCTCAAGCCAGGGAACGTGCTCGTCGATCGTGAGGGAGTACCGCGCATTCTCGACTTCGGCCTCGCGCGAATCGCAGAGCCTTCCGGTGATGGCGCAGAGGTCGGCCAGCCTGTCGATCGAGCGCGCGAACAAGATCGTGACCGGATTGGCGGTGCGACGATGGCTGGGGAGTTCCTCGGCACGTTTGCGTACGCCGCGCCCGAGCAACTTGCCGGCGACCCTGCGGGTATCGACTCACGCTGCGACCTCTACGCGCTCGGCGTGATGCTCTACGAGTGTCTTTGTGGTCGCCGACCGTTCGAGGGTGCACGATCGATTGCGGAACTTGTCGTCCAGAAGACGATGTCCGATCCGCCACGGCCCAGAACCGTCGACGCGTCGATCGATGGCGATCTCGAAGTGATCGCATTGCGGCTGCTCGCGGCTGATCCTGCGCGGCGGTACGACACGGCGGACGCGCTTGTCGAAGATCTTTCTCGCCATCTCGATGGCCGTCCCATCCTCGCGCGCGATGACAGTTTCGTCTACGTCGTTCGCAAGAACCTGCGGCGACACTGGATTCCGGCGAGTGCAGCAGGTGCGCTCTTCGTCACGATCATTGCTGCGGGCGTTTCACTCTTCTTTGCCTATCAAAACGCCGAACGCGAGCGTGTGCGGAGTGTGCGAACACTCGCGAGTTTCCAGAAGGCTCTTGGCTCGGCGAATCCCGAAACTGGTGCAGGCTCAAGTTCGATGGGAATCGACGATTTCCTGGGCCTCGTGGAACAGCAAGTGAGTACGGAACTCGTAGATGAACCGTATCAACTTGCAGGTGTGCTTCGAACTCTTGGGTTGATTCATCTTGGTTTCGACGACGCAGTCCGGGCGCGATCGGCGATCGAAGAGGCGCATCGTGTGCAGGAAGATGGGTTTCGACGCGGCGAGGTTTCTGCGGCACAGTTCGCGGAGACGGAGTTCGCACTCGCGCGCCTGCAATTCAATCTGCAGGAGTACGCGTTGGCAGAGGCGACTTATCGCCGTGCGCTGACCTTGCGCGAAGGAGCGCTCGGAAATGCGGACGTTGACACCGTCGAAACGATGCGGCATCTCGCGAGCGCGCTTCGTGCGCAGCAGCGGCTTGATGAGGCGCAGTCGATGCTCGACGAGGCGATCCGTCGAAGCACATATTTCCCCGACACGAACGCTGCGAACGTCATTCGCGTGGGTTTGTTGCATGGTCGCGCGACGCTTTCCGCCGCGCGTGACGACGCAGGCGCGGCGGTGGCGCAGTATGAGCAGGCTCTTGAAGCACTGCTCGAGATTGTGCCGCGCGACGATTGGCGCGTCGGTCGAACGCGTTACAACCTCGCGCGCATGCAACTTCGCACGGGCGATCTTCCGCGTGCCCATGCGAACGCGTTCGAATCGGAGCAGATTCTGCGAGCGAAGAAGGGTGCCGATGCGACGATGACGCGCGAATCCGCGTCGCTTCTCGCCACGATTCGCGCGATGGCGGCGCAAGCAGGCGTGTCGATCGAACCGGACACAGAGGGAAGCAGCGCTGTCAGCGGCGGCGGCGCGTGAGTGGCCCCACGATTCCGGCGAGGCTCAGGATCGCAAGAGCGCCCGGAGCAGGGACGCTCACGCCAGAGAACCCTTCGACGCGAATCGAGTAGGAACCGCTCGCGGGTTGTCCGCTGACGCTCCAGCCCGCGAGATCTGCGCCCTCGCCGTAACGGATTTGTCCGGGGACGTTGAGTGCGCCCCAAATCGGGTCGCCTCCAGTGGTGAACGGATTGGTACCGAATGCACTGATGGCGATGAAGTAGAGACCGGGCGTGTTGACGACGAAGCCGGAGCCATCCGTCGCCGCCGGACCGATGAGCGAGCCGTTCAGTCCGTCGTCGGCATCGTTGTTCGCGAGGAGACCGCCGGCTTTGAGGCTATCCGGAGGACCACCCGCTCGGAAGAGGAAGAGCTGCGAGTCGAAGGCAGCGTCGCCGCCGAACGCGCCGCCCGCGGTAGAGATGCGGAGGATGCCTGGGTTCTCCAAGCGGATCAGATACATGTCGACGAAGTCAATGGGGCCTTGCAGCGGGGAGCTGCCGAGTGTTCCACTGATGTTCAACACCGGACCACCGGTCGAGATGAGCTGGGCCGTTGTTGCGGAGTCTTTGGCGTCCTCGATGAGATCGCCTTCCCACGAGGGGCCGAAGGCGTGTGTCCGCGCGGTTGGAAAGACTGCCATCGCCGCAAGCGTGAGCGAGGAAACGAGCAACGCGTGTCGCGAAGGCGAGAGGGTGGCGAGCGCCGAGGAGTGGGAAGTCAGCATGGGAGGGACCGGAGGAAGGGGACCGGAAGCAGGGCGGGAACGAGCGGTTCGACCTACACACTCGCAACAGTGGACGGAGTTGCGCTTGTGCGTGAGCGAGAGGGGATCGCCCGTCGAAACTCGGACGTCGTCAGTATGCCCGAGGTCTGACTGATTCCAAACATTTTCTCCGCGAGAATTGGTTGCACTTCCTTTGGGGGCGCGCCATGAGGCCCTATAGTGTCCGTTCTGTCACCGCCAGCCGCGAATTGAACGAGCGGCGGCGCTCCGGCAGGATCCGCACTGGCCAAGTCGGTTGCACGGACCGATCCCCGCACCGACACGGCCCCGACTGAAGATCGCAACAACTGGCAGCAGTCTGCACGAGTGTTCGGTATTGCACCGAGCACCGTGCGTCCGTCTCCCCTTCGTCGACGCGAGGCACCTCAGTTCGCCCTCGCAGGAGACGCCAGTACCGCGAAAGGATGCACAAGACTTCGATGTCTCAGGTTCTTCCTCCCTCTACTCCGCTCACGACTCCGATCACGAATTCGAACGCGAGTTCGCCGACCACTGGTGTCGCCGCAACGGCGCGCGTGAAAGCTGGCATCGACCCATGGACGGTCGATGATGCGGCTGATCTTTACAACCTGCGTGGTTGGGGCAAGGGCTTCTTCGAAATCTCCAAGTCTGGCGAGGTGCTTGTGCGCCCAACGCGCACGCCCGGCCGCGAGGTCAACCTTTTCGACGTCGTGAAGGGGCTTCGCGAGCGTGGACTGCGTACGCCTGTGTTGCTTCATTTCACCGACCTTTTGCACCGTCGCCTGCGCGATCTGCACGACGCGTTCGACATCGCGATCAAGGAGAACGGCTACAAGGGCAAGTACAACGCCGTCTACCCTATCAAGGTGAACCAGCAGCGTCGCGTGGTGCACGACATCCGCGAATGCGGTGCGCAGTACGGGTTCGGTCTTGAGGTCGGCTCGAAGCCGGAATTGCTCGCGGTCATGGGCCTCACGAGCGATTCGCCCGAGCGCCTCATCATCTGCAACGGCTTCAAGGAAGACCGCTACATCGAGTTCGTCACGCTCGCGGCGAAGCTTGGTCGCACGATCATTCCGGTCATCGAGAACCTCGCGGAACTTCGCCTCATCGTGAAGTACGCCGAGAAGTATCAAATCCGTCCGAAGATCGGCGTGCGCGTGAATCTCGCGACGCCGGGAGCGGGGCGCTGGCGTCACTCGTCGGGCGTGAAGGCGAAGTTCGGTCTTTCGCTCACCGAAGTGATCGACGTGCTCGAATACCTGCGTGCGCGCGGCATGGAGGATTGCCTCCAACTGCTGCACTGCCACATGGGTTCGCAGATTCACGACATTCGTCAAGTCTCGACTGGCGTGAACGAACTCGCGCGCATCTACACGGAACTCGCGAAGATGGGCGCAGGCATGCGCTATCTCGACGTTGGTGGCGGTCTTGGTATCGATTACGACGGCAGCCAGACGAACTTCGAGTTCTCGACGAACTACACGCTGCAGGAATACGCGGCCAACGTTGTCTACAAGATCATGTCGGTCTGCGACGAAGAAGGTGTCCCGCATCCGACGATCGTGACGGAATCGGGCCGCGCGATGGTCGCGCAGCAGAGCGTGCTCATCTTCGACGTGCTCGGTGCGAATCGCCTTGATCGATTCACTGTGCCGCCGTCGTTGGAGAGTGTTTCGAAGGACGAACACGGTGAAGTGCCGCGTCCGATCGTCGACCTCTTCGAGGCGTACAACACGGTGACGGAGCGTCGTCTGCTCGAGTGCTATCACGACGCACTGCAGTCGCGCGATGAGGCGATGAACCTCTTCTCCGTCGGCTACATGAGCCTTGAGCACCGCGCGCTTGCCGAGCGGATGTTCTGGGCGACGTGTGCGAAGGTGCGCGACAAGGCGAAGGACATGCCGAGCATGCCCGAAGAACTCGAGGATCTCGAGTCGAACACCACCGACACGTTCTTCTGCAATCTGTCGATCTTCCAGTCGCTTCCAGATATCTGGGCGATCAACCAGTTGTTCCCGATCATGCCGATCCATCGCCTTGACGAGCGACCAACGCGCAAGGCGACGATTGCCGACATGACCTGCGACTCGGACGGCAAGATCGACCGCTTCGTCGACGATCACGACGTGAAGAAGTGGGTGGAGTTGCACGACATCAAGGACGGCGACGAGTACTTCCTCGGCGCGTTCCTTGTCGGCGCGTATCAAGAGACGCTTGGTGACTTGCACAATCTCTTCGGCGATACGCACGTTGCCCACATTCGTCTCGACGACAACGGCAACTGGTGGATCGACGAGATCGTCGAAGGCGACAGCGTGCGCGAAGTGCTGCAGTACGTGCAGTACGACGTGAAC
>CAIWCL010000384.1 GCA_903911205.1 uncultured bacterium
CACCCTGCAACACGAAATGGTCGCCGGGTTTCGCCCCACACCAGATCTTCGCGCCCTCGGGCGCCACGACCTCGACCTTGAGGTCATAGAGTTCGAACGACTCCGACATCGATCACCTCCGCATTGACTGCGGTGCAGTGTACGCAATGCCAAACAAAAACCCGATTGCGCAGTGCGCAATCGGGTTCGTGTCGGCGGACCTTGACCGCCCGTCAGCCCCTACGGAGCGTCAGGGACCGGAGGCTGCCTTGCTCCAAGCTTCGCAGAAGCGCTGCGTCGAGGCGTTACCTCGGCCGGCACTGCAGATCTCGGGCACCGAGACCTTAACCGGCTTGACGCTGCGCGACACCTCGGTGCCACGAGCATCGAAGACGATGTCAAACGCGGAGGCATCAACCTGACCGCGACTCAGGGCCGGACCCTGGGCACTGACGCCGAAGCTGTAGCCGCTAACGCTCACACCCGCGCCAGAACAACTCAGCCCCGCAATCAGCGTGGCCTCGGCGCCGCCGCTCACAGCGGCTTCGCCCTGCCAGCCGCTCTGCAACGACAGGTCACTGCCGCCCACCGCGATCTGATAGCCGTCCTGCGCCGTCCACACCTGATTGGCACAGACCGCGACCTGCGTCGTAGTCGGCAAGGCCGTACCCGCAGCCTCGTTCGAGCGCCAGATCACCTCGGCCATCGAGCGCAGCTCGCGAGCCGAAATCAGCGCATCGCCCGAGTCACGGTACTCCAATCGCCACGGCTGTAGACCCGACGCGTCGGCTGGACCACCCAGCACCACATACCGACTGCCCGTGTTGGCATCGGTGGCACTGCCGAACGCCGTAGTCGCCTTCGTCGTCGCCGACGCCACACCGGCCTCGCCGTCGCTGGCATCACCCGCGCCCGACGAGTCACCACCCGAGACGCCGCTTCGACCGATGAACAGCGACTGCGACGGGACGGTCACGGTCGGCGTGGAGCTCGCGCCCGGCGCCTTCGTGCTCTTCGAGTCGGTTGCCGGGTCGATCGCCTTGGTCGTCACAACTGTGGTGTCGACCACCGACTCCACGGTGAATTTCGCCGATTCGGAGGTGTTACAAGTCAGCGTGTAGCGATTGACGCCGTTCACCAACGGGGCAATCCATTCAGCACCGGTAGAGGCGCGAGGGCCTGCCCACGCACCGCCGGCGACGCAGTTGTATGCGCCCGGTTGATACCAAGACACCAAGACTCGACGCACACCGGCGGCTGACGGTCTAACTTCGCAGTCTGACGCCTGCCCGTCTTCCGGCGGCGCGAAACACAACGCCACACGGATACGGTTGTTGCTGCGATCAGCGAAGTAAAGATTGCCGCGTCGGTCGATGGCCACCCCTTGCGGAGTGCTGATGGCCGCAGCGAAGGCCATTCCGCCATCACCGCCAAAACCGCGTTGACCGCCGATCGCGCGCGAGATAGAGCCGTTGGTACCGTCGACACGCATGACGCGATGGGTATTGGCCTCGGCGAAGAACACCGAACCACCGCGATCGACGGCAAGTCCCCAGATCTGGCCTAGCGGGGTGTCGGTCGCTGGACCGCTGTCCTTGACCAGACCACTCAACCCGTTGCCCGCGACGCGCGTGATAACACCGGTCACAAGATCGATAACGCGGATTGTGCTCGAGGCTTCATCGGTGAAGTAGAGCTTCGAACCCCGTACGGCAAGCTCGTGCGGCAAGAGATAAGCCGCGGTTGCGGGTCCGCCGTCGCCGAGCGGCGGAGCTGCCGTCGTCGCAGAAGACGGCCCAATACCCGCAATTGTGGAAATCGTGCCCGACGCCGTGATGCGACGGATCCGACCTGAGGCGCCGACGTAGACATTCCCCGCAGAATCCACCGCGAGGCCTAGCGGCGCGGCCAGTTGCGCGGAGGTGGCAGCGCCACCATCGCCGGAGAATCCCGACGTGCCGGTTCCAGCAATCACCTCAACCGCCTTGCTGGCCTTGTTCCAGCGCATGACGCGATTGCCGCGCCACTCGACGTAGTAGACATTGCCAGCGCCGTCGGTCGCCACATAGGTCGGCGTACGCGTACCAGCAATGGCTGCGTTGGATGGCCACGATGGGCGCGTGTCATCGGCGAACACCGATTCGATAACACCCGAGGAGGCATCGACTCGCCGCAGTCGGCCGTTGACGCGATCGCCAATATAGAGGTTGTTGTCTGCGTCAAACTCGATGCCCGTCGGCACACGCAACTTGGCCGTTACGGCCGCTGCGC
>CAIWCL010000385.1 GCA_903911205.1 uncultured bacterium
ACGCAGCGCGTACAGAACGGCTTCCACGCGGGTTCACTGCAGCGACAGGTGGTGGATGACCCAACCGCGCGCTCCGTGCGACAACGCTCGCAGCGCTCAACCACGCGCGCGCGCAAACGTTCTTCCGCAGAGAGTGGGATGTTGGCCAACATCGGGCGCGAAGTGTAGCGGTGGGTCGACGCGAGAACGAATGGCGCGCGCATGGAACGCCCGCCTCCCCGCCCGCCTCACCCGCACACGCGGGCGGCAGCGCGGACGGCGTCGCTGGCGCTCAACGCACATCCGTCGGCGCCGACGACTTTCCAGAGATCTGGAATCGCGCGGAATGGACCGCCGCCGACGAGGATTGCGGGGCAGTCGGTGCCGCATTCACGGCGGATCGCGGCAATCGCATCCGCGATCGAACGAACCGCGAGTCCAGTACTCGCTGACAAACAGATCAAGTCGAACTTCACGCGGCTCGCCGTGCCGTCGCCTGTGTCGGCAACGTCATCGCGGATGTGATCGAGGATGTCGATCGTCGGCATGTTCGCGCCGAGGCAGTCGACCTGCCAACCATCCGACTCGAGCAAGTCAGACACCATGCGAATACCAACGTCGTGGAGGTCGCCGCCAACACTCGCGGCAAGAGCCCACTTTCCATTCGAGTTTCCCGCCGGCAACTTCGCGCGCAACACCGACATCGCTGCTTGCGTCGCAGTCGTCACGTAGTGTTCATCCGCAACCGTCGCTTCGCGCAGGTGCCACATGCGGCCAACTTCGACGAGTGCCGGTGCGATCACGCTCTCGTACACGTCCGCCACGCTCTTTCCGCTGCGCACCGCCTCAAGCAGCACGTCAACGGCCTTCGCCTGCTTGCGCTCGAGCATGTGCATCAAATAGAGCCGCGCGCGGGTGCCATCGACATACGGTTCGTCGAGCAAACTGGCAACAACGCCGTCATCACGCGGCGCACGTTCGAGCGTGGCAATACCTTCCGCAATAAACCGACCCGCGCGCGAGGCAACTTGCGCGGGGAGTTCCGCCCGCACAGTCTCTTCGAGCGCCTTCAAACTCTCGAGCAAATCGTTGGGCTCCATCTCGCGCGCGAGAAACGCGGCGCGCGCCCACTCGACGCTCTCGAGGAAAATACCGACGCGATCGGCCGCGATGGCTTCGGCGAGATACTGAAGCCGATTCGACATCTCGCCCTTCCAAAGTGGACGAGCCTGGCTTCCGTACCGCGCCTCGAGGCCGGGATTCCGTTCGAACAAAAGTCCTAGCGACCACTCGGCGAGTGCGCGAGAAACTCCGTCAATCGAATCTGCAAACTGCCGGTCAAGAGGAAGCATGGTGGTTGGGCGCGAAGAGCGCGAAAGCCGGACGAGCACCGAGGCGAGTGGTGAAAAACGGACGCGACCGCAGCTCTTGCGGCAGCGGGGGTTCGGGGGATTCCCGCGATAGATTCGCAGGAAGCAGCCCTCATCATCGCGATTTTCCGAACGCTCGCTCGGCAAGGCTCCCGGACGGTCGGCCAGTCAGTTGCGCATGCTTCAGGAGGTACTTGATCGTGACGGTCATGACCGTCGCATGCGACCAGGTCAGCGGGCTTACGGACATAGGTGCCCCGGTGTAGGGATCGAATTGCTCGGCGAGAACGCCCGACGGGAATGCGCGATCGGCGGTCCAGTGCAGATAGGGAAGCGCGAGTTCGAGTTGCTCGACCGTCTCTGCACAATCGATCAGCCACTGCGCGACCCACAAGGTGCAGATAACCCACGGATTCCCCGGGACATCCTTCAGGTTCGTGTGCTCCACGCGGTGGTAGTAATCGTTCTCGTAGCGAGCGAGGCCGCCGATGTGGGTCTTCACCCAAAGTCGCTCGCGCACGGCCTCCATCATCGACACGACCTTCGGGTCGCGCGCGTCCATCGCGCCAAATGCGAAGAGCGCGTAGGCACTCGAGTCGATCGTCATGTCGAGTCGGTAGGTGCCATCCGAGAGCGGCGTTGCCATGCGCGCGAATCGCCCGCGCTCAGGCTCCCACATGTGGCGAATCATCGCGCCGCGCATTCGTTCAGCACCTTCGTTGAACTCACTCGCGCGGTCGTATGCACCCATGTCTTGCGCGAAGCTCGCCGCGGCTTTGAGTGCACCGATGGTCGACGCCACCGTAAAGAGATGCACGCCGCGGCGCTCTTCCCAAAGATCCCACGACGGAAGTGGAAGGCCGTTGTGATCGCGATAGCGCAGAATCCAGTTTGCGGGTTCAACAACGAGTGTGTTGTAGGTCGTCTTGATGAACTCGACATCGCGGAAGACTTGGAAGTGTCGCCGCAACGCCCAAATCACCAGTGATGTTTCGTCTTGCTGGATCGGAAGCACGCGTTCGCCATCGAGCACCGACGGGTGCCAACTTGATGCAAGCGTGCCGGTCGGGTTGTACTTGTGAAGGAAGTAGCCATCCTTCGTAATGACCTTCTCGCAGAAGCGGAAGAAATTCCGAGAGAGTTCGCCGTGACCGGCAAGCACCAACGCATGCGAAACGAGCGCGCCGTCGCGCGGCCACATATAGGAATACGTATCACCCGCGAAGTGCGTGATGTCGTAGTCGTTCGCGGCGATGATCGCTCCGTTGTTGTCGATCTGCGTCCGGCAAATCACTTGGCTTCGCACGAACATGTCGCGCAAGCGCTCGGGCAGCGGCGACAAATCAAGCGGCTCTTTCAACGCCCAAAGTCGCCAATACGCCTCGGTGCGATCCATCATGCGCTGCGGCGTTTTCATGCGCACTTTGTCGTTGAGCGCGACAACTTGTTCGTGCGTACGACCGGCCGCAAGCCAGCAGTGCATGGAGCCTGAACCCCACGGAGCGAGCGCAATTCCGAAGCCAATCGTGGAGTCGACGGAGCCTTGCGCAATCGAGTGCCGCGAGAGCAAGCCATCCTCAGCGTCACGCCAAGTGCCTTCGGCATCACCGATGCGCTTCGCGCCTGTCGCCCAGTGATCAATACCGAAACGGCCTGATGAGCAGCCGTTCAGAAGGAAGTACACGTTGTCTTTGTAATGGACGAGTCCGCCGGTTTGCGGATCGAACATGACCGTATCGCCGACGGGCGACTCGTTCACGCTGATGTCGTGGTGGAAAAAGACGCGCACGTCGCGCGGCTTCCCAAGGATGTCGGTGACGACAACTCGGCGGAAGTACACCGGGCTCCAGTAATCGACCGCGTCGTTGCAGAGCACCTCGACGCCAAGTCGCTCGTGGCGAAGGCGCACCTCGGTCACCATCGTGTCGGGCTTGTAGCGAAGGTCGCGCGTCCAACCTGGTGAATCGATCCAAGCGAACTGTCCGTCGGCCCAGATGCCAAAGCGCTGCAGATGGCCGCCGGTGTGATTCGGCTGCCCGACGTGCGGCCAGTAGAGGTCGCGCATCCGATACTGATCGTCGAACGCGACGAGCATTTCGCCGTTTCCGACAGGGATGTTGCGTGGCATAGAGGGACCTTACTCTCAGCACTCGCGAGCGAGCGGGGGACAATGCACGTGAATGGAAACGAGTCTTCG
>CAIWCL010000386.1 GCA_903911205.1 uncultured bacterium
GCGCTTGGTCAGTTAGCTTGGCGGCCGTTCATCTATCAGATTCACGTGGAGGTCATGGGCCCGAAGGGCGCTGTGGCGCACAACGCCCTGACGTTCAAGCTCTGGTCTGATCAGAACGTTATCGGGGGCGCTCCCGTATTGCGCCTCCCGATCGACATCACCTGCCAGCGCGAAGACCTATCGCTCACAGCGATAGGTTGAAGATCCGCCCCCAGACCCCGACGTTTACAATCCGCCAGAGCGTGAAATCGACCGGACGCCGACCATCAAGTGCGGCCGACATCAGTGCGCGAGTCTCGTCGGCGTTGAGTAATCCCGGGTAGCGCGACAGCGTTTCCTCAACACCGTCGATCACCATCTGCTTCAGGGCTCCGCGAAACCATGCGGTCTCGGGCGTCGCGAAGCCGAGCTTGTCGTGACGCTGGCGCACGGCCTCGGGCAGTATTCCGGCCATCGCCGACCGCAACACGCGTTTAGTGTCGCCTCCGACAATCTTGTGTTGGTTCCACAGCGAGATAGTGAACTCGACAAGGCGGTGATCGAGGAATGGCACGCGGGCTTCGATCGAATGCGCCATTGAGTTGCGGTCCTCGTACCGCAGCAGCATGGGCAGGCTCGCGCCTTTGACAAACGCCACACAGAGTTGGCCGATATCTTCGATCGGCGCGAGCGAATCCCGCGCCATAACCTCGGCCAAGCCACCACCCGAAGGTGGTTTGGCGGTATCGAGTAAGGCGCTGCCCATCCACCCGTCACCCGACCGGTCGACCGGCGCGACCTGGCGGGCGTAGCGAATGGCCCATGGCGGGGCACGATGCCCTAACAGGTTCTTCAGTTGGTCTGGCGGCCACAGCCCGTGCTTGCGCCAACGCTCGTAAACCATACGAGCGAAAGCGAGGTGTTGCCTCTGATTGATGAGCGACTGGGCGTAGTAGTAGAAGCTCCCATGATAGCCAGCCAGTTGCTCGTCGGCACCTTGTCCATCCAGCATGACCTTAATTTTCTGGCGGCGGGCCTCCTCGAACACCGACCATTGCGAATAGATGCTGGTCGATCCGTATGGCTCGTCTTGGTGCCATGTGATCTTCTCGGCCAACGCGAAAGCGTTGTCGGCACTCGGATAGACAAAGTGCGGCTCTGTGTTGGCGTTCTGGACGACGATGTCCATGAACGGCTTTTCGTCGACTTCCTTGTTGGGATAGCAGGCGCTCACGGTGTGGATCGGGCTCGGGTCGCCCTTCGACTTCAACAGCTGATCCATCACGCAGACTATCGAGGAACTGTCGAGCCCACCCGATAGGCAGGAGCCGACGCGGACGTCGGAGCGCAGGTGCAGCTTGACCGAGTCCACAAACAGTTCGTGGAATTTTTCAGTCGCCTCTGCCTCGCTCAGTTCCGGTCCGCGCTCGCGCGGGATGTCGTAGTAGCGTTTGATCGGAAGCGATTCGCCGAGCCTCCATTTACGCAGGTCTAGACGTAGCGACTCACCGCCGCGCAGTTGCTCGACGCCATGGAACATCGTGTCGGAGCAGTGGTCGGTATAACCAGCGGCAAGAAAATCCCATACTCGCGGGAGGTTCATCCGCCGCTCAGTACCCGGCAGGTCGAGCAGCTGTTTGATCTCCGAGCCGAATGCAATCCCCCGCGGGGAATGAGCAAAGAATAGCGGCTTGATGCCGAACCTGTCGCGGGCTGCGAAGAGGATCTGTTCGCGCGCATCCCAAATCAGGAACGCGAACATGCCCATAAACTTGTGCAGCGCATCTTCCCCCCAAGCGATGTAGGCTTGGAGAAGGACCTCGCTGTCCGACTCCGTGCGGAAGGCGACGCCACGTCGCTCGAGCTCGGTGCGGATCTCGCGATAGTTGTAGACCTCGCCATTGTAGACCATCCAGTAGCGTTCGTCTGGGCTCGCCATGGGTTGGAGCGAACGCTCCTCAAGGTCGATGATCGAAAGACGCCGGTGTCCCAGGGCGAGCGGCCCTTGGGCCGTGTCGAAGATCCGCCAGCCCCTGCCATCGGGGCCTCGGTGTGAGACGATATCGATCCGTCGAGGATCGGGTTCGTAGCCAAGTGATGCAAACAGACCACACATCGTACAAAGCTCACTTGGTTCTAGAGGCCTCGTGCCGGCAAGCCCAGCCTGCCGAAGTCCAGCCCAATACACCGTCTGTTGTGGCCGGGTCTACCCGTCCGGTTGGGTGCGATTGCCCCGACCAAGCAGGGCAAGCTGAGCGCGGCGGGCGGCAGCTGCGCGCCCGTTCAAAGCGCGATCGAACCGCTGAGAGGCGGTGAGGGGTGCGGGCGTCCACCATTCAGGGTGGGTCAGAAGATGGAGGCGCGGTTTAC
>CAIWCL010000387.1 GCA_903911205.1 uncultured bacterium
CTTTTCACAGGCACTTCAGGAGTCCCAAAGAATGCAGCGCAGCAAGCAGAACGAGGCGACCTTCATCTCGACGCAGAGTGGTCCGCTCTTCACTCGGACCGCCGTCGGTTTCATCGCGGTCGCACTCGTCGGAACTTCGGCCTGGACCAACTCCGCGTTCGCGCAGGATGCTCCTCCGGAGCCGGCGCCAGCGACGGAACCCGCTCCTGCACCAGCGACGGAACCCGCTCCTGCACCAGCGACGGAACCCGCTCCTGCACCGGTCACGGAAGTCCCGGTCGCGCAGTCGGGCCCATCCGCCGCTGAAATCGAATCGATGCGCACCGCCGCGCGCGAAGCGATGGCTCGCAGCGAGTGGAAGAAGGCGATCGATCTCTGGTCGACCCTCCAGACCGCTGTTCCTGGCGACGCGGAAGCGATGAAGCAGATGCAGCGCGCACAAGCGGCGCTCGATCAGGGCTCGCTCATCAACGACGTTGGTGCCGATCTCGAGATCCGCAAGCAGCGCGCGATCGTTCAGCTCGAAGCATCGATGAAGCGTGCCGATGAATTTGCGATCTCGGGCTCATTCGCCGACGCGGAGCGCACGCTCCTGCAGGCAAAGCAGGCGATGACGCGTGAGAAGAGCGTCTTCCCCGCCGCCGAGTTCAACAGCCACATCGAGGCCCTCGACTCGCGCTACGACGCAGTTCGTACCGCAGCGGCGAATGCCGCCGCGCTCGCAGAGCACGACAGCCGTGAGGCCGCGAATCAAGAGCGCAGCACGCGCGCTGCCGCAGAGGCAGAGAAGCGCCAAAAGGCGATCAATGAGCGCCTCATCCGTGTGCGTCAACTTCAGATGGAGTTGAAGTACGAAGAAGCGATTCAGGTTTGCGACGAGATCCTGCTCCTGGATCCGAACAACCCCGCCGCGCAGGCGCTCCGCGCCGCTCTCAAGACGAGCGCGGTCTACCGCAGCTACAGCGAAACGGAACAGCGTCGCAGCGAGGCCTACACGAACTTCTCGAAGGAAATCCTCGAGCGTTCCGTTCCCCCGATGCCGAATATCACCGGCCCCGGCGCGCGTTCGACGACCGGCCTCCTCGAGTATCCAGAAGACTGGCCATCCCTTTCGGATATGCGCATGCGCGATCGCGCAAGCGGCTACCGCGAGAGCACCGTCAATCGCCAGGCGATGGCGGCGATGCAGAAGGCGGTCTCCGTCAACTTCAACAACAACCAGCTCGACCAGGTCTTCAGCTACATGAACCAGGTCAGCGGCGTGGAGTTCTACCCCGACTGGAAGGCGCTCGAGACGATCGGCGTTCGCCCGGAAGACCCCATCACGCTCACGCTCGACAATGTGCCCGCGGAAGTCGCGCTCAAGCGCGTCGTGGAGCAGCTCGGTGACGAGAGCGATCGCCCCGACTATTCCGTCGAGGACGGCGTGGTCGTCGTGAGCTCCTCGGAGCAACTCCGCAAGAAGACGATCACGATCGTCTACGACATCCGCGACCTTCTCTTTGAAGTGCCGTACTTCGACAACGCGCCTGACTTCAACCTGAGCTCCGCGCTTTCGCAGGGCGGCCAGGGACAGGGCGGTAGCGGTGGTGGCACCGGCGGCGGTGGCGGCGGCGGCTTCGGTGGTGGCGGCGGCGGCGGTGGTGGCTTCGGCGGCGGCGGCGGTGGATCCGGCGGCGGCGGCGGCGGCGGCATCATCGGCGACCCGGGTGAAGATCCGGAACGCAAGAGCCGTGAAGAACTCATCGAACAGATCACCACGATCATTCAGGATCAGGTCGACCCGGACAACTGGGTCGACAACGGTGGCGACACCGGCAAGATTCAGGAGCTCAACGGCAACCTGATCATCACGAATACCGCGCGCAATCACCGCGATATCGAAGGCTTGCTCACGCAGCTCCGCTCGATCCGCGCGCTCCAGATCAATTACGAGGCGCGCGTCATCGGCGTCACGAGCGATTGGTTCGAGCAGATCGGCGTGGACCTCGACATCTACTTCAATACGAACAATCGCATGTTCGATCAGGCGCGCGCCGCCGATCCGAACTTCAACCTCAGCGACTTCTTCTTCCAGGATGGTGGAACGAAGGGTCAGTTGAAGGATCCCGTGATCTTCGGTTCGTGGGATCAGGTTGCGGAAGACGGCTCGTTCCAGAACACCGTCCCGACCGGTTCTGCGATTGGTATTCCGAACGATGACGGTGGTATCGACTACCAGTTCGGACCAGTTGGTTCGCCGATCCGCCGCCAGTCGGGTTTCACGCCAGTTGGATTCACGCAGGATTCAACGGGCATCCTCGACTCGCTCCAAGGCGCTGTCCCCGGTATCGGTGGAACGATCCTCAGCTCTGGTGCTGCGGCCGCGACGACCGGCTTCAGCTACATGGATGACATTCAGGTTGACCTCCTCATCCAGGCAACGCAGGCTGATCAGCGCGGCGTCGTGCTCACCGCACCGCGCCTCACGCTGATGAACGGCCAGCGCTCGTTCATCACGATTGCGAAGCAGATCTCGTTCATCTCCGGCCTCACGCCGGTCGCGGGCGACGCCAGCGGTGCATTCCAGCCGCAGGTCGGCGTCGTTCAGGACGGCTTCGTCCTCGACGTCGAAGGCGTCATCTCATCCGATCGTCGCTACGTGACGATGACCGTGCAGTTCGATACCAGCACCGTCCTCGGCTTCGACACCCAAGAAGTGCAGGGTGCAGTCGGTGGAACGGGCACGGCTGGTGGTCGTGGCAGCGACTTCAGCGCCGCGATTCAGCTCCCTGAAATTCAGGTGCAATCGATTCGCACGACGGTCAGCGTTCCCGACAAGGGCACGATCCTCATGGGCGGTCAGCGCCGCTTTGAAGAAGTCGAAATCGAGGCCGGCGTGCCGGTTCTCTCGAAGATTCCGATCGTCAATCGCTTCTTCACCAACCGTATCGATGCTGAAACCGAACTCACCGTCGTCATGCTGATGCGACCTGAGATCGTGATCCAGAGCGAGAACGAGGACATCCTCTTCCCAGGTCTCATGGATCAACTCAACAACATCGGTGGCTGACACCGAACGTGCGACAAGCATCAACCGGCGGCGAGTCATCGCCGCCGGTTGTCTTTTTCGGCGTACTTTGCCGAAATTTCGCGGTGATTCGCGCTCTGCTATGGTGCGCGCGCCGGCATTTCCCGGCAGGAGCACTCGATGGCGTCATCCCACATCAGCGTGCGCAAGACGGACAATCTGATTCGGATCGACTTCATCGATCGGAACATCCTCGACGAACTGAATATCCATCAGATCGGTGAGGAGATCCTCAAGGCCGTCGAGTCGGAGTTCCGGCCGAAGGTTGTGATTGTCTTCAAGAACGTCGAGCACATGTCGTCGGCCGCATTCGGCACGTTGATGAAGGTCAACGAACGCGTGAAGGCCCGCGACGGTCAACTGCGTCTTTGCCAGATCACGCCGCGCATCCACGAGGCGTTCGTGATGACCAAACTCAATCGCATCTTCTCGATCTCCGATACCTACGAAACCGCCGTCGCGAGTTTCGTCTGAGTTCGTCCGTCGACGCCGCGATCTTGTGACACCTCCATGGCGAATTCCGTGAAGGCCTTCCGCTGCGAGCACACCCTGCGCGAATTGCGCGAGGGGCTTGAACGCGTCCATCCTGAAGCGGAGGCGGCGCTTGCCGCGCACGGGTTTGACGATGGAGCCAAGTTCGCCATCCGCCTGGCGATCGAAGAGGCGGTCGTGAACGCGTTCCGACATGGAAACCGAAGCGACCCGAAGAAGTCGGTTCACTTCCGTGCCTACATCGACGACACGCGCGCAAGTTTCGAGGTCGAGGACGAAGGGCCAGGCTTTGACCCAGCAACCATTCCTGATCCGACCGAAGACGAAAACCTCGAGATTCCTTCGGGCCGCGGCGTCATGCTCATCAAGGCGTACATGACCGAGGTTGAGTATGTGCCGCCAGGAAATCTTCTGCGCATGACGTATCGCAAGCCGGCGTGAGCGAACGGCACGCGATCAGCCTCTCAACTCAGTCATTCAACTGAAGCGTCCCCTCAAGATCGATCGAACGGATCGTTCCAGTTGGAAGGACCACGCTGCCGTCCGGGCTCAACGAGAAGACAGGCCGCTGTGCGAAAGGCAGCAGCACGACGGTCGCTTTCCATGTTGCGATTGATGTGGCTCGAAGCGGTTCTTCGGGGCAAGCCACCGCAAACTCCGTTGGGTGACTCTGCCGTTGGAAGCCGTCGCGCCAGATCGGATCGACGGACCATCGGTCGATCGGATTGGTGGATGCACCGATGGGCTCGGTGGATTGAGCGTTAATGTCGGCGAAAGAGACGCCGCGGAACACCACCCAGATGTCGCCCGCGCGGTCGAAGAGATCGCTACCGAACGTTGGCGTGAGGATGAACTGCGAGCCGTCTGAAGTTTGCCTGATCGTGGCGTCCAACCGGACGATCGCACGCAGTGCGTCGTCGATCGCCGACTCGGGAAGGTCGCCAGCGGTAACCGCGGGCAGCACGAGATTGCTCGAGCGATGAGACCGTCGCCCGGTTCCGATGCCGAAGTTCGTACCCGGCTCCGCGCGGCTGATGAGCATCTGGGCGAGTCGTGAACGGTCCTCTGGTGAGAGCGCGCGGGTCTCGAGTTCGCTGAGCGCGCTCGAAGTGCCCGTGTAGGGCGCGATCCAGACGAGGATCGGCGTCGGCAGCAGGGACGAGCCGAGCCCGAGCGAGAACGCCATGGATCCAAGGAGCGTGCACGCGAAGATCGCGACTCCAACCCCGAGAAACCTCCACTGCTTGATCTGCGCCACGCTCTCGACCGCTGCGGGCCGTGAGAGATCCGAGCCGCACTCGGTGCAGTGCACTGGGCGCACGCGCGCAAGCAATTGCCTGCACGCGCGGCAGCGCTCCTGCCACGCGGGACGCGCAGCGCCCGACATGGCGAAGAACGGCGCGGCGACCGCGATTCCAAGCGCAAGGATGACCTCCTTCACCGGCATGAAGGATCCACCCATCAGTGTTGGCATCAGGGTGGGCATCGAGGCGAAGATGAACATCATCGGAATGAAGACGATGGATGCGCGCAGTCCGGCGAGATAGCGCTCGCCGAACGGTCGTTCCGGGTCGGCGGCGACCGCACTTCCGCGCAGAACGAAGCGCTGAAGCCGTGCACGTACACCACGTGGCGCATCGGAGGCCGGCAGACTGGCGTTGAGGCGGCCGACCGCGTGCATGTCACGACGCGCGAGCGCTTCCCAGCACTCGATAAGCGCGCCTTGTATGTCGCGCGAGATTCCGTGACGGCAGCGTGGCGCGAAGCCATCGGCGTTGCGCGGCGCGCACGCATCGCCGCACGTCGGACAGACACAGCCGCACTCCACGCGCACGCGCGCGACCGCACGGGCGAAGCGTCGGAGCGAGCGCACGTTTCTGATCGCGAGCACCGTGTTGATCGGCACGATGGCAACCCAGAACAGTCGGCCCAATGGACCGATCCATCCCGAGCCGCCGGTCGAGCGGTTCCATGGATCAAGGCTGAGGAACGCCACGGCGCAGACGAGCACCGGAACGATCATGAGCAGGGGGATCAGGTACACGCCCCGACGCGCCTGACGCTCACATCGCTCGACGAAGCCATTCCACTCGGAGTCGGAGATGGTCCAACCGCTTCGCGGTTCTTCCGTGGACATTGGGTCACGATACCTCCGCGGAGAAAGGGAGGAAAAAGAAATCGAGCCTCGCGCGTGGTCGACGCGCAAGGCTCGAGACTGCATCAGAACAGTTCCGTCACGTTTACCGAGCGATCGCTTCCGCGCGGGTTTCGCGGAGCACCGTCACCTTGATCTCGCCGGGGAAGGTCATCTCGGCCTCGACGCGCTTCGCAATCGCTTCCGCGATTTGGAACGCTGTCGCGTCGTCCGCCTTCTTCGCATTGAGAATGACGCGAATTTCGCGACCCGCCTGAATCGCGTGCGCCTCATCGACAAACGGCTGCTCGCGCGCGATGCCTTCGAGTTGCTCGAGTCGCTTGATGTACATCTCCATCGACTCGCGGCGTGCTCCGGGGCGTGCGCCCGAAATCGCGTCGGCCGCCATGACGATCGGCGTGTACGCGGTCGTCGATGGAATATCGCCGTGGTGACCACCGCACGCGTTGAGCACGGCTTCGCTCTTTTCGCCGTACTTCCGCAGGAATTCCATGCCGATCGCGGGGTGACCGCCTTCCATCTCGTGGTCCATCGCCTTGCCGATGTCGTGGAGAAGTCCAGCGCGTCGCGCAGTTGCGCCGTTCAAACCAAGTTGGTCCGCGATCATTTGTGAGAGGAACGCGACCTCGACCGAGTGGCGCAACACGTTCTGGCCGTAACTCGTACGGAAGTGCATCTTGCCGAGCGCTTCGATCACCTTCGGGTGAAGTCCGCGGACGTCGGCCTCGACGACCGCCTCGTTGCCGACCTTGACGATCTTCTCCTCGATGTCGCGCTTCGTCTGCTCGACGAGTTCTTCGATGCGCGTTGGGTGAATGCGTCCGTCGGCGACGAGGCGCTGCAATGCTTCGGCGGCGATCGCTTGACGCACACGATCGAAGCACGAGACGCTGATGACGCCCGGCGTATCGTCAACAAGAATGTCCGCGCCGGTCGCTTTCTCGATCGCGCGGATGTTGCGACCTTCGCGACCGATGATGCGGCCCTTCATATCTTCGCTTGTGATCTTGATCGAGCGCACGGTCGACTCACCGACGTTCTCGGCGGCGTAGCGTTGGATCGCCATGAGCGTGATTTCGCGCGCCTTACCCTTCGCTTCGCGCTCGGCCTCATCGAGGAGCTTCTGCCGCAGCGCGGAGCCATCGTGGGCGGCCTCTTCGCGAACTTCGGTGAGGTAGAGCTCGCGCGCTTCTTCGCGCGACAATCCCGAAACCTTCGACAACGCGCCGCGGAGTTCGTTGCGCGTGCGCTCGTTCTCGTCGGAGGCGCGCTTCAACTCATCTTCTTGACGCTTGAGATCCGCCTCGCGCGAGTCGATTTTGGTCTCGCGCTGTCCGATGGATTCGAGTTTCTTGTCGAGGGTTTCCTCGCGTTTCGCGGCGCGGGCGAGGCTCTCATCGAGTTTCGCTTGCGACGCCTTCGACTCGCGATCGAGGGTTGCGCGCTTTTCGGACGCAGCCTTCTCGGCGGCCAGTTCGACCTCCCGCGCCTTCTTCTCCGCTTCGCTCCGCATCGCGTCGGCGGCGAGCTCGGCTTGCGCCTTCGCATCAGCGATCATGCGGTCGGCCTCGGCGCGCGCGGCCTTGATGCCGCGGCCCGATGCAAAGGTGAGAATGACGATGCCAACGACGGCGCCAACGATGAGTGCGATGCCAGCCGCGATCAGAATCGCAGCGATACCGAAGTCACCAGCGCCGGAACCAGATTGAAGCAGAATGGACATGCGAGCCTCCTGTCGAATGAGACTGCTCGCCGGGTGCCTCCTGCACCGGTTCTGCCTGCGACGTTTGCGATCGATCGTGTCTTCGAGTTGGGATGCGGTGCGCGCGTCTCTCTCAAGCCTTCAGGATGCTCAGCCACACTGGTGCATGGCTTTGCGGGACCCCAGCGTGCGACACGTCTGTGCCGGCGCGGCTTCCGCCGCTCACGCTGTCCTGAATTCCACCCGCCGCGGTGCGCGCGGGGGTGTCGGGAGAATGGAATGAAATTGCACTCACGGAAACTGAACTCGAAAACGGGTGCCCCGAAAGAATTGGGTGGGGCGTTGTGCTCGATCGATCTATCCCGATCCACGCGTCGGCATCGCCTCGGCGCATCCTGGGGGACTTGTGCGGCGGGTCGAACCGACGCCTCGTCCTGCAAACGGTCGCGAACGGCAGAGCCTGTTCGACGAGCCGGAAAAAGACAGACGGCCAAAGTCGCCGCCCGGTCCGCGTCCGCGGACAGGTGAAGTATCGACACCTTTCCGAAACTGTCAAGGTAGGATGCCCGTCCGCATGACCGGCTTCGCGACGTGGCTCTCGAATCTTCTGCCGACGAACCCGATTGCAGTCCGAATTGTCTCGGGCGGCTCGAAGCGGTCGCGGCATCTGCTGCTCCGGTCGGGCTACCTCGCGATCATGATCGTGATCCTGCTTCTCGGGCTCCTCGGCGGCGACGGATCGATGAAGCAGCTCGCAACTCGAGGTGCAGGGGCCTTTTCTGTCGTCAGTTTCGGACAGGTGCTTCTGATCTGTGTCCTGACGCCAATTTTCATGGCGGGAGCGATCGTCCAAGAAGCAAGCCCGCGGACCTGGGACATCCTCCTGACGACCCCACTTGGGAACCTCCAGATCGTCCTTGGGAACCTCTTCGGGCGGCTGTTCTTCATCCTTGCGCTCTTGCTGTCGACGCTGCCGCTCTTCGTGCTCACGCAGTTCTTCGGCGGTGTCCCCGGTGGCGCGATCCTGACGAGTTATGCGATTGCCGCGTCGAGCGCGCTGGTGGTCGCCACCACGGCGGTCACGCTCTCGGTCACCCGAAGTGGTGGGAAGCGCGCGGTGCTCGTCTTCTACGCCGCGGTCGTGATGTACCTCTTCGCGACGTACGCAGCCGACGCGTACTTCCGGACGCAGGCGAACATCGGTGTCGGTTCCGGGGCGACGCGCACAACGATTCTGACCGCATTCAACCCGTTCCTCGCCCTCGAGAGTTCGCTGCAATCGACGAGCTATGTCGCGTACTCACAGAGTGACGTGGCATTTCTGCCGCTCGCGCCGCTGTATACGAATCCCGCCGCGAGTTTCTGCGTGATCTGCGTACTCGCGAGTCTCGCCATGATGATCTGGTCGACGTTGCGCTTGCGTGTCATCGGGACGCGCGGGCCGCGTGTGAGTTGGTGGAAAGCGGCGCTCGGGGCGGGGGCCGGCGCGATGGGGACGCGCGAGTCGCGTCGCGTCGGTGCAAATCCGATCGCGTGGCGCGAGCGGATGCTGCGAACGCAGTCACTCGGTGGGCTCTTCGGACGATGGATCTTCCTCGGCCTCGGAGCGTGCGTCGGCTTTGTTCTCTGTGGTCTGCACCGCGGTGGCACAATCGATTCGGCCGAACTTCGCCTCGCGCTCCTAGGAGTCGTGGGCGCTGAAATCGTGGTGGTGCTTCTGACCGCGGTGAGCCTCAGCGCAACAGCGGTGAGCCGCGAGCGCGAAGATGGCACCCTCGACATTCTCCTGACGACACCGATTCAGCCCGGACCCTATCTCGCGGGCAAATTGACGGGCATCGTGCAGTTCCTGATCCCGATGCTCGCGGTTCCGTTCGTGACACTTGGTTCCGTCGCGATCTACGTGCTTGCGAACGGCTTTGGTGCGAAGCAGGGGGTCACCATCACAGAGCAGGTCAACCTCGCGACGGTGAGTATGCCGATCGTTCTTCCTGAGGGCGCGGTGCTGGTCCTCGTGAATCTCGTGGCGGCGACGAGCTTCGCGATCATGATTGGCTTGCAGTGGTCGCTGCGCACGAAGGGCACGATCGGCTCAGTGATGGCCGCCATCGGGATTTTGGGCGTCATCGGGCTTGTCTTGGGCGGGTGTGCGGCCGCGTTCGGGAGCAGCGTTCCCTATGTTGGGGCGGCGATGGCCGCAATGAGCCCGCTCAATGTGCTCTACGCGACGGTCAACCCTGCTGCCGCGATCAGCGCAAGCGTCGAGAATCTGCCCGCGGCGCGCACGAGTCTCATCGTCGGCACGATCGCGTCGGCCATCGCCTTCTCCGCGATCTGCTTCGCGATGCACGCGGCGATGAAGAAGAACTTCATGATGACTGTCCGCCGACTTGCGGGTACGAATTGAGTGAATTTGGAGACGCCGACGCGCGTCTTCGCATCCACGCGCTCCATCCAAGCGCTCCATCCAGGCGCTCCATCCAGGCGCTCCACGCGTTGCTGTTCGGCTGACACAACACCCCACCTTTGGAATCTGCTCATGCTCTCGACATCGCTCGCTTTCATCGCCGCAAGCACTCTTTCGCACGCCGCCCTCGCACCGCGAACTGAAACGGAGAAACCAAGCGAAGGCACGTCGCTCACGGTGTACTCGTCGGCCGATCCCGCGGGATTCGACCCGCAGCAGTTCGTGCAGCAGCAGCGATCGAGCGGCATGGACAATGTGTGGGGTGTGCCAGGCTTTGGCGTGGTGAAGTCCGTGCGGAAGCTTGCCATTCCGAAGGGGCGCGGCGAACTGGCGTTCACCGATGTCGCTGCGTGGATCGATCCGACGACGGTCTCGTTCGTCGATCTTGATGACGCGAAGACCACGGTGCTCGAGCAGAACTTCCAGTTTGATCTCGTCAGTCCATCCAAGTTGATGGAGCGCTTTCTGAATCGCGAAGTCGCGCTCGCAGTGCCGCTCGGTGAAGGCGTTTCGAATGTCACGGGCACGCTGCTCTCGGCGAATCAGGGCCAAATCGTGCTGCAAACCGCGCAGGGCGTGAAAATCGTGCCGATGGCGGGCGCGCAAGTACTGCTCGGTGAATTGCCGGGCGGGCTCCTGACGAAGCCAACGCTCGTTTGGAAGCTCGCGAGTGAATCGGGTGGAGAACATCTCGTCCGAACGACGTATCAGACCGCCGGGATGACCTGGCGCGCGGATTACAACATCGTGCTCGACGATGCCGATCGCTCGGGTGCGATCACGGCATGGGTCACGCTCATGAATCTGTCGGGTGCGTCGTACAACGACGCAGAGTTGAAACTCGTCGCGGGCACCGTGAACAAGATCCAACCGCGCATCGGGAGCGGGATGGCGCGCGGTATGCGCATGGAGGCGATGGCGATGGCCGATGCTGCGGGAGGGTTCGAGGAAAAGGAATTCAGCGACTTCCATCTCTACACCTTGCCGCGCAAGACCGACGTCCTGCAGAACTCCACGCAGCAAATCGCGCTCTTCCCGCCGGTGTCCGGCTTCAAGGTGAAGCGCGAACTCATGTTTGATTTCGCGGGCGGCATGATGGCGCCCGGCGCGCCGATTCTCGATCGCGACTTCGGTGTCGCGACGAAGCAGAATCCTGCGATCCTCGTTTCGTTTGAGAACAAGAAGGACAACAGTCTCGGCATGCCGCTGCCCGCAGGCAAAATTCGAGTCTACAAAGAAGACTCGGCCGACGGTACGCTGGAGTTCGTGGGCGAGGATCTCATTGCGCACACGCCGCGCAACGAAACGGTGAAGATCCGACTCGGCGAGGCGTTTGACGTGGTCGGCGAGCGCACGCGCACGGACTTCACCATCGACAACGCAGCGAAGCGCATGACGGAGACCTTCCGTATCGAGGTGCGCAACCAGAAGTCGTCGGCGCAGAAGGTGCGCGTACTCGAGCGGCTCTACCGCTGGACGAATTGGAAGATCGAGAACCAGAACACGCCGTTTGAGAAGCTCGATTCGGGGACGGTGGCGTTCGAACTCGATGTGCCAAGTGAGGGCAAGAAGACGATCGAGTACAAGGTGACGTACACGTGGTGATCGTCGGCGCGACACGCGCGGCAGCGGATCGCCGCACGGCTGGTTTACGCGCGCCCAACAGAGTGCTCGCGCGATCTTGACGCGTCGCCAATAGATCGCTGAACTCCTTCCACGAACCTCCAGGCTTCACCCTGGAGGTTTTTTATGAGATCGATGTTCCTCGTTGCCGCTGTCGCTTCAGCCGCGTTCACGGCTGATTCCACCTTCGCAGGTGGACCTTCCATCACGCTCAACAAACTCGCGAGCACGCCACGCGCTGGCTACGACGTTGCGGGCGCCGAAATCGTTGCATTCGATGCCACGACAAATCGCGCGTTCGTCGTCAACGGTCTCACCAACGCGATCGACATCTTCGATCTCCAGATTCCTGGCTTCCCTGTTTCGGAAGGCGCGATCTCGCTGCTTCCGTACGGTGGCGGCGTGCAAAGCGTGGCCGTGAAGAACGGCAAGCTCGCGTGCGCCGTGCAAGGTGTTGCGAAGACGGATCCGGGCTACGCGGTGTTCTTCGATACCGACGGAACTTTCCTCGCGAGTGTCATGGTCGGCGCGTTGCCCGACATGATCACATTCACGCCTGACGGCACGAAGGCCATCACGGCGAACGAAGGCGAACCGTCCACCACCTATGCAATCGATCCAGAAGGCTCGATCAGCATCATCGATGTGAGTGGCGCGACGATTACGCAAGCAAACGTTACGACGCTCGGCTTCAACGGCCTCCCTGCAGGCACGATTGATCCGTCGATCCGCGCGTTCGGCCCAGGTAGCCCGACGATCGGCCAAGATCTTGAACCTGAGTACGTTGTCGTGTCGGCCGACGGCTCGACGGCGTGGGTTTCGCTGCAAGAGCACGCTGCGCACGCGGTGGTCGATCTCACGATCCCAGCAATCACCGCGGTACGGCCCTTCGGCACGAAGAATCACGGCGCGGGTACGCCAAGCCTCACGGCCGCGACCTTCAACAATCCTCCGGTGCTCGGCACAACCGCCGCTGGTCAAGACATTCTCCTCGGCGGTTTCAGCGGTCTTTGGATCGACTCCGTCAACGCAGCAACAGGTGTCATTACCTTCTGGGCGAACACCGATCGCGGCCCGAACCTCGAGCCAGTGAACGTCGACGGTGACGCAGCACTTGAGCGTCCTTTCGCGTTGCCCGGTTTCCAACCGCGCATCGTGCAGTTCACCTACGACCCCGCAACGAGCGCGCTCGCGTTCACGGGCACCATCTTGCTGCGCAAGCCCGATGGCTCGCCGATGACGGGCCTGCCGAACATCCAAGGCGTTGGCACCGGTCTCGCGTACACCGACGAGCAACCGATCGACCTCTTCGGCAACACGATTCCGAACGATCCATTCGGTGGTGATCTCGAAGGCGTCGCGCGCACCGCGGACGGCAATATCTGGATGTGCGATGAGTACCGTCCTGCGCTCTATAAGTTTGACGCGACTGGTCTGATGCTCGATCGCTTCGTGCCCGCGGGATCGAACGCGTTCGGCGTCAATGTCGGCACCGAAGCGTTCCCTGCGGTCTACGCGCAGCGCCGCGACAATCGCGGTTTCGAAGCGATCGCGGTGTGGGACAACTTCGTCTACTGCTTCGTGCAGAGCCCACTTGATAACCCAGACGTTGCAAACGATGCCAACTCGAAGACGTCGCGCAACACGCGCATCGCGAAGTTCAACACGGCGACGAACACCGTCGTTGCGGAGTACATCTACGTCCTCGAAGGTGGACAGAGCGACAAGATCGGTGACGCCTGCGCGTTCGCGCCGGGCAAGTTCCTTGTCGTCGAGCGTGATAGCTCGGTCGGCTCGTCGTCCCTCAAGAAGATCTTCCAGATCGATCTCGCAGGCGCGACTGATGTTTCGACGCTTCCCCCAGCGATCGCTGGCCCCGGAGGCACCCTCGACAAGATGACGCCCGCGCAACTTGCAGCGGCAGGCATCGTGCCAGTGTCGAAGCAAGTGCACGTCGATCTCGCAGCGGTTGGTTACGCGAACTACGGCGACAAGGTCGAAGGTCTTGCGATGCGCGATCCGGCGACGCTGTTCGTCATCAACGACAACGATTTCCGCATGCCGCTCACGTTTGATCTCGCGACGGGTACGTTCCCAGTGAACGCCTCCGCAGTGCCAACGACGCTCGGCATGATCACCTTCTCGGGCAATGGTCTCGATCCAAGCGATCAAGACGGCGTGAATCGCATCGCCGGCTGGCCAGTTGAAGGCGCGTACCAAGCCGACGGCATGGCCTCGTTCGTTTCGGGTGGCCAGCAGTACTACGCCACCGCAAACGAAGGCGACTCGCGTGAGTGGGGCACCTTCGTCGATCTCACCACGATCTCTTCGGCGACCGTCACGCTCGACAAGCAACTCTTCCCCGGCCGCGATTGGTTGAAGGTCAACACGCGTCTTGGTCGACTCCAAGTTCGCAAGGATCTTGGCGACCTCGATGGTGACGGCGACTGGGATCGCATCGTCGCGATCGGTTCGCGTGGCATCGCGATTTGGAACGCGAGCGGCGCGCGCGTGTGGGATTCGGGCGACTTCTTCGAGCAGTACACCGCGACGCAGTTCCCGCTGAACTTCAACGCAAGCAACACCAACAACACGCGCGACAACCGCAGCCGTGCGAAGGGCCCAGAGCCGGAAGGCGTGGCGTTCGGCGAGATCGGCGGTCGTCCGTATCTCTTCGCGATTTGCGAGCGCGTCGGCGGCATCTTCGCCTACTCGGTCGACAATCCAGCTGCGCCTGTCTTCGAGGGCTACATCAATTCGCGTGACTTCGCGTTCGCTCCGAATACTGCTGGCGCCGGCGACCTCGGTCCTGAAGGCATCGCGTTTGTCTCCGAGAGCGACAGCCCGACTGGCAAGGCACTGCTGCTCGTGGCACACGAAATCAGTGGCACGCTTGCGATCTACGAGGTTGCACGCGTGTGCGATACGCCGGGCGACATCAACGCCGATTGCATCGTCGATGCCGCGGACCTCGGCGAGTTGCTTTCGCAGTGGGGCGCATGCGGCAAGGGTGCGTGCAGCGCAGACCTCGACGCCGATGGCGAAGTCGGCGCGTCCGACCTTGCGATTCTGCTCTCGAACTGGGGTTGAATCGCCCAAGTTCCCGTTTGATTTCCCGCGCGGCGGGTGGCTTTCGGGCCGCCCGCCGCGTGGCGTTTTGCGGCGCTCACCCGCGCCACAGTCGCACGAGATCAGCGACCGCGAGCGTTTCAGGTCGTTGCGTCGGTTCGATGCCGTCGGGCCACGTGCGCGCGCGGCCGAGGATCGCGCCGAGTTGCTTGCGGCGTTTCGAGAAGAGTGTGTGCACGAACGCGCCGAACGCGTCGGCCTCGTCGCGTGCGATGGCAGGCGTGGCACGCGGGCGCAACGCAAGCATCGCGCTCGTCACATCTGGCGATGGCCAAAAGCAGCCCGGCGCGAGCACCGCGACTTGCTCGACTTCGCAAAACGCCTGCACGAGAATCGTCAGCGGGCCATACTCGCCGCCGCCAGGTTGCGCGCGCAAACGATCGCCGACCTCTCGTTGAATCGTGACAAATTGTCCGCGGCAGTTGGGTACTGAAGCGCAAATCGCCATGACTGGGCTCGCCGCTTGGTACGGAAGATTCGCAACGAGCGTGAACTCCCTCGAAGCGATGCGCGCGAGTGCCTCGGCGTTGAGCGCGCGCTTTCCGTCGAGACAATCGCCTTCGATCAGGGTGAACCGCGGATGCGCGCCAAGTCGCTCGCGCAGAATCGCGGCCATGTCGCGGTCGAGTTCGATCGCGATCAATTCCGCGCCGCGTGCGAGAATTTCTTCGCTCATCGTGCCAGTGCCGGGGCCGATCTCAAGGACCAACGAGCCCTCGTGAATGCCGCTCACGTCGACAAGGCGTCGAAGCAGGTTGTGGTCGACGAGAAAGTTCTGCCCGAAACGATGCTTCGGTGAGATTCCACGCGCGGCGAGAAGGTCCTTGATCTCAGACTGCGTTTGCACGCACGCATCGTACGAGACCTTGCGACGATGGTTGATCTGACAAATGAAACAGGCCCAGCGCGAGCCGGGCCTGTGAAAGTGCCTCTGATGCAGCGCGATCAGCGCGAACGACTCACACTCAAGTGCCCCATGCAGCGAGGAGTGCCGCGAGGTCCGCGGCGTCGACCGAGCCGCTGCCGTCGATGTCGCCGGAGCCCGAGCCACCCCAATTGGAGAGAAGCGTGGAAAGATCGCTCGCATCAACCGAGCCGTCGCCGTTCAAGTCTGCAGGGTTGCCCGCAGACAACTTGACGCTCGCCGCATCCATCGCGACCGGCGCGCTCTTACCCGTCTCGACCCAAAGGTCGTAGGCAGTTTGGCCTGTCGTGTCGGTGTAGTTCTGATCGCGGAGGAATTCGATGTACTCCTTCGTCGTGGTCTGGTAGTACAACGTCACGGTTGCGCCAGTCGCCCCGGCAGGAATGTCGAACAACGTGTCATCCCAGTGTTGACCGTCGGCATAGGTGTAGCCAACGGCACCCGAGCCAATCGCGTTAAACGACGCGTTGGTGAAGCCGCGAGGCGGGATGCGATTGTCGGAGTACACCTTGTTGGCAAGCGCGAGGTGGAAGCCAGGGCCAGCGGGAATACCCGTCAGCTTCGCGATGGCGGGCGAAATTCCTTGCTTCGCCTGGTAGACCTTGGTGTCCTTCGTCGTGAGTTGCGCCGAAGCACTGTTGTATGCCCCGCGCTCGGCAACGACGGCTCCGGCCGCGTCAGTGAACTTCACGTTGAGCCACATGCGGCGACCTTCCGGATAGCCCGTTGGTAGCTTGTGGCCCGACTCGTTGACAACGCGCACCTTGATCTGTGAACCCTCTTGGGTCACTTGCATGTCGGAGGCGTTCTGCAACATCTGAATCGTGCGCGCAGAAGCTTGGTCGATCCGGTCTTGCGTGAGGCCGAGTGCATCAGCTTCATCGGGGCCAAGTTGCTCGCGGATCGCTTGCACAACCCACGTGTTCGCGCCGGCGAACGAGTGCTGCGGCATGTCGGTGCGCTCAAACCACGGCTCGCCGAACTCGTAGAAGCGGCAGCCACCCGCGATCACCTTCGGCATGTGGCAATCTTGGCAACTTGAAACGACACCGTCGGCATCGTTCCCACCGTAGCGGTGGTCGGCGTACTCAACACCGTTGACATACGAGCTGTTCAGCCACTCGCTGTAGGTGCGCTGCTCAGGGAACATCTCCATCGGATTCTGCGTCGGGTGCGGAGAACCGAGTGGGTTGAGGACGTACTCGCCCGTCTTCTGGTTCTTGGTGTAGAGCGGGTTGCTCACGTCGTGGCAAGTGCCGCAGAACTCGCTGGAGCGGTGGTAGGGCGATGTGATCAATTTCACAGAGCCGCCGTGGAGGTTCACCGGAACATCGCTGAATGGACCGCGACGGTTGTCCTCAGGATCGACCACGTAGCGGCCGTTTCCGTCGCCAGTCGGGATCAGACCTTGCGATTGAAGTGCGCTGATGATCGGGACGTCAGGCTGCGCGGGGTCGCCGGGGTAGCCGACCGCACTCTCGGGTCCGAGGGTTGGATTGACGATGCGGTGACATGCGTTGCAGTTCACGCCGTCGAAATCTTCGGCGCCGAAATCATCGATCTTGCCGTCGGCAGACTTGCCGGACAACCAACCCGCGGGCGAGTGGCAACGGATACACGTCTCGCCGCCCACGTTTGCGTCTTGATTCGCGATCGCGAGCGCTGCATGCCACACCGGGTCGCGCGCGCTCTGGCCCATGAGGCTCGTAATCCACGTGTCATACGGCGCAATCTGATCGCCGTAATCGGAGTGGCAGTACTGGCAATTGATGCCGCCGATGATCGGGGCGAAGACGTCGGGGTTCGGTTCTGGTTGCGTACCAGGTTGGAAGAAGTCGGCGGCGGTTGTTGGGACCTGCTTCTGACCAGCTCCACCGCGAGCAGCGACCGAGCCGACGATTCCGCCGACCGCGGCGAGCGCCGCAACGGCAAGAACACCCTTCATGACGGTGCCGCGGAACTTCGTTGAAGTCGAAGCATCGGAACTTCGCTGCACGGTGGGATTCATGTTTTGCTTGGAAGGATCGGTCATATCGTCGCCTTTTTCGCTGGGCCGTTCTCGCAGGGACCTTCTCACTGGGACTGCGTCGCTGGACACTTCTTCAAGACAGGGTTGCTCGACCCGCAACAAACATCGGTCAGAGACTGCTCCGGTTCGCACGAGAGCGTGTGGCGTTCCCAAAAAACGTGGGTTCTCGCCACAGTACGCAGAGTAAACCCGCCCCGCGAGGGGTCAAGGAAGACCTCGGTTTGTGCGAATCTATCCCGCAATCTCGCAATCGCACCTTCGATGGACTCGCGGTATCGGACGCAGGCATCGTTACACTCCGCGCATGCAAGAGCCCCTCGGTGGCCACTCATTTCGACTGCCTGCTCATCAGGCCCTCCGCGTCCGATCCGCGGTCGTGTCCTCGGTCGTGTCCTCGGTCGTGTTCTCGGTTGTGGGAACGATGTACTCCGCAGGGCTCTCCGTCGTATCCGTGAGCGCGTTGGTGGGCTTGACCGTGTGCATGGCAGGCTGCGCGACCGTTTCGGAGGGGCCAGAGTTCATTCCGGTCAGCCACGACACGTATGAGCGTGCCTTTGACGCCGCGTGCGCCGTCGCACGCGAAGAAGGACTTGTGCCGGAAATCACCGATCGCCGCGCGGGTTCGATCGAAACGCAGCCGCGCACGGCAGGATCGCTGCTCGAGCCTTGGGCTTGGCAGGACCTGACGGCGAGTGAGGTTCTCGAGGGGACATTCGGATTCGAGCGGCGCCGAGCCCGGTTCGAGTTCATTCCTGCTGGGTTCCGCCCCGTTCCTCCTGAGGCGACGGCTCCACTTGCGGGGCCAATCCTCCCAGGGTCGACGCGCGGCAGCGGTGCGGATGTCGCGTCGACGACCGGCGATCTCGAGTTGCGGGTGTCGGTGAGCGTGGAGCGCCAGTTCCGGCCTGGATACCAAGGTCCCGCGTACACGCGCTCGCTCGGCAGTTTTTCAACCGATGTGACCGCGAAAGACGACCCGCGCGCGCCGCGCGATCTTTCCATGTGGACGCCCATCGCACGCGATGAACGACTGGAACGCTTGCTCCTCGCACGGATCGAGGAGCGGCTTCGTGCGGAGTCGTCTGCGACGTCTGCAGCAGCAGCGACGAAGTCTGAACCCGCGACGAAGTAACGCGTGTGACGTGCGCTTGCCTCGCGAATCGACCATTCGGATGGATGTCCGCAATGGACCGTCCACCGATGCACCATCAACGCATCGGCATCGCGCCTTTCATCCGAGTCGCGGATCGACGAATCGATAGAGCACGTCCACCGCGAGATTGAGGACGACCATCAACGTCGAGTAGACGAGGACCACGCCCATCACAAGCGTGATGTCCTTGCCGAGAACGCCATCGACAAAGTGCTGCCCGACGCCTGGTACCGCGAAGACTTTCTCAACGACGAACGACCCTGTGAGCGCGACCGCAGTCGCGGGCCCGAGATACGAGAGCACCGGGAGAAACGCGTTCTTGAGCGCGTGCTTGAGTGCGACTTTCCATCGCGGCAAGCCTTTCGCGCGGGCGGTTCGAATGTAGTCGCTCGACATCTCTTCAATCATGCCGAAGCGAACGAGCCGCGAGATGTATGCCGCGAACGGAAGCGACAGTGTGAAGGCAGGAAATGACGCACGCACGAGTGATTCGAACACGGTTTCTCCACCCCAGCCGATGGCAGGTGCACGCAGTTTTACTGCGAAAAACATAAGAATCGCGCTCCCGATGACGAAACTTGGGAGGCTGATTCCGATGATCGCGAGGAGTTGGGTGAGGTAGTCCGACGTGCTGCCTGGTCGGAGACCGCCGATGGTGCCGGCGACGAGACCGATCGAGAGTGCGATCAGCATCGCGGCAAGTCCGAGCGAAATCGAAACCGGGAGTCCTGTCCCGAGAATTTCATTCACGCTCCAATCGGGCTGCTTGAGGGAAGGGCCGAGATCAAACGGCTCGGGATGCGTTCCCATGAGCCACGACACCCCCGATGCTTTGCCGAGATAGTCGAAGTAGAACGCGACAGGATCGTCGAGTTTGTACTGCTTCTGCATGGCCTCGACGATCTCTGCAGGTGGACGACGCCCTTCCGGGCTTTCAAGTGGATTGCCGGGGATACTCCACGCGAGCAAGAATGTCACGGTGTACACCGCGAGCACGATGAGCGGAAGCTGCACGAGTCGCTGCGTCAGAAGACTCGCAATCGTTTGGCGTTCAGCACTCATGGTCGACCGCCTCCCGTATCGCGCGCGGCACCGCGTGTGGCATCCTGCGCATCCTTTGCGGCATCGCGGCGATGCAGTGACGAAAGGTCTTGCTCGAGTCGTGGATGTCCGCTCATGCCAGCAAGTTGCGACGGGTCGTACATGTAGACCGTCACGTAATTGCAGAGCGGTAGCAGTGGCATTTCCTCGGTGAAGAGCCAGCGCTCGCACTCTGCAAGCATCGCGAGGCGCTTCGCTGCGTTCGTCTCAAGACGCGCTGTGTCGAGCATTTCGTCGAGCTTTGGATTGACGTAGCCGCGATCGTTGTTGCCATTGCCGGCGCGCTGCAAATCAAGCCACGTTGTTGGATCGCCGTAGTCGCCGTACCAACCACCGCGCGCGATCATGAAGTTCCCCTTCTTGAGGTCCTCCTTGTAGAGCTTCGAGTCTTTGCCGCGGCATTCAGCCGAGACGCGCAGTTCGCGCTTCCACATGTCGCGCATCGCAAGCGCGAGGTTTTGATAGCGAGGGCTTGCGGTCGAGTACAGAATGTCGACCGTCGGAAAGCGCTCGCCCTGTGCGTTCTCGATGATGCCGTCGCCGTCGCGATCTTCGTAGCCTGCGGCCTGAAGCTCCTCGCGCGCACGCGATGGATCAAAGCCAAGTCCTTCGACGAGCGGGTAGCCCTCAATTGAACCTGGTGGCACGAGCGTCGATGCAACACGCTCGCCGAGTCGTGTGACGCGATCGATCAACTGTTGTTTGTCGACGGCGAGCGCAAATGCGCGACGAACGCGCGCATCATGAAATGGGTTCGGCTTTCCTCCAGGGAGCGCCTCGCGGCAGTTGAAGCTGAAGAAATCGGTGCCGAACGCGTCGAAGCCGCGAACATCACGTCGCTCGCCCGAGCCTGGCGCCGGTAGCGCGCCCACGATGTCATCGATGTCGCCGCCGCGGGCGAGACCGGCGTCCACGTCGGCGCGGAATCGCGCGAGGTATGCGCGTCGTTCGGCAAGCATTTCTGACTTGTATTCCGGCCCAAGATCGGTGAGCCAGTCGGCGCCGCCCGACTCGAACGCGAGGACCCCTGTATTCGGATTCTCAATCGTACGACACTCGATCGAGTCTGCCTCCGTCGCGGCTTGGTTCCAGTAGTACGGATTGCGCTCGAGGCGCATGTCGCGCTTGTAACGCCACACCGTCGGCGTGTACGCGCCATTCGTGACGATCATGCCGGGTTTCGTCCAGTCGTGACGTTGGACGATGCGGCCAGTCGTTGGATCGTGTGTGACGAACTTCTCCACGGTCGCGCTGTGTACTGGCGCGAAGGGCGGGAACGCGCAGATGTCGAGGAAGTAGGCAAGCGGCGTTTCGAGTTCGACGACGAGCGTGCGATCGTCAGGAGTCTTGATTCCGACGTTGGTCTCGAAGTCGGTAACTGTCTCCGTCCAGAGTTGCTCAAGGTCGGAGAGCGTCGCGGTGCCCGCCTTGCGGCGCTCGGCGTACTTTTTCAGTCGTTCGTCGCGTTGCGTGAAGAAGGCCTTCCCGCCCTTGATTTCGAAGAAGAGGCCGGAGTAGTCGGCCGCCGTGTCGGGTAAGAGCGCACGGCGCCACGCGTAGGCGAAGTCGCGGCTTGTCACGGGATCGCCGTTCGACCAACGCGCGTCATCGCGAAGATGGAACGTCCACGTCCGGCCGTCCGGCGAACACTCCCAACGCTCGGCGACGCCTGGCACGATCGCACAATCCACCGCACGCAGGTTGACAAGTGTCTCGTAGATCACGCGGGCGCGGCGGAGTTCGTGCTGGTAACTCATCCGCTGTGGATCAAGCGTGTAACAGTCACTCCGCTCGATGATGACGAGGTCTGCTGGCGGAAGTGGGCGATCAAGCGAGATCGCGGCCGCGAGTGCGACGACGAGGAGGATGAACGGAGCGAGCAATCGCACGTCGCGGAGGATACGCGCTGCGTCGGCGACCTTTGGCGTGGATCCCACCAGAGCGAGCAAGTTGCGAAGCAGGTTGCGAGCGCTTCGACTGACGCCATCTCGGCCCGCGGCGACGTACTCGCCGCGAGGCCCATCAGAGCGAGCAAGTTGCGAAGCACGTTGCGAGCGCTCAAAGCACGTTGCGAGCGCTCAAAGCACGTTGCGAGCGCTCAAATCAACGATAGGGGGCGGCACTCACGATGCCCGCCCAACGCTTCGCTTCCGCGTCGAACTTGGCCCGGTCGCCCGATTCCCACGCGGCAGCGAGCACACGCGAATCGCCATCGGGCTTCGTGCTGGCGTACGCCGACGGACGCTCGCCGCGATCGATGAGTCGAAGCACGACTTCGCAGCTGTTGACCACCGAGCCATACGCCGCGGTTGTGTCCTTCGACGCGTGAGCAGCATCCCATTGGGCAGCGGCAGCGACAAGGAGTTCGGAAAGTGCCGGCGCGAGCGTCTTCGCAAGTTGCGAGCGATCTGCCTGGGGCATCACAAGGAGGTCGTTGCGGAGGCCAACGAGCACGCGCTGCACGGCGCGCATGCGGTCATCGACCGATGCCGAACCCTTCGACTTCCGCGCGATTTCAGCGAGCGCCTCAGCCTGCGCCTTGCGCAGGTTCCGGGCGTTCTCTGCAGGAAGTTCCTTCTTCCGCGCGGCTGCCGCGAGGGCGTTCAACTTCTGCTGCAGCGCCATCCAGTCGGTTTCAGCGACCGCAGCGTCACGCAGTTTGCGCGCGGTTTGGTCGAAGTAGGTGTTGTTGGCTTCGAGGTCTTCAAATGCGTCGATCAGAAGCGTGCCCGCCGAGATGCGCTTACCTGGGTCAGCCTCAACGGAGGGGGTTGCACACTCGACGATCACATCGATGGCGTCCGAATTTCGGGTGAAGCGGAGAACCTGCATCGCGACGACGGCGCGGCGCAAATCCGAACCCTTTGCGACCGGGCCGAGCTCGGTGACCAGAATTCCGGCGTAACCCTTTCGGAACGCCGAAGTCGCGCCGGGGTCTCGGGAAGGCTTGATGAGCGCGGTGCGTGCATCGTCGATCGTCTTCTGATCGGTGCCCGTCTTGATGGCTTCAACCGAGCGAGCCGCATAGCTGCTGATGCTGGTCTTCTGTGCCGCATTCAAGGCACCACTGGCACCGAGCACGGAGGCATCGAGTCCGGTGCCTCCACTCTGACCAAAAGCGGGAACCGTCAGGAAGGCGGCGAGCAGGGTGGTCAGGAGGGTTCGGGGCATCATCCGAGGATTTGTCCGGTGCGTTGTGCGATGAGGACGGAGGTCAGAAGCCAAGGTCGGAAGAGGTTCAGCCTCTTCAGACACGCCCAACTGAAGAGGCAGCCGATGTCACCGTCCTCACGAAGGAGGCAGTGGCATCTCGCGGCCACCTCGACGGCGAAGCCGAGGTAGAAGTCAGGACGGGGGACGCTAATCCAATGGGCGGCGACTGTCAACGAACAGGGGCATGCGCACACGGGAACCGAGGCGGCCAACACGACGGGTCCACCGCGTTGTCAGGCCAGCGCGGATGGGTTCCTGGTGCGCGCGGAGGGGGAGGGGTCTCCGAGGTCCTCTTCCGCAAGAATCGGCCCCAAGACGCACCGCACCAAACGGGCACCGTCGCGAGGAGTGAGAGGTCTGGCGCGAGGTTGGTCGAGTCGTTCGTCGGGAGGTTGGCCAGGACGTTGGTCGGGACGTTGGTCAGGAGGACGGTCGGGAGGTTCGAGGGGAGGTTCGAGGGGAGGTTCGAGGAGATGTTCGAGGGGATGTTCGATTCCGAACGCCTCAACATGCCGATGAACTCGGAGCTGCTCAGTCCCGGAGCCGCGTAGGGTTGCGGGATGTTCCGCCCACCGATGATTGATCCGCATCGGCGGAAGGAACGTAGTAAGGAACACCATGCCGACGAAGTCTGTCCTCCGCCCTGTCCCGATCGCGCGCGTGCTTCTTGTCTCTGCGCTCGCGAGCCATCTGTGCGGCCACCTTTCTGGCGACGTCGTCGGCCCCGCGCTGTTCCTCAACGTCGCGAGCGCCCAACAGAACGTGAATGCGCCACAGGATGCGTCGGCAACCTCGGGTGTGGCGGGAGTTGCGCCGACAGGTATTGCATCGACGGGCGCCGCCTCAGCCAACGCCGCCTCAGCCAACGCCGTGGCGATCGCCGTCCCGCCAACCGCGGAGCAGGTCGCCCGCTATCGCAATCGGCTCGCTCGAAACTTCGCCCAGCGAACCCGCAGCATGCTGCAGCGCGAGTTCATCTTCTTGGGCATGCTCGAGAGTGGCAAGACCATGCTCGACGTCGCGCTTGAGCTCGAGCCGGACAATGTGTTTCTTTGGCGGCTTGCCCTCGACTATGCGATCAATCTGGAGGACGGAAGCCCCGAGGCGGCCAAGCTCGCCGAGCGTGCGCTCTTACGGCTCGGTCAATTGGAGCCGGAAGATGAGTTGATCCGACTCCGCCGACTGCTCGCAGTGGTTGAGCAAAAGCAGACCGCGGAGGAGCGCATCGTGCTCTTCCAGCAACTGCTCGCCCCTGAGTCCATCAGCCGAATCGGTCCGAGCGTTTCTGCGCGGATTGCCTTCGATTTTGCGTTGTTGCTCCGTCAGACCGGAGATCAGACGGGGTTCGAACGGGAGTTGATCCACGCGCTCAACCTCGACCCGTTCTTTCCAGAAGCGACCGAACTTGCTGCGGGCTACTTCCGCACGTCGGCCCCGGATGCCGCTGCCGAGGCTCGTGCCCTGCGTCAAGCGCTGCTTGCGAATCCAACCCGGGAGCCTGCGGCGCTCGGGCTCGCCGAACTCTGCCTGAAATCAGGTGCCTACCGCGCCGCTGCGGACATTCTCAACGTGGTTGCGGGGCTGGTCGAAACCGACCTTCCCGACTTGGAATTCGATGCAGTCCTGACCGACCTTTGTCTCGCCAACTGGGGGGCCGATCGCACCGAGTCCGCGTTCGCGGTGGCGACGAAGCGTCAAGACTCGCTGAACCGCGTGTTCCGCAAGACGATCGAGCGCCAGGGAACGACGCTTTCGGTCGAAGATCTCCGGAATCTCGCGTACCCCATGTCAATGCCGCTCGCGACGACCTTCGCGGCCATTGCGAACAGCGTGACGCCAGAATCGAGCTCGAACGTACTAAAGGGTGTCCGCGTCTCCACCGAGACCACGCTGCGTGCGATGGATGAACAGAACGCCGGTCCCGATGAGAAGGCGACCGCCGCACTGCAGGGGGCATTTGCGCAGCTTTGGCTTGGTGGCGACGTCGAATTCGCGAGGGCGCAAGTCGATGCGGCGACGTCGTTCGCGCCACTCTCTGACGCCGCGCGCTCCCGTTTTGACGGATGGTTTGCGATCCGCGCGAACGATTTCGCGAAGGCACGCGAGCTTCTCGCGCCGTTCGCCGCAACCGATACAGGCGCGCAACTTGGACTTGCGGTTGCAGACGCGGCACTGGGCGATCAGAAGGCCGCAGCTCGTGGGTTTCTCGCGGTTGCTCGCGCGAATCCCGCGAGTGCCATTGGACTTTGGTCGCGCGACCGACTTCGGAAGATCGTCGGCCAGGACATCCAGGTCATCGAAAAGGCAGAGAGCGTCGAAGAGGCAGCGAAGTTGCCGAGCGAGTTTCTTTCTCTCATGTCGTCCGGTGCCGGCCGATTGATGCTCCGCATCTATCCGCGTGCATCGAGCATTTCGGCATGGGATCCGATGGTCTTTGACATCGAAATCACCAACCGAAGTCCGTGGCCACTCGCGATTAGCCCTGACGGCCCGCTCGCCGACACGTCGACCGTTACGGCAAATGTGAATGTCCCCGGCCAGCCCGGCACGGTGCCGCCCTTTGCACTCTTGGCAATCAATCGCCGATTCGCGATTCAGCCGGGCGAAAGCATTCGTATTCCGCTGGATGTGTCGCTGACTGACGCGAGCTTCGCGATGCGCGATGACGCGCTCAGCGGAGGTTTCGTCTCAATCCATCCGATCTTGAATTGGCGAACCACCGAACGCGGCCTTGAGCCTGGGCCACTCGGGATCGAGGCCGAGTCGCCGTTGGTCCATGTTCAGGGCGAACGTGTCTCGGTCGCGTGGATTGAAGAGTCGAAAGCGATGCTGCAAGACCTTTCCAAGGCGCCCGATCCAGAACGGATCGCGGCGCTCGCAGCGGTGCTGTTGCGGGCGTCGAAAGATCCGCTGCGATACACCGAGGAAGAGCGGAAGGCACTTGAGAGCGTGCCAGCGCTCCTCGCTGATGCCACGAAGCGGCTTTGGCCCGAAGCGCGTGCGTGGCTCGTGTTTGCCCTTCCAAAGGGTGAATTGCGTGAGCTTTCGGTGCGTGCGTCGGATCTCGTGGGTGGAAACGAACCGGCCCCCAACAGCACTGCGACGGGTACGGCAACAGGCACGGCAACAGGTACCGCAACGGGCACAGCCGCAGGTGTGGGCGGGGAGTCGGCTCAGCAAGAGCGGAAGATCGTTGGCCTTGAGAACGTGTCCGCAGCCCCGACGCTTGAGCCACTCGACGAAGTGCTTTCGTCCGACGAGGATCCGCTCGTTCGTATGGCGTGGATTGCGGTTCGCGTGAAACGACCCGAGGATCAGTTGCTCGCGAAGACGTTCGAGCACCAAAATCCGCGGATTGCGAAATTTGCGCGCGACTCCTTCGCCTGGATGAATGACGTACAAGAAGAGCGACGACGCAAACTGAATCTCAGCCAGTGATCCAGCACGACACACCGAATGTCGGCGTTCGAGACGCCAGTGAGCATGCAGGCGAGCATGCAGGTGAGCAGGCTCGTGAAGTGGCTGATCTTCCGCGCAAATCACGCTGGTTGCGCATGCTTGGCGCTCTGTTCAGCGTGGCGTGTCTCGCGGGCGCGGTGGTCATCGCTCTGCGTGAACACGACGCGATGACAGCCGCGGTGCACTCGTTGCGTGCAGCGAGCATGGTCGAGATCGCGCTTCTCCTCGTATCGGTTGCGATCGGTATCGCGCTCACGGCGTCACTCTTCACAATCCTCGTGCGTCGCTTCGCGGAGGTCGCGTACAGCGAAATGCTCGCGCTCATTGCCGCGACGTCGCTCGCCAACATGTTGCCGTTGAAACCAGGATTTGTCGCGCGCGTGGCGTGGCACAAGGCCCGTCACGGGATTCGTGCACGCGACTCGCTGCGCACGATCCTCGAAGCCATCGCGCTGAGTGCGATGGTCGCAGGATCCATGCTTGCCGCTGTTGCGTTCCTGCGCGCAATGTCACTTCCGGTTGGTTTTGCGATCGTGGCGCCGGCGTGCTTCGCCGTTGCTGCCGTTGCACCGAGCGCGCAGATATTCGTGCGTGCAGTTCTCGTGCGTCACGCGGAGTTCGCACTCGCCGTCTTTCGCTATCACATCGCACTCACGCTCGTCGGGGCGGACGCTTCGCTTGAAACATCCATCGTGCTTGCATGCGCTTCGGCTGTTGCAACGCTCGTTCCATTCATCTCGAATGGGCTTGGCGTGCGCGAATGGGTGACCGCGCTGCTCTTACCTGCGCTTTCTAGCGGGACCTTCGCTGCCGGTGTTGCTGCTGAACTTGCGCTCCGCGTTGCAGAACTCGCAATCACATTGCCTGCAGGGCTTCTCGCGAGCGCGTGGCTCTCACGCGTTGCGCGTATCGATCCGCCAAGCAGAGCCTAGGTACTGTCTGATGGATCCCCGAAGACCAAAGATCCGCCAAGCAGAGCCTAGGCCTTCGCTGTTGGCTTGAGCGGCGCAGCGACACCAGCGCGCGTCTTCAAGTGGTCGAGCACGTTCATGAAGTTGATGTACGCGTCGTACGGGGAGTCGTACGGCGAGAAGTACTTGTGAACGTCGCCGTCCGACCAGTACTTGGTACACATGTAGTAGAGGTGATCGCTCGTGGTGAGCTTGCGCCAATCTTCGAGAATGTACGGGTCGCCCGCGGCATGACGTGCTTTCACAGGGCCCTCGAGTGCGTAGAGCTCCGCCGCGGCGCCATCTTGAATGGGGTTCCCAAGCCATGCGGAGAGATCGCGCTCGCTGTCGGCCCACGAGATGAAGTCTTTCACGTCGTAGTCACCGACAGGCTCGTGGCAATCGAGAACTTGCGACGGAGTGAGGAAGTCGTTGTGCCCTGTATTCGTGTCGTAGATTGCGCCCGGAAGCGCATCGAGGAACTCGAAGATGCCAGTGTCAGCCCACTGGTGTTCGCCGAACGTCTCGTAGTCCATGAACAGATTGCACATGTAGCCGTCGCCGTTGATCTGGTTGACCCAGCCAGCGAATTTCTCCGCGTTGAGCGGCCATTCCTTCCAGCCTCGGTTTGAGAAGCGGAACGCGATGTCATCCGAGAGTCGATAGTTCTTCAACAACAGTTTGACGGGACGATCTTCGATCGCGCCTTCACCTGGCGGCGCGTAGAGATAGTTCGGGGAACGGAATCCAAGCAACCGATCGACGCCTTCGCAAAGAATCGCACGGTGTTGACCGCGGCGCGCGATGTGTGCGGCAAGCTCATTCGAGTAGATCAACTCGGTGTTGCGGAAGACCTTTGGCGTGACACCGAAGACTTCTTGCATGCGCTTCTGATGGAGGTCGACTTGCGCATCGAATTCCGCGCGCGAGAAGAGGAACGAGAGCGAGTGGTGGCTCGTCTCGCCGATCAGTTCGCATGCGCCCGTATCAACGAGCCGCTTGAGGGTGTCGACCACATCGGGCGCCCAACGGATGAGTTGATCGAGCGCTGTTCCAGTGATGGAGTACGAGCAACGGAAGCGACGATCGTGACGACGCACGAGATCGAGCATCTTCTGGGTCGCGGGGCGATAGCACTTGTCGGCCACCTTGCGGAGGATGCGCTCGTTCGCCTCGTCATCGAAATAGAAAGGATCCGTCGAGAAAACGGAGTAGCGACGAAGCCGCCAAGGCTGGTGAAGCTCGAAGTAGAAGCAGACGCTCGCCATAGGTGCAGCGTAGCGCGGAATGCGTGCGACGTAGCGCGTGACGAGTTCAGACGCGGTAATGCGCGCGATACCACTCGACGAATCGAGCGACGCCTTCTTCCACGGGTGTTGACGGGCGGAATCCCGTATCAGCCGCGAGTGCCGCGGTATCGGCGAACGTGTCTGGCACGTCGCCCGGCTGCATGGGCAGCATTTCAAGCGTTGCGGAGCGACCGGTCGCCTTCTCAATCGCTCGGATGTAGTCGAGGAGTTCAACCGGGCGAGAATTGCCGATGTTGTAGACACGCCACGGTGCGCTTGACGTTCCCGGATCCGGAAGCGCCGGATCAAACGCGGGGTTTGGCTGCGCAGTTCGGTCGAGCGTGCGGATGACACCTTCCACGATGTCGTCGATGTAGGTGAAGTCGCGACGATGTCGGCCGTGATTGAAGACCGGGATCGGCTTTCCTTCGAGAATATTCCGCGTGAAGAGGAAGAGTGCCATGTCCGGTCGGCCCCACGGACCATACACGGTGAAAAAGCGCAGACCTGTTGTTGGAAGGCCGAAGAGATGCGAGTAGGTGTGGGCGAAAAGCTCATTCGCCTTTTTACTCGCCGCATACAGCGAGAGCGGGTGATCGACGGAGTCGTTCACCGAGAATGGCAGCTTCGCGTTTCCGCCATACACCGAACTAGAACTTGCGTACACAAGATGCGTGCAGCCCTCGCCACGCACGAACGCGTGCCGACATCCATCGAGGATGTTTTGAAAGCCAACGATGTTGGACTGAACGTACGCGTGCGGATTTTCGATGGAGTAGCGAACGCCAGCTTGTGCGGCGAGATGCACAACACGGCTGAAGCGATGTGTTTCGAAGAGCGATTCCATCGCACGGCGATCCGCGATGTCGAGGCGTTCGAAGCGAAAGCCGCGTCGAGGCTCGAGTCGCGCGAGTCGCGCATACTTCAGATTCGGGTCGTAGTAGTCGTTGATGTTGTCGATACCGACGACTTCATCGCCGCGGTCGAGCAGCGCATGCGCGACATGCGAGCCAATAAAGCCTGCACAGCCAGTGACGAGGATGGTCGATGGTGATGCGGGCGCGTGCGTCATCGGTAGGGTTGCGGTCGAAGTTTGAATGGGCGACGGTTTGCTGCGCGGCGCGTTCGTGGGCGGTCGAGTCTACACGCGGGCGAGAGCCTGCGGTCGATCGCGCACGCGCGATGCAGGGCGCAGGTTTACGCAACAGCCGCGCGCGTCGGCGCAAAAGCGCGTTCCATCGCACGCACAACGCGGGAAAGATCCTCGTCGTCCATCGAACTTCCCGAGGGGAGGCAGAGGCCGTGTTCGAACAGACGTTCGCATACGGGCGCGCGGCCTCGTTCATGCGCAAACATGCGGAAGCCTGCGAAAAGTGGCTGCAGATGCATCGGCTTCCACGTCGGACGCGACTCGATGCGTTCCGCTGCGAGTGCCGCGAGGAGCGCATCGCGTGTGGTTGCGGCTCGCGCGGGATCAATGGTCAGCGCGGTGAGCCAGCGTGTGGTTCGACTCCAAACCGGTTCAGGCATGAGGCGCACGCCCGCACGGGTTGCGAGCGCAGCCTCGTAGCGCGCGAAAATCGCACGACGACGCGCGACGCGATCAGCGAGCGCGAGGAGTTGTCCACGTCCAACACCCGCGCACAGATTCGACAGGCGGTAGTTGAAACCAGCGACGGTGTGCTCGTAATGAGGGGCGGGTTCACGCGCTTGTGTTGCAAGAAAGCGCGCGCGCTCGACGAGCGCTGCGTCCGACGAAACGAGCATGCCGCCGCCCGACGTCGTGATGATTTTGTTGCCATTGAAACTGAACGCGGCGACTTTGCCGAAGGTTCCGCACCGACGTCCATGCACGCTTGCGCCAAGGCTTTCGGCGGCATCTTCGAGAATGGGAATATCCCACTCGTCGCAGATCGCTTCGATGGAACCGTAATCGCAGCCTTGACCGTAGAGGTCGACCGCCACGAGCGCGCGTGGTCGTCGACCTTCCGCATCAAGCGTGGCGATCGCGTCGCGAAGCGCCGCAGGCGAGAGATTCCAACTTGCGTCGTCACTATCGACGAAGATGGGTTCGGCGCCCAGTTGCCGAATCGGATTCGCGCTCGCGACAAAGGTAAAACTTGAGCAGAGGACAGCGTCACCGGGACGCACGCCGAGCAGCATGAGGCCGAGATGAATCGCGGCGGTTCCTGAACTCGTCGCGCAGCAGTGCATCCGCGAGCCGCCTTGGCCGAGTCCGAGATACTCCGACATTTCGCGTTCGAAGCCGTCAACATTCGGCCCGAGTGGCGCGATCCAGTTCGTGCGGAAGGCGTCTTCGACGTAGCGCTGCTCGGCGCCCGACATGTGCGGTGGTGAGAGCAGGATTGGTTTTGCGCGCGGGTCGAGCATGGGTGGAACCTCGCGAGGACAAGCCGTCCCCGTCGATTCCCTATCGGCATTCGTGCGGGCGGCAAGCGATACGTTCAGGCGAATTGGTTATGAGCAGCCGCTCTCGCGCCGCGGGAGGACGCCGGGGGGGCGTGGATCGCGCGGGGCGACCCCCTCGCGCAGGCGCTCAACTCCCGTGTTCGGCCAGCCAGCACTCAAACATCAGGACGCACCAAATCTCTGCGGCATCGCCCCCGCGGCGGCCGGCGAGGGTTTCGGCCCAAAGTCGTTGGACGGTCTCGGGGTCGAGGTGCCCCTCCCGCGAGAGCCGCGTTGGGTTGAGAAGATCCTCCGCCCATGTGCGGAGCGGTCCTCGAAGCCAGCGAAGGAGCGGCACGGAAAAGCCTGTCTTGGGGCGGTCAAACAGCGCGCGTGGCACGCGCCGCTCGAGCACGCGCCGCAGGATCCACTTTCGTTCGCCGTCGCGGATCCGCATCGATGGCGGCAGCCGAAAGGCGAGTTCCGCGAGCGCCGGGTCAAGAAGCGGCTCGCGTGCCTCGACGCCGAAACACATCGTGGCTCCGTCGACCTTCGTCAGGATGTCGTCGGGGAGATAGCGACCGATGTCGGCGACCATCATGCGGACGACGGGGTCGAGCGAGGAGTCGATGTCGGCAAGCGCATCGATGAGTCTGTTTGCGGGCTGCGTGAAGCCGGGCACGAGTTGGTCGGCGTCGTCCGAAACCCGCGCGAGCATGGCGTGGAGAGCGCCGAGTGCCGCGAGGGGTGCGGCTTCAGACACGTCACAGTACATCAGCCGCGCGAGTTTCTGGGCGCGATCCCCGGGGCGGTCGAAGGGGAGCAACGAAAGAGAGGGAGAGGAAAGTGCGCGTCCAAGCGCGTTCGTAGGACCGCGGGGCACCGCGCGCAGGATCCGCGCGGCGAGGGCTCGGAGCCCGCGTGGCAGCCGGGCGAGCCGTGCGGCGAGCGCCGGTGCGTGGCCATAGCGGTAGTAGCCGCCAAAGAGTTCATCGCCGCCATCACCCGACAGCACCACTTTCACGCGCGATGCAGCCTCGCGTGCGATGAGCATCGAGGGGATTTGTGAACTGTCGGCAAACGGTTGGTCCCAGCCTTGTGTCGCAGTCATCGCGCCAAATCGTGCGGCCTCGTCGGACGTGATCCTTCGCACGACGTGCTCGGCGCCGAGATGCCGCGCGACCCTCGCCGCGGGGGCCGTCTCGTCAAAGTCGGGATCGTCGGTCCCGACGGTGAACGCCACGACCGGCCTCGTCGACTGCGCTTGCATGGCAGCAAGCACCACCGCTGAATCGATGCCGCCCGAAAGAAACACTCCGACCGGGACATCCGCAACCATGCGGAGTCCCACGCTCTCCGCAATCGCGGCATCCACCGCATCAATCGCCTCGGCATCGCCGCCCGTGAATGGCTCGTGTGCCCCACGGACCGCGATCGTCTCCGCGCTCCACCAACGCGTGATGCGCGCGTTTCCCGTTTCGAGGTCGAGGCGCAGGACGTTGCCTGGCTCGAGGGTGCGCGCCTCGCGGTCGATCGACATGGGCGCGGGCACGCATCCGAAGGTCATGAATGCGTGGAGCGCTCGGCGGTCGATCGACCGTCGAAACGCCGGATGCGCACGGATTGCACCCAGTTCGCTCGCAAAGAGAAACGCCGAGCCCATGGGCAAGGTGAAATTGCCGTCCGGCAACGCGTGTCCGTGCGAGAGCGCGTAGTGACACGGTTTCACGCCGAAGCGATCGCGGGCGAGAAAAAGCACGCGATCACGCCGATCCAAGAGCGCGAACGCGAACATGCCGCGCAGTTCGTCGAGCGCCGCCGGCATGCCCCGCGCCGAAATCGCGGCAAGCATCGCTTCGGTGTCCGAACGCCCGCGGAACGCGCGTCCGCCGCCGAAACGTGCGCGCAAGTCGGCGTGGTTATAGATTTCGCCGTTGAAGACGATGTCGTAGCGCCCGCATGCAGAGCGCATGGGCTGTGCGCCTGCCTCCGTCAGATCGAGAATCGCGAGTCGCCGAAACGCGAGTCCAACCCGTGTTTCCTCGTCGAATTGGATGCGTTCGTCATCGGGGCCGCGATGCGCGACCACGCGTGCCATCGCCGAAAGCGCTGCGGCTGGATTGGCCGTCATGCCTGTTCGATCGAAGAAGCCAGCGAATCCGCACATATCGCGAGGGTATCACGCGCCGAGCGCTTCGATGATCGCAGCGTTCACTCGGCGTACATCGAATTGTTCCGCTTTGTGCCGTGACGCGGTGGCCATCGCTGCGATGCACGCAGGATTTTGTACGAGTTCGAGACACGCGCTCGCGAGTGCTCGTGCGTCGCGCGGCGGAACGAGCAGTCCATTGACGCCGTGATCGACCGTTTCGCGACATCCTGGAACATGCGTGGTCACGATGGGGCGTCCCGTTGCGAGCGCTTCTAGCGCAGATTTCGGCGTTCCTTCCCGGTAGGACGGCAAAACGAAGACGCTCGACGCGGCGAGTTCGGCGCGCGGATCATCCACCCGTCCTGCGTATTCAACCACGCCTGCACGCGTCCAACGATCAATCTCCTCGCGGCGAATCGCGGAAGGATTTGCATCGATCCAACCGACGAGCCGAAATCGCACGTCAGGTCGCTGTGCGCGCACGAGGCGTGCGGCTTCGACAAACTCGCGCACACCTTTGTCGGCGAGAAGGCGCGCAATCATCGTGAAAACGGGCGGTCCGAGCGGGATCGGCGCGACGGCAAAGCGTTGGAGATCCACACCAGAACCTGCACACATGCGCACGTTCTGGGTCGACGTAAGGATTCCGCGTCGCGCGAACTCGTTGCGATCATCGACATTTTGGAAGAACACCGTCGTCGCGTGCGAAAACGCGCGGCGATAGAGCTCCGTCGCAACAGTGCGCACAAGGCGCGCCTTGACCGATGTGCCGATGAACGCGTATCCAAGGCCAGTGATCATCGCAACGCGCGTGGGGGTTTTGCACGCCGCCGCGGCAGGAATCGCGTGAAACACGGGCTTTGGATTCGCTGCGAAAACGCCGTCGGGCCGAAGTCGCGTGAAGAGCGCGTGAAAGTGACGTCGCGCACGCCACTCTCCCATTGGATTGAGTGAGGCTCGGGAATACGGCGCGAAATCCACTTCTGCGCCGAGTTGCGCGAGCTCATCGCGGATGCGGTTCGCCGGAATCTCATCGGGTGTCGTGGTCGAGACGATCACGCGATGGCCGCGCGCGACGAGGTCTTCGACCAAGGCGCCGCGAAACGCGACCACAGTGTCGCCGATGGTATTGACGAGGACGAATGTGCCCAAGTGAGCGAGGTTTCCTACGAGAAATCAAGGCGGCGCGCGGGCATCGAGGCGAAGCAGTGCTTGCCGCGTGACCACTATACTCGCCGTCCCATGCGGCTCACCTACGGTGTGGTTACAGCGACACTCAACGCGCGCCAGTCGCTCGCGCGGTCGTTGGCGTCCACGCTCGGCCAGTCGCGGGCGCCCAGTGAAGTCGTGGTCATCGATGGCGGTTCCCAAGATGGGACGCGCGAACTTGCGCAGTCGATCCTCGCGAGCGCGCCGTCCACCGTTGAAACGCGCATGCTTGAGCAAACAGGCAGAGGGATCGCGGGCGCGTGGAATGAAGCCATAGACGTACTTCGAAGTGACGTGGTCTTTCTCGTGAATGCGGACGACGCGCTGGAGCCTAGCGCTGCGGAGCGGGTCATGGCCGCATTCGAGTCAAGCCCGACGGTTGGCGTGGTGCACGGAAACGCGCGCTTTGTCGCTGCGGACGGCCGAGAGATGGGCATTGTTCGGCCTGGGATTCTCTCGCGACTCGGCATTCGTTGTCGCACGATGCACCCGGCGACGATGGTTCGTCGCGATGTCTACACGAGTGTTGGTGGATTTGATCCGGCATTTCGGAATGCACTCGATGTAGAGTTCATCGAACGGTGTCATCATGCGGGAATTCCCTTCATGCACATCGATCAAGCCTTGGCGACGTTCACGCTTGGCGGCGTCTCAAACACGCAGGTTGCGCGGACGGACCGTGAAATGCTGACGATCGGGCTGCGCCACTCGCGGACGACCATTGTGCCCGTGGCGGCGTATCTCGTACGTCGGCTCGTGATGCGCCCGCTGAGTCTTGCGGGCTATCACCTCTCGAAGCGCGAAGGAACGTCGTCGTGAGCCTCGCGCATGCCCAGCGTATTTCGGTTGTCGTGCCGAGTTTCAATCAGGCGCGATGGCTTGGTGACACGCTTGCGAGTCTCGTTGCCCAACGCGACAGCGACCTTGAAATCATCGTGATGGACGGTGGTTCTACCGACGGTTCCGACAACGTCATCGCGCAATTTTCCAAGCATCTTGCGCATGTCGAACAAGGCCCGGATGAAGGGCAGTCGGATGCGCTCGTGCGTGGATTTCGTCATGCAACAGGGGGAATTCTCGCGTGGCTCAACTCCGATGACATGCACCTGCCGTGGACGCTCGCGACGTGGCGTGAAGCGTTCGCGACAGATGCGTCGATCGCACTTGTGCATGGTGATCGCATCGTCATCGACGAGCATGCGCGTGTGATCGATTACCGCAGCGTGCGATGGATGCCGCATTGGCTTCTGGCGCGTATGCCATGGTTTGCGCAGGAGACATTCGCGTTTCGACGAGAGGCCTATGACGCCGTCGGTGGCATCGACCGCGAGATGCGCTTCGCGATGGATTACGACCTGTTCGTTCGGTTGCTCTCCCATGGCCGAACGCGGTACATCCCGAGATTGCTCGGTGCGTTTCGTTGGCATCGCGCTTCGAAGAGCGCAACGATCCAAGGATCGATCGGTGCGGCCGACATGCGCGCCGTTCGTGCGCGATATGGGCTTCCGGAGTGGCCGCGCTTTCACCCAGGGCGTGTCGCCGCGAGTGCGGCAGTGCGTGCAGGTTCGGCGGCGTATCGCGTGCTCCCGCATGATGCAGCGCGTCGGCCAACGCGATGTGGTTTTGATGTGCGCGACCTCTTCCGGCTCGCGAGCTCAAGTGAGGCGCGTGCGCGCTCTCTCGGCGAGATGTGGTAGAAACGCGCTATGCGGGTTGTGCACCTTTCCTACAACGAGTCGAGCGGGGGCGCTGCGCGTGCTGCGCATGGGCTCCATACTGGCCTCGTGGTCGAGGGAGCGGACAGCCGCATGCTTGTCGCGCATCGGCAATCGGATGACCCGCGTGTGGAAGTGATGCAGATCCCGGTCGCGGAATCGCGCGCGTGGGACGTGGTCGAAGAGCGTTGGATCACGCGCGAACGCACCGATCTCTCCAACACGTTCTTCTCAACCGGCGGTCCGGGATCGGCACTCTCGTCGCATCCGTTGGTGCAGTCGGCCGACATTATCCATCTGCACTGGGTTCCACGGCTCGCAGCGCCGCGCGACATTGGTGACCTTCTCGCGCTCGGCAAGCCGGTGGTTTGGACGCTGCACGACGAGTGGGCGTACACCGGAGGCTGTCACTACGCATCAGGTTGCGAGCGTTGGCGGACGCGTTGCGATCGATGTCCGCAGCTCGTGCGCGATCCGCACGAGTTCGTGCAGTTGACGTTCGATGCGAAGCAGACCGCGTACGCGCGTGGAAATCTCACCATTGTTTCGCCGAGCCAGTGGCTTGCGCGAACGGCCTCAGAGAGCGCGCTCCTCGGGAATCGCCGCGTTCTGTGCATTCCGTACGGGGTGGACCTCGACACGTTTCATCCCGCGCGTCGCGAAGCCGGGCGTGCGCGCCTTGGTGTTGGCGACGATGAAGCGGTGCTGCTCTTTGCAGCGGACACGACTGCGGAGCGACGAAAGGGATTCGCGGAGCTCCGTAGCGCGCTGGAACTTGCTCGCGAGGTACTGACTCGCGAGACACTCACCTCGAGCGAGAAGGTCGCGCGCGTGCGGCTTGCGGTTCTCGGCCACGCCGATGTCGCAAGCCTTCCTGAAGGCACGCTCGCAACTGGACATCTTTCGAGTCGAACGGAACTCGCTGAAGTGGTCGCTGCGAGTGATCTCTACGTACTCCCATCGCTCGAAGACAATCTTCCGAACGGCATCCTCGAAGCGCTTTCCTGCGGAACGCCGTGCGTCGGGTTTGATGTTGGTGGCGTTCCCGACATGCTTCGAGGAACCCCGGGATGCGAGCTCGCGCCTGTTGGCGATGCTCGTGCGCTCGGAATGGCGATGGTGCGCGCGGTGCGCAATCATGCGCTCCTGAGGGCGCGGCGACCCGCAATTCGGAGCGACGCCGAAGCGCGATACAACCCACGCATGCAGGCAGTTGGTTACCTTGCGCTCTACGCAGAACTGCGAGATGCGAAACCGCGCATGAACGACGTGACGAACGGGGATTTTCGACAATGACAACGGTCACACCGACGACTTCTCACAACCGGCCCGCCGATGCCATCGAAGTACGCGCGATGGCAGCGCTGAGCGAGGAGCTGCACGCGCGAATCTCAGCACTTGAGTCCAAACTCGCAACGACGGAAACAAAACTTGCGTCCACCGAAGCGGAGCGTGATGAACTTCGCGGGCGCATGGCTTCCGGCCGTGAGCTTGTCAAAATGCTCAAAGGTCGCGTGGCTGAGCGGCTCGGTTTCGGTCGTGGCGAAGCCGCGCAATTCGGCAGCGCGGGTATCGCAATCCCGACCGAAGCGGCACTTCGTCGCGCGCGAGCGCGCGGGGTGGAGATTGCATCCATCATCGATATCGGCGCATCTGACGGCAGTTGGACAGAGATGTGTCGGCGGGTCTATCCCGAGGCGCGGGCGATTTTGCTCGATGCGAATGATGTCCATCGGTCGTCGCTTGAGCGCTATGTCGCATCGCGACAGGGCGTTGAGCACAAGATTGCCGCGGTTGGTCCTGCGTGTTGCGATCTTTGGTTTGAGCGCACGCCTGATCCGTTCGGTGGTCGCATTCACTCCGAGCGCTTGAAGCCAGAATGGGAGCCGCTTCCCGGAACGACGATTGATCACGAGGTCGCGACGCGCGGCTTGCGTGGCCCCTATCTCGTCAAACTCGATACCCACGGTTTCGAGGTGCCGATTCTTGAAGGTGCGAAGGAGACGCTCAAGAACGCGGAACTTCTCGTGGTCGAGTGCTATCCGTTCCGTATTGGTGACGGGGCGCTCATGTTCCACGAGTTCTGCGCGTGGATGTGGGAACGTGGATTCATGGCGCTCGACATCACCGAGCCGTTGTGGCGTGCGCGTGATGGTTGCCTCTGGCAGATCGACATCGTTTTCTCGCCGCGCACACGTCCAGAATGTCAGGTGCATTCGTGGCAGTAAATTCCGTGGCAGTA
>CAIWCL010000388.1 GCA_903911205.1 uncultured bacterium
GTACACGGCCATCGAGTTCGCCGGGGTGCAGCTGTCACCCGAGAACGGGAAGTCGGTGCTCCAGTTGAAGCCCGCGTAACTGCTGGGCATGACGCCGAAGTTTTGGAAGTAGTTGACGCAGGTGTTCGGCGTGGCGAAGTTCTCGAAATCGATGATGTCGGCGTGCGTAGCGGGGGCGGCAAGCAGCGATGCGAGAAGGGCGATCTGCGGGCGTGGGATGGGCATGGGATGTCCTCTTGCGAGAGGACAGCGCCGTCAAAAAGGGTTCTGCGCCGAAAACCGACGGATTTCCGAAGTTCGGCACGACGGGTGGCTCACGCGCGCGGGAAGTGCGCACTTGGTGACTGACGCGCCTGCACGGCAATTCGCTCTGCCCCCGGGAAAACAGTCACACGCCATCCCCGCCAGAGCGAGCGCTCAAACTTGTCGCGGTCGCCGCTGCGGCGGCTCCCTGTGGCGAACTCCACGCCACAGCGAGCGAAAGCGAACGAGTCGCGAGCGCTCAAACGGCTCCCCTCGGCCCCCGAGGATTCACTCCGAGGGGCGCCGAAGAAAGCGAGCGAAAGCGAAGCGAGTCGCGAGCGCTCAATCAAGCATCGGAATCTTCACGGCCTCGCTGCGCGCGCACTGCTTCGCGAGTTCGTAGCCCGCGTCGGCGTGACGGAACACGCCCATCATCGGGTCGTTCGTCAGCACGCGCTCGATGCGCGCAGCGGCCTCATCGGTGCCATCGGCGACGATGACTTGCCCAGCGTGCTGCGAGAAGCCGATGCCGACGCCGCCGCCGTGGTGGAAGCTCGTCCAGCTTGCGCCGCTTGCCGTATTCACAGCGAAGTTGAGAATCGCCCAGTCGCTGACCGCGTCGGTGCCATCGAGCATCGCTTCGGTTTCGCGATTCGGGCTCGCAACGCTGCCGCAGTCGAGGTGGTCGCGGCCGATCACGATCGGCGCCTTCACTTTGCCGCTGCGCACGAGTTCGTTGAACAAGAGCCCAGCCTTGTGGCGCTCGCCGAGGCCAAGCCAGCAAATGCGCGCGGGCAACCCTTGGAATGCAATGCGTTCACCAGCCATCGTGATCCAGCGCTTGAGCGACGCATCGTGCGGGAACAGCTTCAGGATGGCCTCGTCGGTCGTCTTGATGTCGGCCGGGTCGCCCGACAGCGCTACCCAGCGGAACGGGCCGCGACCCGTGCAGAACTGCGGCCGAATGTACGCAGGCACGAAGCCGGGGAATGCGAAGGCGTCGGCGAAGCCGTGGTCAAGCGCGCGCTGGCGGATGTTGTTGCCGTAGTCGAAGACCTTCGAGCCCTTGTGCAGGAACCCGACCATCAGACGCACGTGCTCTTCCATCGAAGCGCACGCGAGTTCCTGATACTCCGCGGGATTCTGTTCACGCAGGATGTCGGCGCTCTCGCGCGACATGTCGGCGGGGTAGTAGCCCTCGAGCGGATCGTGCGCGCTCGTTTGGTCGGTGAGCGTCTCCGGCACGATGCCGCGCTCATCGAGACGTCGCAGAAGATCAACGATGTTTCCGAGCCAACCAACGGAAATGCCGTTGTTCTGGCCTTCCTTCGCTTCGGCGGTCAGCTGCAGCGAACGATCAATCGCTGTATCGAGATCTTCGTGCATCTCGTCGAGGTAGCGATCGTGGATGCGCTTCTCAAGCCGCTCGCGGCAGATATCGGCAATGAGGCAGGTGCCTTCATTCATCGTGATCGCCAAGGGCTGCGCGCCGCCCATGCCGCCGCAGCCACCCGTCACGTTGAGCGTGCCACGCAGCGAGCCGCCGAAATGTTGGCGCGCGCACTCGGCGAACGTTTCATACGTGCCTTGCAAGATGCCTTGCGTACCGATGTAGATCCACGAGCCTGCGGTCATCTGCCCGAACATCATCAGGCCCTTCGCGGCGAGTTCGTCGAACTTCGCTTGGGTCGCCCAGTGCGGCACGAGATTCGAGTTTGCGATCAGGACGCGCGGCGAATCGGTCGTCGTGCGCACGATGCCCACGGGCTTTCCGCTCTGGACAAGCAGCGTCTCGTCGGGCGCGAGCTTCTGCAGGCTCGCGATGATCGCGTCGAAGCACTCCCAGTTGCGCGCGGCTTGGCCACGGCCTCCGTAGACGACGAGGTTTTCCGGCCGTTCCGCAACCTCTGGATCGAGATTGTTCATCAGCATGCGCATCGCAGCTTCCGCTGCCCACGACGAGCAGGTGCGCTGGTTGCCGCGCGGTGCGCGAATGATGCGTGCGGTCATCGTTTCGGTCGAGTTCGCCATCGTCATAGGCGGCGAGTGTAGCCCGACGCGCGGTTCTTTACGAAACGGAAAACGCGCCTGATGCGATCAGCACTTCGAGTGCGCGAATATCGGGGCTTGGCGCGCGGTCGCGGTCGAGTTTCTTCACCTGCGAACGCACGACTGCGTGCGCCTTCTCGAC
>CAIWCL010000389.1 GCA_903911205.1 uncultured bacterium
ATCCGTCTTGTGCGCGTCAGCCGATCCGTCTTGTGCGCGTCAGCCGATCCGTCTTGTGCGCGTCAGCCGATCCGTCTTGTGCGCGTCAGCCGATCCGTCTTGTGCGCGTCAGCCGATCCGTCTTGTGCGCGTCAGCCGATCCGTTCTGGTCCAGTCGCGCGACTCATGAGTTGCCGCAGCGCTTCACGCGGATCGAGCCCGTCGTACACCATTGCCGCGACGGCTTCGCAAATGGGGAGTTCGATCCCGCGCTCGCGAGCAACTCGAACGAGTGCCCGTGACGTCGGAACGCCTTCAACCACCGATGTCATCTGCGCGAGAATCGCGTCGGGTGAACCACCGCGCGCGAGCGCCTCGCCGAACGAGCGATTTCGCCCCTCAGGCGCAAAGCAGGTCGTGGCGAGATCGCCAACACCCGTGATTCCAAAGAACGTCTCGAGTCGCCCACCAAGTGCGACTCCAACGCGCGCGATCTCTGCGAGTCCGCGAGCGAGAAGCGCGCTCTTTGTGTTCATACCGAGCCCCATCCCATCGATCACACCCGCTGCGATCGCAATGACGTTCTTGCAGGCACCTGCCAGTTCAACACCCACAAGGTCGTCGGATTGGTAGATCCGCGTCCAAGGAGATGTAAAGGTTGCCTGCAGCCGCGCTGCCAGCGCGGCGTCGGGGCTTGCTGCGACCAGGGCTGCGGGAAGGCGTCGCGCCAGTTCGGCCGCGATCGTTGGACCACTGAGTGCGGCGATTGGAGATGGACAGCCGCGTCCGCGATTGAGGATCTCATCGAGAATGTCGCAGGGCAGTCGGAACGTGTCCGTTTCGATTCCCTTGGCCACGCTCACCACTGGCACGCCGCCGGGAATCGCCGCCCCGACGCGAGCGAACGTCGCGCGGATGAACTGGGTCGGGATGGCGCAAACAACGAGTGAGGCCGTCGAGAGTCGCGCCGCGTCTGCCGTCACCATGATCGCGGGATCCAAGCGAAACCCAGGCAAGCGAACGCTTGTCCGACTGCCGCTCAGCCGCGCGGCTTCGGCCTCGAACGGCGAAAGAATGGTGGTCTGCGTTCGCCGGACCGAGAGGATGTCGGCCAACACAAGCGCCATTTGCCCGTCGCCGACAAGGACGACGTGCTCGGGCCGCTCGTGCGTTGGCTCTCTTGTGTGCACCGCGGCAGGATAACGAACCTGTGGAGCGTCATCCGTCAAACTCTCTCCAAGGATCTCTTCTCCATCACGAACCGCCGACGCTGCCGGTCACCGGCATGAAACCGGCGGGTCGAACAGTCCAATCGAACTCGCGAACTCCGCACGATCCCGCCGACGACCTCGCGCGTACACCTCTGCTACCCTGCCGGCTCGGACTCTGTTATGTCGACACTGACTTCGACCGCGATCGAACCAACCCCCCGCAACCCTGCTGAAGATGCCGGCGGAGCTGAACGCCTTGAGCGGCAACTCTTCGTCGCGCTTTTTGGCGGCGTGCTCCTCTTGGCGGCGTGGATTTCGCCGTTCTTTGGGATCGAGCAATCTGTCAGCAGCATCCCTGCGCTCGTCGGCGCGTTGGTGCTCGCTGTTCCCCTCGCACGAGGCGCCTTCGAGGAACTCCGTGAAGGTCGCGCATCGAGCGATAGCCTTGCGAGCCTCGCTGTCTTCGCAGCGATCGCGAATGAGATGTATCTCGCGGCTGGCTTCCTGGCCTTCTTCCTGTGGTTCTCCGAACTCGTGCTCTCTCGCACGGCGTGGGGTGCCCAGCGCGCGATTCGCGAACTCATTGAACTCACACCGGACATCGCACGCCTCGTCGACGAGAACGGCGTGGAGCGCGAGGTTTCGCTCTCACAACTGAAGCACGGGTCGATCGTCCGCGTACGCCCGGGTGAAAATCTCCCGGCTGACGGCAACGTTCGCGCGGGTACCTCAAGCATCAATCAAGCATCGCTGACAGGCGAAGCCGTCCCAATTGAAGTGCAACCGGGCATGCCTGTGTACGCAGGCACCACGAACCTCACCGGGCAAATCGAAATCGAGGTCACCGCCGTCAAGGGCGAGACGACGATCGGGAAGGTTGAGAAACTCATCCGAGAAGCGGAGAGCGCAAAGGGCCGCAAGCAAGAACTCATCGAGCGCATCGCGGGCTATTACGTGCCGGTTGTGTTGATGGTCGCGGGCATCGTGTGGTTCTTCA
>CAIWCL010000390.1 GCA_903911205.1 uncultured bacterium
AGTTCATTGCGCAGATTCCTGAGTCGCTTGTCGAAGCCGCGCGCATCGATGGTCTTGGGCATCTCGCAATTTGGTGGCGCATCGCGTTGCCGCTCTGCAAACCTGTCACCGCAATTTGCGCGGTGTTCACCTTCATCGGCACGTGGAACGACTTCCTCGGGCCGCTCATCTATCTTCACTCCGATGAGTCGGCAACACTCGCGGTTGCACTCAACGGATTCAAAAACCAGTACGGCGGGCTCGAAGACGTGCATCTGTTGATGGCGCTTTCCGTGCTCACCATGATCCCCTGCATCGTCCTTTTCATCGCGGCGCAGAAGACCTTCGTCGAGGGTCTCGCGCGCGGTGCGGTGAAAGGCTGAGGTACCTGCGATGGCGAATGTGACGCTCACCAAAGTTGGCAAGCTCTACGAAGGCGACGGCGGCGCGACTTTTCGCGCGGTCGATGCGGTGGATCTCGCCATCAACGACGGCGAGTTTTGCGTACTCGTCGGACCATCGGGCTGCGGTAAGAGCACGACTCTGCGCATGATCGCGGGGCTTGAAGAAATCTCGGAAGGCGACCTGGCCATCGATGGAGTGCGCGTCAACGACGTGACCGCGAAGGATCGAGACATCGCCTTTGTGTTTCAGAACTATGCGCTCTACCCGCACCTCACGGTCGGCGAAAACGTGGCGTTCGGCTTGGAAACGCGCCGAACACATCGAAGCGCACTTGTTGCGACTCTGACAGGTGCTGGTGCCGCGCGCAGCGAAGAATCGGCCGCAATTCGCGCACGCGTTGCGGAGGTCTCGAAGACGCTCGGCCTCGACGCGCTCCTTCACCGCTATCCGCGTGAACTCTCCGGTGGACAGCGCCAGCGCGTCGCCGTCGGCCGCGCGATTGCACGTGATCCAAAGGTCTTTCTCTTCGACGAGCCGCTTTCCAATCTCGACGCGCGGTTGCGCATCGAAACGCGGACCGAATTACGCATGCTGCATCGTCGACTCGCCGCGACGATCGTGTACGTGACGCACGACCAAGAAGAAGCGATGACACTCGCGGATCGCCTTGTCGTGATGCACAAAGGGCGTATCCAACAGAATGCGAGCGCGCAGGAGTGTTACGAACGCCCGGCGAACCGCTTCGTGGCAGGCTTCATCGGCACGCCGCCGATGAACATCATTGATGGAAACCTCAAGGCGGGTGCATTCGTCGCCAATGGTGTGTCGATCGCGCTCGGCGCGGAACATGCGCGCATCAGCGATCGCGTCTGCGCGCTTGGATTCCGGCCCGACCGCGTGCGGCTCGTCGCACCGAACGAACCGGCGAGCGTCGCCGCTTCCATCGCGGCGTTGGAACGCCTCGGCGACCGCACCGATGTCGCACTCGACTCGCCGTGGGGACGCGTGATCGCGCGTCTTGACGCCGACGCGACACGCGGACTGCGCGAAGGCGAAACCGCGGGCATCACGTTCGACGCTGCGCACGCGCATCTGTTCGAGCCAGGTGAGTGCGGCGCGCGTCTTTGAGCGCTCGCGACTGAGCGGCCTGATGAAGCTTTGCTTCATGTGGCCGCTTTCGCTCGCTCTGGCGTGATCCACGACCAAGGTCGAGCCTGAGCGCTCGCGACTGATCACACCCATTG
>CAIWCL010000391.1 GCA_903911205.1 uncultured bacterium
AAAGCAATGGCGACATCAAGCCGACTGCATTCTCAATCAACCGCTTCCACGCCGGACGCGCGTACCACTCTTGCGGATTGACCCGCGTCGACTTCCGAAGGTAACTCTCCTGCACGGCGCGCAGTTGTCGCGTGACTTCCGCGTCGTACACGACAAGACTTGCCTCCAGGTTCAGTTCAAAGCTTCGGCGATCGAGGTTCGCACTTGTCATCAATGACGTTCGCCCGTCGACCACAATCGTCTTCGCGTGAAGTAGTCCGCCGCGGTACTGCCAAATCTCAACTCCCGCCTCAAGCAGCCGTTGATAGAACTTCCGACTCGCCAGTTTGACGAGCGCCGAATCGTTGTGCTCTGGCACGACGAGGACCGTTCGCACTCCACGACGCGCGGTCGTCAGAAGTGAGGCGAGCGCCGGCTCATCAGGCACAAAGTACGGCGTGGTGAGGACAACCTCCTCCTCGGCCAAGTGCACAAGCGACAAAATCAACTGCGGCATCGCGCTTTCATAGGTTGCAGGACCGGTTCCGAGCACCTGCGCGATCGCTGGATCCGTCCCATCGCGAACGCCGAGTCCGATCAGGTTGACGAGTTCCTGATCGGTTTCCAAGAACCAATCTTCAACGAAAATCTTCTGGAGATCGTTCGCCACTGGCCCGCGCACGCGCATCGTGGCATCGATCCACGGCGCGTAACGCTCCTTGACTTTGAAATCCTTCGACGCGAGGTTGTGGCTTCCGATGTAGCCAACCGAACCATCAATCACCACGATCTTGCGGTGATTGCGAAGATCGATGCGCCCGAAGCGACGCCGAAAGAACCCAACGGGGAGCGCTTCGACGACCTGAACACCTGCGGCCTGAAGTTCGCGACGGCGGGCACTCTTCAAAAAGGCGCGCGATCCAAGACCATCAAGCAGCAAGCGACACGGTATCCCTCTTCGCGCCGCCGCCTCGAGCGCTGAAAAGACGTTGCAACTCGTCGCGTCATCAAGGGCGATGTAAAACTCAACGTGCACATGGCGCTCCGCGCGGTGGATGTCTTCCACCATGCGCTCGAAGAGCCTCTCAGCCTCATCGAAAATGGCAATGTCGTTTCCGCCGACGGGAAAGTCGCCGGAGATCGAAGCTGCTTGCACCGCGAGTCGGCGTTGATCAATCGCGAGCGCCGATTGCACACGCTCGCGCGCGAGCCGTCGATCCGCCGCCGAGCCCGACGCTTCGTCGCGACGTCGAAACTCCGCACGCTCTTGCGCAACTCGTGCATACGAGCGCGACCGCTTCCCCGAAAGCCACGCGCGCCCAACGAAGAGATAGACAATCGGCCCGACGAACGGCGCCACCACCACGAGCAGTACCCACGACATTGCGCTCTGTGAGCGCGACCGCCGATCAAGGAGAACAGCGACGACGGTTGAAACCGACATCGTGATTGCCACGATGAGAAGGAGCGGCGTCATCCACGCCCATTCGTTGAAGATCTGTTGGATGATTGGAAGCATCGTTGTGTTGCGCCATGCGCTGTTTCGGTAGGCTACCTCCATGACGAACGCGCCAAGTGCCCAAGCACCCCAAAAGGCCCCCGCCCCGGACATCTTCGGCCCGCTGATCGGAACCGTTCTCTTCGGGTACTACGGATTCCTCGCCGGACTCGACACCCACGGAAGCGATGGGAACCCGGTCGCGCTCTGGATCACCTTCGTCTGGACGCTGCGCGCGGCGACGATCTTGCTCGCGATATCGACGGTCCTTGCCATGCGCAACGCCCCGCGCAGCACGCTCACGTACGGGATCGCCGTCGCCCTCGCGGCGGCAGGCCTTGCGGCGGTCTTCCTCTGGGACACGGTTTCCCCCGATAGCCTCGCGATCCACCCCGTCATTTTGCTCCTCCTCGTCGTCTGGAACGGCTACTGCGCAATCTCGGCCATCCGCGACGGTCTTGCAGAGTTGCGGTAACGCGGAGTTTCAGTTGTTCGGTTCGGTTCGGCTATACTCGCCGCCCCGGTGCCCTCTTAGCTCAGCTGGATAGAGCAGCGCTTTCCTAAAGCGCAGGTCGCAGGTTCGAATCCCGCAGGGGGCGTTCCCGGTCGGCCGATAGAGACGCACGTGGCCAGTCCGCTTGAGGATGTCGCCGACCACTCCGACCACTCTGCACCGTTCACCTGCTCTGAAAGAACCACCATGCTCCCAGTCCTCTTCTCCAACGCCCTCTGGATCATCGTCTGTGTTGTGTGGTGCCTCCTCTGCGTGGGCCAAGCGAAGAAGGATCGCGCCTCAGGCACTGGCTTCCAACGGCCGCTCTCGAAGGAAGAACTCGAGCGCTGATGCGCGTTCCGAAGCGGGCGGAAATATCGCGAACACCGCGAAGAAACTGAAGCGCCGTGCTTGGCGTCGCGTTTTTGGCCGAGCACCACAAGTCGCTGCGAGAGCTTGCTCCGATGAATCTCTGGTGGTGACCGCTGCGCCCTCTCGTTCACATCGTTCTCTTGCATCCCGAAATCCCGAATAACACCGGGAACATCGGACGCACCGCCGCCGCGCTGGGAGCGCGTTTACACATCATCCATCCCATTGGCTTCGACATGGATGAGAAGGCACGCCGGCGTGCCGGACTCGACTACTGGCATCTCGTCGACTGTGTCGAACACGCGTCCTTTGACGAGTTCCTCGCCCGCGAGTCCCCCGCGATCGGCCGACTTTGGGGCTTCTCCGCCCGTGCGAGCAAGTCTCACTTCGATGCCTCGTTTCGACAGGGCGATTATCTCCTCTTTGGGAAAGAGTCGGCAGGGTTTGGTGCGGAGACATCCGCGTGGATTGCCTCGCAGCACGGCGAAGATCGTCTTCTTTCAATCCCCATGCCTGGCGGGGACGGAGTTCGGAGCCTCAACCTCGCGACAGCCGTCGCCATCGCCGGATTTGAGGCGCTCCGGCAAGTCGGGCACTCGAAGCCGTGACTTCCCGGTCGGTTTCTCGGTCGGTTTCTTGCCGTGCTCCTCGGGCGTGGCCACGTGGTCTCGGCCCGTGATCTCTGCCCGTGATCTCAGCCCGTCAATTTGCCCCGTGACTCGGCCTCGGTCACGCCGCGCGCCATGAGTGTTGCCCGGCCTGTCTACGTGTCTATTGGCCAAATTGCGGCGTGAAACCGCCCGCGAGGGTGACCTTTCGTCCTGATCTGCCGAAACTTCAAAGTGCTTTGGCGCGTCGAGAGACACGAAACAGGCCGCGACTCGCGAAGTCCTTCGGTTAGGATCCCACCATGCTTCGAAACCTTCTGCTTCGAAATCACGTTCGTCGTTCCACGCGCGAAGCCTCTCCGCGCCAACGCCGCGGCTTCTCGCTCACCGAGATGCTCGTCGTCATCGGCATCATCGCGCTCTTGATCGGCATCCTCTTGCCCGCGCTCAGCCGCGTCCAAGACCGCGCGCGCAAGACGCAGACAGAGAACCTCCTCCAAGAGTTCTCGAAGGCCTGCGAAACTTTCTACCAGCAGTTCGGTTTCTACCCAGGCATCGTGCCTGAGGCGATTTTGAACTCATCCGACACCCCACAGATTTCGAGCACGGAGAATGCCCTGCTTCAGTTGTGCGGCGGTGCGATTCCTGAAGACGATCCGCTCTACAACCAGGCTCCCTATAGCAGTTGGACCGAACTCACCTTCGGCAACGCAACGACCGGACAGTTCAAGATCCGCGTCAATCCAGCGAAGGTGGGCGAAGGACCGCGCATTCGGGGCACCCAGTACAAGTCGTTCTTCTCACCGAAGGCAAGCGACCTGCTTCCGGCCAAGGGACAGTTCTTGACGACGTCGGGCAATGAAGATGCCTACGCGAGCGATCCGCTGAAGATCCCCGACCTGCTCGATGCGTGGGGACAACCCGTCCTCTACTACCGTCAACTTCGTCCGCAGGGCGCGGTCCTCGTGGCCGGTGGTCTCGCATCCGAAAGCTTGGCTGACGCGGTGTTCGCCTACCAAGGCGCGAACCCGTACCTCGTGTCGGGCGAACTCGGCGAACTCGGTCGCAATCAATCGGAGAGCGTGTTCCGTCTTTCGCAAACTGCGAACCGAAGCGCGACGCTGGCGCAGATTCTCCGCAACCCGAGCTTTGGAGCCCCGACGGGAACCTCTGCTCAAATCTTGGCGAACTCGGCTCCGCGCGGCGCCTTTGCGGTGATCTCTGCCGGTCGCGACGGCATCTTCTTCTCGCGGTACGACGGACTCGGCACCCAAACTGCGCCGAAGTTCGACCTCATCAGCGGCGGTTCAAACCCAACTGGTCCGTACGTCGTTGCCGAGTACGACGACGTGCGTGTCTTCGGCGGCGGCTGATCGGCGTACAACCAACCATCAATGACCTCACTCCACAAAGAAGCCCCGCACGTGCGGGGCTTCTTTCGTTGCCAAGCGCTCAGCGGATCACATCACGCGTTTGGCTTCATATCGTCGTCGCCGCCCTTCGCAGGGGGCGCTGCATCTTTCGACTGCCCTTCGGATGCCTGCTTCTTTCGCTCTTCAAGTTCGGCGCGCTTTTTCTTTCGCTCCTCTTCGGTGCGGCGCGTCTGCTCTGCCCGGACACGCTTCAGTTCCTCCGCGAACTTCTTGTCGAGCTCCACAGATTTGTCCTCACCGATCACCGACTTCAACTCGCTCTGAAGTTCCGCAAGTTTCGGGCGCTCCGCCTCAATCTTGTTCATTTCGCGCTTGAACTCCTCACTTGGCGGCTGCGAGGGATTCGCGGCTTTCCGCTTCGCTTCAAGTTCTGCGCGCCTCGTTTGCGCGACTTTGTTGTACGCCGTCACACGATCAACGAACGCGACCCGAAGCGCATCCACCTTCTCCTTGAGATCACCTTCGAATCCCATGAGGTCGATCGCGCGGAAGTAGACCCGTTGCTCCAGGACCGGCTTGGAGAGTTTCTCGCCATCCTTCGCGCCTTCGACGAACGGCCGATTGCTCTTGACGTCAATGTCCGGAACCTTTGGGCCACGAAGGACATCCTCGGGTGACTTCGGGGTTGCGGGGTTCGGATCAGGTTGATCCTCTTTCGGAGTTTGGGCAGGCGCCGCATCTTGGTTGGCGGCGAGCGTCGCAACTGCAACCGAGAGGGGCGTCGACGGTGCCGGAAGCCCTGCAAGTGCGGTGGACGTCCATGCGATCACCGAGAACACTGCGGTCAGAGGAAGCGGTCGCAGAACGGAAAGGGAAGTCATCGTCATGGCAGATACTCCTGAGTGGGCCGCGTGAGAGCGAGGCCCGACTGCATTCTTTCGGCAGCCGAGCGGCAGGTGGCACATTCTTCCCGGAACAATGCCGAGAGACGCTACGATTGACTCCTTTCCCCCGCACCGACCATGCAACTCACCTCCGAACACCTCGTCGCCGCCCTCCGCACCGTGCTCGATCCCGATATCCGCAAGGATCTCGTGACCTTGGGAATGGTGAAAGAAACACGGGTGGATGGCCGCCGCGCCGCCGTCACCGTCGAATTGACGACTCCTGCATGCCCGATGAAGGACAAGATTCGCGGTGATATCGAGACTGCGATCGCCGCGAAGGCCGTCGAGGTCGGTGCTCCGTATGACGGCGTCGACGTGACATTTACGGCTGATGTACGTCGCGCGAACGAGCGAACCCGAGACGGCGCGAACCCACTTCCCGGAGTTCGCCAAGTCATCGCCGTCGGTGCGGGCAAAGGCGGCGTCGGCAAGTCCACGGTCGCGGTCAATCTCGCCGTTGCACTCGCACGGATGGGCGCCAAGACTGGGCTTCTGGACGGCGACATCTACGGGCCGAGCGCGCCGACCATGCTCGGACTCGAGGATAAACAGACACAGGCCCGTGGAAACATGCTGCTTCCGTTCGAAGTGCATGGGATCAAGGCGATGACGATTGGCAAACTCGTCGACGCCGACAAACCCCTGATCTGGCGCGGCCCGATGGCGCACGGTGCGTTCAAGCAACTCGCGACGCAAACGGAGTGGGGCGAACTGGATTACCTCATCGTCGACCTTCCACCGGGTACCGGCGACGTTCCGCTCACGCTCTCGCAACTTCTGCCGCTTTCAGGTGCGGTGATTGTCTGCACGCCGCAACAGGTCGCGCAGGACGATGCCCGCCGCGCGGCGAAGATGTTTGAGCAACTCGGCGTACCCGTGCTGGGTGTCGTCGAGAACATGAGCTCGTTCATCGACGACACGGGCCGCGAGCACGACATCTTCGGGAAGGGCGGCGCGGAAATCATGGCCCACTCCATGGGCCTCCATTTCCTTGGCTCGATCGCCATTCGCACCGCGCTTCGAGTGCACAGCGATCGTGGAACGCCGCTCGCGAATTGGAATGACGCGCGACTCGGGGCCGAACTCGATGGCGTTGCCAAGTTGGTCGCCCAGCGCATCTCAACGTTGTCCATGCTTGGACAATTCCAACAGCCGACGATCAGCGTGCACTAGCGGCCGCTTGAAAACGCGTGCGCAGTATCGCGGGCCCCTCGTCGCCCACGTAGTGGCGAACGATGCGTTCGTCGATTTGTAAGAGATCGACGATCATCAATGCGTCGACGACATCGCCGAAATCAGGATCAACATTGAACGCAAGCAACCGGGCGTTGAGCCGGAGATACTGGCGCAACAGCACGGGAATCGCTCGCTGCCCGCGCTCGATTTCGTCGACGAGTCGATCAACGTTCGTGAGATCAGACGTGGCAACGTTGCGTTCGACATCCGACCAGGCTTCGATGGGCAGTCGCGCTGGAGGATGCTTCGGGCGCACCAACGGCGCGAATGGCTTCGCCAACCGATGCCGCTCAAGGAACTCCATGATGAGCTCCTTCGACATCGAGTTGTACTCCTTCGAAATGCTCACCGGCCCGAACATCTGCTGATATCCGCGGGTGAACATGAAGATGCCGATCCCCTTCCAAAGCAACGAAAGCGGGAGCGGTTGACGTTGGTACTCGAGGCGGACGAATGAGCGCCCGAGTTCGACTGCATTCGGAAGCTCCGACACGATGCGCGGCGAGAAATCAAACAGCGTGCTCGTGTAGAGGCCCGCGACGCCGACGTCCCGCGTCACCTCTGACACTGGCCCCGCGCGATAGCCGCCAACGATCTCGTACGACTCCTTGTTCCACACGATGATTTGCGTGTAGGTCTCGTCGAATCGATCGGTGTCGCAAGACTTTCCTGAACCCTCACCCACCGCTCGGAAAGCGATCTCGCGAAGGCGACCAATCTCACGCATCCCCTTCGGAATGAGCGCTGCCTTCGTTGCATAGACGGCATAGGCGCCCTCGCTGAAGAGCACGTCCTCCACCGGAAGTGCGGCAAACTCCGCGGCGAGTTCCTCTGTGGTCGTCGCCATGGACTCGACCGGCGCATGCGCAGCTTCCGCCTGTGGGCGCTCCGTTGCCGCAGACTTTCGGAGCAGTTCGCTTCGACCACGTACGAGCCTTGTCACGGCTTCTGCATCAAGTCCCGCGACTTCCGATGCTTTCACGGGTCGACCAAATCGGAAGTCAACGGAGGTCCCACGACGAGCAAGAAACTCATTCGGAAGCAGCGCTGTTCGCAATCGCGGGTGGACAAGCCCTGCGGCATGAAAGAGCGGACGATTCGTCCCCTCACACCACGCGGGAACAATCGATGCGCCCGCCGCGAGCGCCATGCGCGCAGGAATGGTCGACCACAGCGGATCACAAGGACTCCACTTGCCCCAATGCACCGCACTTACTTCGCCAGCGGGAAATGCGATCAGAAGATGTCCATCTCGAAGCCACTCGATGGCTTGACGAATCGCCGCCGCGTTGCGCCGAGCTGCGTCACGACCGCCGAACGGATCGACAAGAATCATCGACTCACGCGCGAAGGGGAAACACGCGAGCATGGAGTTCGCAAGGATGCGCGTGTCGGGGCGACGCTCAAGCATCAGTGCGAGGAGCGCGATGCTGTCCGCTCCCCCGAGTGGATGGTTACACACCACAAGCGCGGAACCCTTCGCGGGCACACGGGCGACTTCCGTCGGATCCGCACGCGGTGTCGTTCGCGTTGCCGCGAGCACGCGCTGCATGTACGGAATGCTCGCATCGCCGTTCTCGACTTCACGCGTCATCCGCTCGATCTCGTCGAGACCGAACAGATGCTCAACAACCCTGAGTGGTCGATCGACAAGCGAACGAACCCATGCGGTACGTGGTCTTGGGAGTTCGATGGGGTCGCGCCGATTGGAGGCGATTGCCATGAGGGCATTGTCGGCTGTCGCGGTCGGAGTGCAAGGGACCAATGCCTCGCTCAATCAACCCTCAATCGAGGAGAAACACAACCCAAACGTCAAGGTTCACGCTGACGAGACCCGCTCGCGGATACAACGCACAACGCCTCGCGAGGTGCGAGGCGTTGCGAGAAGAGTTGTTTCGATGTCTCCGAGCGGTGGATGGCGGATCCGATCAGCGGCGACGCCGACCGATCAGGCCACCAAGCAGGACGACCGCGATCGCTCCTGGAGCCGGCACCATGCGAATCTGATCCTGCGCTGTGGGGCTGAGCCAACCCTCGGTGTTGGCAGTTCGCCAGCCGCCTTGTCCAAGCGATGTCACCATCGCGTTGAAAATCGACAGGCCTTCGCCAGCGAGATTCGAACGGAACGCCCCTGTCGTGAGCGACAGACGCGACGCGATCGTCGCGAGATCGGTTGAAGCGAAGTTGTCATTCACAACTTCCCAAACGAGCGCGTTGAATGCCGCAGCAGCTGCGTTGGCGGTGCCTGCTGAAGCGATGACTCGACTGTCGGCACCCAACCAACGATCCATCGCGTCCGAAAGCACGGCCGCCTTCGCATAGCCCATGGGGCCCGGAGCTGGCGGCGTCTGAGGAACGAGATCCATCGAGACCACACTGAAGTTGTAACTCGTCCCAATCGTGACGCCTTGATACACCTGCGCGCACCAAGTCACGGTTTGCTGACCATCACCCATGTCCCACAGCCGCTCGGACAATTTGAGGTTGAAGGTCGAGAGCGCTGCGGTGGAGTCCCACTGAAAGGTCTCTCGATAGCCGCAAGCCCACTGCTGATTCGCCCCGTAACCCAAGTAGGTTCCGGTGACGAACGAGGCATCCGACCGCTGGGTCGCCATCACGAGGATGGCGGTGGACAATCCAGCAAGTACGTCGAAGCGAAGAATCTGATTGGTTTGTGCAGTGGACATGAAGGAAATCACTTCTCGCCGCCCCCGGCGATAGAACAACACCACGACGAATGCAGACACACGGAAAACACGAACAGCCTCGGCCTACAGCCTGGGTCTGAACGGAGATAGACCTTCGAACCGGATTTCTGCGCCAGGTCTGAGAAAATCTGTGACTTTGGCGAGGAAGAAATCGGACGTTGCACGCCCCGTGCCTCTCGGCACGAGCGGTCAAGGTCAAAACCGTTCTCGTTCTTCAGATGTTGCAGTGGACAGAAGAACGACTCAGGAACCGGACAACACAACAGCACGACCACGCATCACTGCGCGGAGTTGTGGAAACTCAACCCCCGATTCCCGGCTTGAGTGGTTGACCTTGAGCGGTCGACCTTGAGCGGTCGACCTTGAGCGGTCGACCTCGAGTGATTGAAAAGGTCCCGAAGTCGGTTTCTGCAAGCATGCTTGACGGATTGCGGCGTGGACTCGCCGAATCTCCATCAACAATCGCTCGCCCGCTTCGGTCTCTCCGACACTCCAAGAAGCGTTTATTGCGCCCTCCCGCTGCCCAAACAGCAGCTGACTGGCCCAACGCAACCTCCCACGCAACCCCCTCCAGAGTCGCGTAAGACGTGAAGATACGCCGAACTCGACGCGCGTGCGTTGACCTTGGCGAGGTTTCGCAAAGTTTTTCAACTTCTCGGTCGCACGGAGGAGTCCATCAAGAGAACTCTCGACGGAGCACCTTGAGACCATCGGTCAGTGCCTTGATGTGCGACGCCTCATGCGCGGCTGAGATCTGCACGCGCAAGCGGGCGTGACCTTCAGGCACGACTGGGAAGCCAAACCCGATGACAAAGACGCCAAGTTCGAGCAGGCGCTTCGACATGGCGATCGCCTTCGCGGTGTCGTGCACGATGATCGGACAGATCGCGGTCGGGCTTTGCAGGACCTCGAACCCCGCGTCACGAATACCGGCGCGCGCCGCATCCACGTTCGCGCGCAGCTTCGCCACCCGCTGTGGCTCGCGCATCAGCACCTCGATCGCCTTGTCGGCGCTGCAGGCGATCGTGCACGGCAGCGCGTTCGAGAAGAGCGTCGGCCGCCCGCGCTGGATCAGAAGGTCGATCGCCTTCCGTGAGCCGGCGATGTAGCCGCCCGCCCCGCCGCCGAGCGCCTTCCCGAGCGTACCCGTGATGTAGTCAATCTGGGTGCCGGCGAGGCCTTGGTGCTCGTGCGTGCCGCGACCGGTCTTCCCCATGACGCCCGTCCCGTGCGAATCGTCGACCACGAGATACGCGCCGAACTCGTCGCAGAGCTTCCGCATCGCGGGAAGGTCGGCGATGTCGCCTTCCATCGAGAAGACGCCGTCGGTGACGACCCAGATGGTGCCCGTCATCTCGGGATTCGCGCGCGCTTCGGCCAGTTTCTGCCGGAGGGAGTTCAGGTCGTTATGGCGATAGACCGTCTTGAGGAGGCCCTTCTTGATCACCGCCGCGAGGCGTACGCCGTCGATGATCGAGGCGTGGTTGAGTTCATCGGAGATGATGATGTCGCCCTGCTCGCAGAGCGTCGGGAAGATCGCCTCGTTCGCGTTCCAGCAGCTCGTAAAGGTGTACGACGCTTCAACGCCGTAGAACTCGGCGATCCGCGCCTCGAGCGTGTGGTGGCAGTCGAAGGTGCCGCAGATGAAGCGGACGCTCGCCGTGCCGGCGCCGTACTTGCGGATTCCCGCGATACCAGCCTCCACAACCTCGGGGTGGTTCGCGAGGCCGAGGTAGTTGTTTGAGCAGAAGCACGCGACCTCGCCGTAGTCCTTCAGCTTCACCGTCGCATCCATTGGACCTTCGATGGTCTGCAGGTGTTTCAGCTGTCCGTTCTGGCGGAGCGTATCGAGGATCTGCTGCGTACGCGAAGGGAAGGTCGGGGCGGCGAGCGTGGTCATGGGGCGGAGTCTAGCGATCCGCGAGGGCACTTGGCGGTGTGCGCCGATGGAACAAAACGGGTCGTGCATCGCGCGCAAGCACCGAGGTTCTCTCGCGCTGCAGTTGCGACGACGCCCAGTTGGGACTCCGTCGTACGACGTTCAGCAAGATGGCACGAAAGCGATTGGCTTCGTCAGCCCGGACATGCGCCCCAACTTCCAAGGACGAGCGCAAGGTCTTGCGCGTCGACCATGCCGTCGCGATTGGCATCTGCGTCGAACTCACCGCCGCCCACAGTGCCCCAGGACGTGAGGATCGCCGCGAGATCGACCGCGTCGACGACGCCGTTGTTGGTGATGTCACCGGGGCAAGGGTCGGCGAGCATGCCGATGCCGTGGTAGATACCTACGACCATTTGCGTGACCGTAGTCGAGGGGACATTTCTCTCACCGTTTTCGTTGTATCCCCACGACTCAAGCGTGCCATCCGGGCGCAGCCCGATGGTGAAACCACGGTACTCGCCACCGGCCGCGATCTGCCGGAACACACCTGGGGGTGCATTACACTCGCCATCCGTATTGCGGCCCCAGCAAACTGCGGTTCCATCGGCACGGAGTGCGGCCGCGTGGACGTGCGCGGGCCAAAGCGATGATCGAACTCCTTTGGGAACAGCACCAACACCTTCGGGAGGATTACCCCACAGAATCAGTTCCCCGGTTTGGGTCCGTGCGAGTGAGTAGGTCGGCCCGACCTTGAGTTCCTCCAACGGCGATGTAGGAGCATTGCTCACTTGACCCTGCCCGTCGAAGCCCCACAAGGTCCATCGCCCATCAGGACGCCGAGCCGCGAAGTTGATCAACGATCCATCGACCTCGACAAACAGCCCACTTGGAATATTTGCAAGTCCGTGCTCGTTGATACCCCACCACTGAAGCGTCCCATCCGCTCGAACCGCACACGCGGAGAAGAGACATCCCGCGACATCGGTGAAACTCCCCGTCGGGACACCCGAGGCCACGCCGCTTCCCCAATGCACAATCGACCCATCCGCCCGGACTCCAAGTGAGTAGCCCGTATAGAAGTGCCCGCCGACCGCAACGGCGCGGAACGCTCCCGTCGGCGCATTCGTCTGCCCGGAACCGTTGTAACCCCACGCAACGATCTCAGCGTCGGCCGCGGCAGCCGGTGTCGCGGAGGCGATTCCCAAACCAACAACCCCACCCAAGACTCCCGCCGCAACGAACGAACGATCGAATGCCTGCATCTGTGACTCCTCTGCGCGCGGCACAGCGTGCGCAGAGTGGAGGGAGCCGACCAGACCGCCGCGGGACGCCGAAAAATCAGCGGTTTCTAAAAGTATCGCGGCCGCGCCAAAGAAGGCCGCTGCTGCGCACTTCGCCGAGTGACGATGGCGCACGGATGCTCCAGCCACAGCACGGCCACCCGATCTGCGGACAGACGGGCTCTCGGGGAGCCCCTTGGGTCGGTGATCCACCGAACGACCCGGAGATTGCATCGACTCCATCGCGAAGATCCGCCGAAGCGCCGCATCGTCGAGCCTGATCGCGCGCGCGCGTATCACCGGATCGCTCATGCCTCGTCTCGCGCCATGAAATGGGAGGCAATGCGCGCAACCTCAGATTCGATCTCGCTCTCGCGCACACTCTCGGCTCGCAGCAGTTCGATGATCGCAGCTTCGAGTCGCGCCCGCACCACGCGACAGGCGTTCCGGACTTCACGCGCATCGCACGCCATCTCGCGCGCGACATCGTCGTAACTCAGTCCGTCAAGCACATGACGCCGGAAAATTTGCCA
>CAIWCL010000392.1 GCA_903911205.1 uncultured bacterium
CCGAGCATTCCGTCAGGGTAGCGGAGTCCTCACACGACCGCAGGTAACTCGAAGCCCTTCCGGTACTCGCGCGTCACACACGTCTTCGTCGCCTCCTCGTGCGTCGAGCCGTCGGGCTTGGTGAAGACGAGCCGCGATTTGTCCCAACCGAGTTCCTGCTGCGGGAATCGCGCCGCACGCGAGCAAAGGAGGCCTGCCTCGGCCATACGCGCCGAGTAGCCGAATGGTGACTGGACGAAGCCGTCCGTCTTCCGATTCGCGCCACCCACGATCGCGTCGACCCATGCGTGCCAGTGATTTCGCGCAGTCACCTTGCCGAGGCCGGGAAGCGTCTTGAAATCGACCGGCTTGCCGTCGATCCAGACTTCGATCGGGCCTTCAGCGCCCACGCAGATCACGCCGCCTTCACAGACAACGAGCGTGCCGATGCCTCCGAATTTCCCAGGCGGAAGCCCGAGTTCAGCGCGCGACGGTGCCTGCGCTTGGTCGGCGTAGTGGACGGTGAATCGGTCGTTCGCGAAGCGTTCGCGGTTTGGCTGCTTCGACACGTCGTAGACGAGTGTCGAGCGCACGCCGCGCGCGTGATAGAAGTCGCTTGGGTCGAGCGTGTTTGCAAGCACCGACTTCGGCGACGGCAGGTCGTACGCGAAGGTCAGGATGTCGAGAAGGTGCGTGCACCAGTCGCCCAGTTGGCCGGTGCCATAATCCCACGAGGAACGCCACTGCAATCCGATCAGGCCCGGGCGGCACGGCGCGTCGACCGCGGCACCAAGCCAAAGCGGCCAATCGATGTTCGCGGGCGGCGTGATCGGATCCTTGAGTCCGCCGTACCAGAAGTACCCGTCGGTTCCCGCGCCTGGACCGCCGATCCACACATGCGCTTCGATCGCTCGCCCGAGCAGGCCGCTCTTCATGATGTCGACGGCGTACTGACGCGACTCGGGGCCCATGCGCTGATTGCCTGTCTGCGTGATGAGCTTCGGCCGCGCGGCGATCGCCTGCTCGATGGCGACGACTTCAGAGAGTTGCTGCACCAGCGGCTTTTGGCCATAGACATGCTTGTTCGCGCGCATCGCCCAGAGGTCAATCAGCGCGTGGTTGTGGTCGGGTGTACAGACAACGACGGCGTCGAACTTGTTGCCATGCTTATCGAACGCCTCGCGGAAGTCGCGGCACGTGAACGCCTCGGGATGATCCTTCGCGACCGATGCGAGCGCATCCGAGTCGACATCGCAGAGGCCGGTGAAGACCACATCTGGGTGCCCCTTCAGTTGGTCCCGATCGGCTGGCGCGATCGAGCCGCCGACACCGACTTGCAAGAGTTGCAGCTTGCCGAGTTTGCCACCGAAGGCGCGACGCGCGCGCGGATCAGGCAGCGCGCCGAAGAGAGAAGACGCGCCGAAGGCTGCGTTCCCAAGAAGCGCGGATGCGGCCACACCACCGACGGCGGTTGCCGCGGTGGTCCGAATCATGTCTCGACGAGTCAGCATGCGTGCACGCTACCGCGGGCCGCACAAGCGCACAATGCGCAAAGACGAAATTCAAGCGGGCCATGAACGAACGAAGAACCCTGTTTCCGCGTGTCACTCGGCTGCAATCGGCGCCCGAGTAAAGAGCGTTTTTCGGGCTTTCGCGAGCTGAATCACCGCAACGCCGCCGAGCATCAACCCAGCCGCTGCAAAGGTTCGAATACCGATCGGTTCGGAAAGCAAGAACCAACCAAGCGCAATCGCGACGAGCGGATTGACGTACGCGTAGGTCGCGACGCGTGCTGCGGGCTGATTGCGCAGAAGCCAGATGTACGCTGTGAAACCGCAGAGCGATCCGAAGACGACGAGGTAGCCCCACCAAAGCCACGTGGTGAGATCAGGCGGCGACGTGCGCAGCAGCGTCCATTCATCGTGCGCGATGAGTTCCTTCGGAATACTCGCCACGACGAGTACGACGCCCCCCGCGAGCATCTGCATCGCGGTCGCGACGAGCGGCGAGTGCGCACTGCCAGGCCGCTTCGACCAAACGCTGCCCATCGCCCAACCAAGGGTTGCGATAAGCATCACGACAACGCCGATCGTGGAAACAACCGCTGCACCGCCGAAGTCGCCGACTTTCAATACGACGACGCCAGCAATACCCATCGCGATGCCGAGCCAGACGACAGCACTCGGTCGTTGATGCGTGCGATGCATCATCGAATCAAGGCCAACAAGCCAAAGCGGCGTGATTGCCGTCATCAGCGCAACGAGGCCGGAATCCACCGTTTTCGTCGCGATCGCCACACCGCCATTTCCAAGGAGCATCAAGCATGTTCCGACGATGACCGCGTTCAGCCACGAACGCCCCGAGAAATCACTGCGACGACATTCGCCACGCCACCACGTAAACGCAAGGAGCAACGTGCCAGCTGTCAGAAATCGCGTGCCGGCAAGCACGAACGCGCCGTGCTGCGACACCAATTTGATCGCGAGATACGTGGAACCCCAAATGAGATACACCGCGCCATAGGCAAGCGCCGTACGCGTCGCGCTTGGCGAAGTCGACCCGGAACTACTCGTTGTTTGCATGCGACCTTCGTTCAAAACTATCCCTGCACGCGCGCGGCGCTCTCGACCGCGAAATATTTCGCCTCTGGGTGATGCACGACGATCGCACTCGTCGATTGTTCGGGCACGATCTGCCAGTTCTCGGTGAGTACACAGCCGATGCGTTCAGGGCGAATCAACCGGAAGAGCTTCTCTTGGTCGCTCATGTCGGGGCACGCCGGATAGCCGAAGCTGTAGCGCGATCCGCGGTAGTTCTGCGTGAAGAGCTTGCGGATCTCGGAACTATCTTCGTGTCCGAAGCCAAGCTCTGCGCGCATGCGCTTATGCCACATCTCGGCAAGCGCCTCCGCACACTCCACGCCGAAGCCGTGCAGGTAGAGATACTCGGTGTACTCGTTCCGCTCGAAGAGTTGCTTCGCGCGATGGCTCGCCTCGGTACCAACCGTCACGCATTGGAGACCAAGCACGTCCTTCTCACCCGAACCGCGCGGACGGAAGAAGTCGCTGATGCAGAGCCGCTCGCGACCACCTTGACGCGGGAAACGGAACCGTTCGATTTCGCGATCCTGATCCTTCGCGTCGAAGACGACAAGATCGTCACCTTCGCTCGCGACTGGGTAGTAGCCATAGACGACCTGTGGCCGAAGAATCTTCTCGTCCTTGCACTGTCGGCAGAGGCGATCAAACACCGGACGGGCCTTTTCCTCAATGAAACGCTCGTACTCGGCCTCGCCCATATCGCCCTTTTTGAAGCCCCACTGGCCGCGGAAGAGCGCGACGAGATTGATGTACGGATACACCTGTTCAAGCGGAATATCTTCAACGAGGCGATCGCCGAGGAATGGTGGCTTTGGCACGGGAATCGTGGTCGAAACCGCACTGCGCAGAGCGACCTCGCCACGCGGCTCCACCGCGCGTGCGCGTGCAACCTTTGAGTCGACTTCCTCGCGTTTCGCCAAGCGCGCGTCGATCTCAGCATCAATCGTCGCGAGTGACTTCGACGCGAGTGCGTCGCACACCGAAAGACCTTCGAACGCGTCGCGTCCGTAGTAGAGCGGCCCCTTGTAAATCGCGCGCAGATGGCTCTCGGCGTAATGCCGTGTGAGCGCTGCACCGCCGAGAATCACAGGGACTGTGATGCCGAGGCGATTCATCTCGTGGAGATTTTCCTCCATGATCGCAACCGACTTCACGAGCAATCCACTCATGCCGATCGCATCTGCGTTGGTCTTTCGCCACGCATCGAGAATCGCTTGCAGTGGCTGCTTGATGCCAATGTTGTGGATCTCAAAGCCGTTGTTCGAGAGAATGATGTCGACGAGATTTTTACCGATGTCATGCACATCGCCCGCAACCGTCGCCAACACGATCTTGGCCTTTTTCCCAGCGTCCGCGTCGGCCTTCGGCATGTGCGGCTCGAGGATCGACACAGCCTTCTTCATCACTGCAGCCGACTGGAGCACAAACGGCAACTGCATCTGTCCAGAGCCGAAGAGTTCACCGACCGTCTTCATGCCACCGAGCAAGTGATCGTTAATGATCGCAAGCGGCGGATACTTCGTCATCGCTTCCGCGAGACTCTTGTCGAGATCACGATCTTCGCCGTCGATGATGTGCTGCGCGAGTCGCTCTTCGATCGGCAGATCGGCGAGCGTCTTCTTCGCAACCGTCTCTTCCATGCCGTCTGGAAAGAGCGAGATGAAGAAGAGCAGCGGATCGAAGTTCTCCGGTTTGCCGCTCGGGCGCGTCTCGCCGCGCTTGTCGAAGATGAGCCACTCCGCCGCTTCCCAATGCTCGGGCGCAATGCGATTCTTCGGCATGATCTTCGATGCGTGCACGATCGCTGCGGTCAGGCCACGCTCACGCGCATGCTGCAGGAACACGCTGTTGAGCACCGCGCGCGCGGACGGCTTCAGGCCGAAAGAGATGTTCGAAAGACCAAGAATGATGCCGCAACGCGGGAAATGCTTGGAAATCGCTGCAATTCCGTCGAGCGTCTCGAGGCCAAGACGGCGATCGTCATCGTTGCCGGTCGCGATCGTGAAGGTCAGCGGATCGAAGAGAATGTCATCCTCCGGAAGCCCCCACTTCTTCGTGTAGAGATCGTGGATCCGCGCTGCAATCTCGAGTTTGCGCGCGGCGGTCTTCGCCATGCCCGCCTGCTGATCTTCATCGATCGTCAGCGCGACGCACGCGGCGCCGTACTTCTTGAGTAGCGGGCAAATCTTGTTGAGCCGCTCTTCGCCATCTTCAAGATTGATCGAATTGACGATGGCCTTTCCGCCGTGTCGCTTCAGGCCTTCTTCGATCACCGCAGGATCGGTCGAGTCGAACATGATCGGCGCGTTGACTTGGCGCACATAGCGCGCCGCAACTTCAGCCATGTCCTTCGGTCCGTTGCGGCCGACAAAGTCGACGCACACATCGAGCACTTGCCCGCCGTCTTTGATCTCTTCGCGCGCCATCGAGACGAGACCGTCGAAATCGCTTTCGTCGAGCAAGCGTTTGAACTTGCGCGAGCCGTTCGCATTCGTGCGCTCGGCAACGATCAGGAACGAATTTTCCTGCGCGAATTCCACGAAGCCGTAGAGACTTGAGCAACCAGGCGCCTGCGGCACGATTGCGCGCGCGGGCTTCTTTCGCGCAAGACCAAGCTCATCAACAAGCGAGCGCAATTCGCGAATATGTTCAGGCGTGGTGCCGCAGCAGCCGCCGACCGAATTGACCTTGTATTCCTCGACAAATCGCTGCATCGCGTCGCGAAACGGCCGCGCTTGCAACGGATACTCCGTGCGGCCGTCGACGAGAATGGGAAGCCCCGCGTTCGGCAACACGCTGATGGCGCGATCCCAGTTCTTCGCGATGTACGCCACGTGCTCGGCCATCTCAACGGGGCCCGTTGCGCAATTCAAACCAAGCGACGCAATTGGGAATGGTTTGAGCGCATTCACGACTGCAGCAATGTCAGAGCCGAGCAACATCGTGCCCGTCGTCTCGATCGTCACGCTCGAGAAAATCGCGCGATCATCGGGCGTGAGGCCCGCTTCGCGCAGCGCATCAATGCACGCGTTGATCGCGATCTTCTGCTGCAGGAGGTCCTGCGAGGTTTCGATCATGAATCCGTCGATACCGCCAGCGATCAGGCCGCGCGCCTGCTCGAAGTAACTCGCGTGCATCTCTTCCCACGAGACTTGCCCAAGCGAGACGAGCTTCGTGCCGGGACCCATCGAACCGATCGCAAAACGCGGGCGATCGTTCGTCTCAAACTTCGCCGCAGCCGCGCGCGCAACTTCCGCAGCGCGCTTGTTCAACTCGAAGGTCCACGATGCGAGTTCCTCGTCGAATTCGCGGCCGACCAAGATGTTCGCGCCGAAGCTGTCGGTCTCGACGACATCTGCGCCTGCAGCGAAGTAGTTCTCGTGAATGCGCTGGATGATGTCCGGCCGCGACTTGACGAGGATGTCGGTGCAGTTGTCGCGTCCGAGATAGTCGCTTGGCCGACAGTCTTCACAGGCATGAATTTGCGTACCCATCCCGCCGTCGAAGACAAGGGTTCCGGACTCAAGTGCTTTCAGGAGCGATCGCTGCATGGCGGGAGGATACGGGCGCGCAACTCATGCTTCAACCATTCATCCGGATGAACGGATGAAGCCCGGTAGGCGGCCCCGCTCGGCCTCCGACCGGCCGAACGCGCCCGCTCCGGGGTCGCGAATTCGAGGCTCTGCCACAAGCTCATTTGTTCGGGCTCCTCAGTTCAGGCTCAGGTTCGAGGTCTCGGGTTGAGGTCTCGGGTTGAGGTCTCGGGTTGAGGTCTCGGGTTGAGGGTCAAACCTGCAGAATTCTGAGATCCGTCGGGAATGTGATCCAACCCACGAGCGTCGAGCGGCGCCCGAATACCATCGCAGCCCCGTGCACATTCCCCGCCCTCCGACCGCCGCCGCCTCATCATGCCTTGGATGCATTTCTGTGCATGATGCGCGGCGCAACGCTCGACGGTAGGCACCAAACACTCTCGTTGATCTCACGCCATATGCCTCGCACACTTCTCTTCCCGTTCCAGAGTCGCGTTCCGTTCGCCCACGGCTTTGCGTCGATCACACTCGCTGTGGCGCTCGGCATGCTTCCGGCGTGCGCATCGTCAACGAAGGTCGGCACCCCAAGCACATCCGCGTCGATCGAATCCAATAGATCCTCGTCGGGGACCTCATCAGGGACCACGTCGGGAGCCTCGTCAGGACCCTCCACAGCGACCACCGCCACAGCGACCACGAACACTTCGCCTCGCGCGGTTCGCCCGATCGAAACCTTCGATGCCGTCTGGACCACCGTTCGTGACAGTCACTTCGACAAGTCTCTCAACGGTGTTGATTGGATTGCGGTGCGCGAAGAGCTCCGCCCACAGGCGATCGCGGCGACTTCGCAGGATGAACTCCGCGCCGTGCTCCTCGACATGCTCTCGCGCCTCGGGCAGAGCCATTTCACGATCATTCCTGGGGATGTCGCGGAAGCGTCGCCCACGATCGAGACGACACGTGAACAAGTTCGAGCGCCAGAAGCGGACCTCGCCGATGCCACGCCTCGAACGGCAACCAACAACGCGGCAACCGACAACGCGGCAACCGACAACGCGGCAACCGACCCATCCACTGCGCCGACTGTTCTCAGCGGCCCCGGCTATAGCGGTCTCGACATCGCCCTTGTCGAGGGCGAAACGACCGTTCTTCGGGTCGCGCCCGATTCTCCGGCGGCAAGCGCAGGCGTCATGCCCGGCTGGACGATCATCGCCGTCGACGGCACGCAGCTCTCCGATGCGCTGCGCGGAGTTCGTGAAGCACTCGCGCGCGAAAGCGAGACGAACTCGCCGCACGCACGACAACTTCGAACCGAACTCGCGGTTGCAGGTGCGTCGTTTGCCGAAGGCCAGGCGGGCGCAACACGCACCATCACGTTCGCAACGGCCGATGGCGAGCGCGATGTTGCGCTCACCTTTGGCGCACCTCCGCTCGGCGCACAGGAATTCGGCAATCTTCCCGCGCTTCCCATGGTTGTCGGTTCGCGTGTGATTGAGATTCCCGCGCCGACAAAGCCCGTCCGTGTCGGCGTCATTGATTTCAATATCTGGCTTACAGGCGTTTCGGCGTCGATCGATCGCGCGGTCGATGCGTTTCGTTCCTGCGACGGCATCGTGATCGATCTCCGCGGAAATCCCGGCGGGATTGGCGCGATGTCGATGGGTGTCGCGGGACACTTCCTTACAGAACCCGCAAGCCTCGGCTCCATGATTGGCCGCGACACCACGCTCGAGTTC
>CAIWCL010000393.1 GCA_903911205.1 uncultured bacterium
CGACAGTCGTGGCCGACGACACGCTCGCGCGACTCGCAGGGTGGATCCCGCCTGTCGACGCGCGCGACGCGCTTACCGAACTTGGCTCAGCTCTTGCGCGCGAGACCACTCGAACCCGGAACACGGAGCGTGCCGCATGAGCGCGCCACTTCCAGAAGTCACCGTCCTTACAGAACCTGCGCTCGTCGGTGGCGCGTTCGTCGCCACCCTCGTCGGAACGCTCGTCTTTCGCCGCGTCCTCGTGCGCGCTGCGATGCTCGATCATCCGAACGAACGAAGTTCACATGACGTTCCGGTCCCGCGCGGCGGTGGCGTGGTCTTCGTGGCCGCCTGTACGCTCGCACTTGGGCTCCTCATCATGCGCGGCGCGCTTCCGACGGTGATGCTCACGATGCTCACTGGACTTCTTGGGATCGCCCTCATCGGATTCATCGATGATCGCAGGCATGTTGGCGCGGCCACACGCCTTGCGTTCCATCTCTCAGGCTCGGCGGCCGCCATGTATGCCGCGACCTTTGGCGTAGCCGCATGGCTTCCCCCAGAGATCATGGCGTATCCGTCGATTCCGGTGCTCGGCGTGCTTTTACTTTCCGTGGCGAGCGCATGGATGGTGAATCTCGTCAACTTCGTCGATGGGATCGATGGACTTGCCGCACTCAGCGGATCGGCCATCCTTGCCGCCGCCGCGATGCTTCCGGCGCTCGTTCCTTACGACGGCGCCTCGACGCTTCTCGCCGACAGCAACGCACTCCGCGCGTTCGCACTTGCGTGCGCAGCCGCCGTCGCTGCTTTCGGTGGCATCAACATCTCGCGTTGGCGCATTTTCATGGGAGACGCTGGTAGCGGCGCGCTTGGACTGCTGCTCGCCTTCACGCTTGTCGCCCTCTCGACGGGCCGAGGACTCGCACCGCTCGCGGCACTCGCCCTTCCTGCGGTGTTCGTCGCCGACACGACCACGACACTCGCTGTCCGCATGTGGCACCGCGAGCATCCCGCGCGCGCACACCGCACGCATGCCTACCAACGCCTGATTCGGCGCGGTTGGCCGCATCTCACGGTGTCGGGCGTCTATCTCACCGTCTTCGCGACCACCGCACTCCCAACCGCGATCTATGCACAATCGGGCGGCGCATTTGCATCGGTCGCGGTGGCACTTCTCTACGCGACACTCGCGATCACCGCGATACTCCTTGGTGCTGGTCGCGAACCGGTCAGCGCATCGACCACGACCCGCAACCCGGCATCCGATGTTGCGTGATCGGGGATTCCGTGATCGGGGATTCCGTGATGTGGTGCTCCGTGATGTAGCGTCGCACGATCGGGTACTCCCGTCGCGCGCAACTACTCTTGTACGGCGCGAAACTCTCAGAGCACGGGCGGTTCGACGCGACTGTAGTCACGCGTTGGCTGCGCGAGCACGGCGCGCACGCCCTTTGCGTCATGCTGTGAAACCACGGCCTCAAGCCGCGAGAGTTGTCGCTCTACGAACTCCCAGCGATCGAACCCTTCTCGAGCTCGCAGAATCGCAGGATGCGAAGTCGGCTCAAGGTCGGCGCCGATCACAAGCTCTTCAAACATCTTCTCGCCAGGCCTGAGGCCGGTGTAGACAACCTCGATATCACCATCAGGTCGGCTGGCGTCTCGCACCGTACGACCAGCGAGGCGAATCATGTTGCGCGCGAGATCGTCGATGCGCACTGGTTCGCCCATATCGAGCACGAAAACTTCTCCGCCCTCGCCAAGCGCACCCGCCTGCAAGATCAACTGCACCGCTTCAGGAATCGTCATAAAATAGCGTGTGACTTCGGGATGTGTCACCGTCACCGGACCGCCTTGCGCGATCTGTCGCTCGAAGATCGGAACGACGCTTCCACTCGACGCGAGGACATTGCCGAAGCGCACCATCGTGAAGCGAAGAGCGCCGTTGCCAAACTCCTGCTGCATCGATTGAAGCACGATCTCCGCGAGACGCTTGGTAGCGCCCATCACGCTCGTCGGGCGTACGGCCTTGTCGGTCGAAACAAGAACGAAGTCGCGCACGCCATGACGCAACGCGGCTTCGGCCACGCGAAACGTGCCAAGCACGTTGACTTCCGCGCCTTCAGGCTCGTTGTCCTCCACGATCGGGACATGCTTGTACGCCGCCGCGTGATAAATCGTCTCCGGGCGATACCTCGCGAGTATTTGATCGATCCGCACAGCGTCGGTCACGCTGGCGAGACAACGCCGAATGACAGGCCGCGCACTGCCAGGCGCTGCGAGTTGGGCCAGTCGCGCGAGTTCTGCGTCGATCTGGAAGAGATTGAATTCGCTGTTGTCGACGAGCACAAGTTCGCGCGGCCCGAGCGCGAGGACCTGTCGGCACAATTCGCTGCCAATCGAGCCGCCCGCGCCGGTGACGAGAACACACTTGCCGCGAACATTCTTCGCAAGAAGATTCGCGTCCGGCGGCACCGTTTGGCGACCGAGGAGATCTTCAATCGCGATCGCACGCAACTGATCAACGCGCACGCGTCCCTCGGCGATCTCTGCAATCGTCGGCACCGAAAGTACGCGCACCCCGGCGGCAGCGGCACGCTCAAGAACACTTCGACGACGCTCACGCGCGCTCGGCGCAAGTGCCACGAGCAGCGACTCAACACCAAGTTCGCTGAACACGCGCTCGAACGACTCCGTTTCGTACACGCGAACTCCACGAATCGTACGACCCGCAAGCACGGGATTGTCATCGAGAAGCGCAACAACATGTGACGCACGGTCTTGACCGAGCGCCGCGACAAGTCCCGCGCCTACATCACCCGCGCCGTAAATTGCAACGCGTCGTGGCTTTGTCGCAGCATTGTTCAGCACATGTCGCACGACGAGCCGCATTGCACCCGCACCGCCGAAGAGCATCATCGCGGCGATTGGTATCGCCGAACGCGGCATGCCGGCACCTCGCTCCGCACTCACGAAGAGTGCCAGCGCAAAGAGCGCGCTCGCGACAATCGTTCCCTGCGCGAGAAGCCACGCATATCGGGGACCGATGTACCGAGTGATTTCGCGATAGAGCCCGCACCATCGAAAGACGGGCGGCACGATCATCGCAAACAATGCGACGTGCCAGATCGTCAACTGTGCGAATGGATCGAGCGACTCGAGCCGCAACGCAACCGACGCGACCACCGCCGCCGCCGCCACCGCCGCGTCCCACAACCCCATCGCGCACTGTTTCGCCATGCGAGGCAACGCGTCAATTGCTCTGGGAATGCGAAGTTCAAACGGCATGACGAATCGGAATCGGGCGTAGGACTATCTGGTATGGCCGAACGGGTTGAGCCACGAGCCTCACTCGGTGGACGACGCAGAACGACGAGCGTCTCTCACCCGTCGACGTTTTGTCGAAGTCCACTGACAAGACCGAAATCTCGAAAGAGGTCGCAGAGTATACACGAGGCGAAATCATCCACAATTCGGACCAGCCACTTCGAATGAAGCCCCTTCGAAGTCCCGCCAATTGGAAATTTTCGAAGACCTCCAGACTCTGTGAGCCGCAAAGTCTGAATCGCAGCGACAGCCAAACGCCCAGTCATAACAAGCGGATACCCGAAACAACTCCGAGTATCCGCTTCAACACATCGCTCCCTCTCCGGCGAGACCTCTTCGAAGAATCCGCGCCGCACCACGCCCTTTGGACACGCACGCACGGATCGAACGACAGACTCATCGATCGCACACACACGTATCCCTCACGCACACTCACCGCACGTTGTGCCACTCCTTCGATGCGTTGCGAATGAACCCGCTCGCGGCGCGTGACAGTCCAGACATCAGCCACCCATGGACATCGCCGGTGACCGCGTCACGCCACAAGATGTCGCCTCGACCATCTCCGTTGAAGTCCGAGGAGTCGATCACGCTCCAACGATTCGCGATACCCGACGCGATAGTCGCCGACAATCGACGCACCGCGCCCGCCATCAACCAGCCGACAACATCGCCGCGCGTTTCATGTCGCCAAACCAAATCTCCTCGCTGATCGCCGTCGAGATCCGTCACCGCTGCAACCTTCCAACTCGCGCTGATGGCATTCGGTGTTGCAACGACCGAGGCCACACGCAGGATGAGACCCTGCATGAACCAGACGTGAACGAAACCCTCCTCGTCGCGCCACAGCAAATCGGCTGCGCCGTCTGCATCGAGATCCCCCGCACCAAGGAACTCCATATCGGGGGCCAAGCCGATGACACCCGTTTCGATCCGCGTCGCTCCGTCCATGATCCACGCGCGCACCTCGCCGGTGTCCTCGCGCAAGAAGATGAGATCGTCTCGTGCGTCATCATTCAAATCATCCACAGCGACAAGCGACCACCGTGCGCCGATTGGTCCTGAGAGTTCCGTCGATTGCGACACCGTGAAACCGTTCATAAACCACGCAGAGAATGCGCCCGAAGCTTGATCACGCCAAATGATGTCGAGACGCCGATCGCCGTCGAGATCACCGAGCGCTTGCGCGTCGGTCCCCGCTGCAGCATCGCGGGTGAGCGACCCAGAAGACTCTCGTACGAGGCCGTTCATGGTCCACGCCGCCATGCGTCCGTTTTGGCCGTGATGCCACACAACATCACCACGACCATCCCCGTTCGCGTCGTTTCCAGCGATGGTTGGACCAAGCGCAAAGATGCCAGCTCCACCCTCGGTCGTTTTCCCATCGACCGTTGAAATCCCGAGCACGATCCAACCATCACGCATGGCTTCGCGCTCAATCGTTACGGCGGTGACGACCGACTCTGGCGACGCGCCCGCATCGATGATCGACGCAGGCGCACCGACCGAAACCAACTCGGTGACAACAGCGTCGGCGGGACCAAACGCCGAGAAAATCGCATCCGTCTCGCCACGACGCGCTTTGAAAGCCACGCGGTATCCAGAACCGGTACCACCGTGATCACGGTCGTTCGCCACGGCAATGAACGTCGCACTCCGCCAACGCGCGAGCTCCCCTTCCTCCTCTTCGATCGCGACACCCTCACCTTCTCCGCCGCCTCCCTCTCCGCCGCCACCACCCTCGCCACCGCCGCCCGTTCCCGGCGCACGACCACTAAATCCCCAGAACACAAAGTCCGTCAAATCACCCTTGTCTGTGCCCGTCCGCGCAACCATGGTCGTCACGCCGTTCGCGAGATCATGCACGAAGACACCTTGCTCCACCGGGACTTCCGCGATGAACCCGTCCGGATGCTGTTCGTTGCACCACGCGATGATGTCAGGATTGCCATCGGTTGGACAGGCGAGGTGAATCTCACGCATCGCTTCACCCCAACCACCCCAGAACGCGATGAAGCGCCCGTCAAAGGAGAGCGCTTCTCCAAGACGTGTGAATCCCACTCCATCGACCTCACCGGGCACTTGACCACCGATCGATACGACCGCTGTCAACTCAGGATCATTCGCAAGCGGTGCCACAAAGATGCCACCGAGTGTTGGCGCTTCTTCATTGTCCACACCAAGGAACGCGACCAGTTCATCAGCGGCCGACGGAGGTGCCGTTGAACCGAAGCGAATCAACTCTTTGCCTGCAACGCCACCGAATCCCAAGTCTTGACCAGGAATCACAGTGTCCGACGACGCAATGCGCACGAGCGGTGCGTAAAGAACATCCAAGTCCCGCGCGTAGATGCCCGTCTTTCCAATCGACGACACTGGATCAGTGAAGTTTCCCTTCGTCACGACCCAACGTCCATCGGCGATCGCGGGCGAACCGGGGAATTGATCGAAGCGCGTCCCCGCAGGCATCCCGGGCACCGAAAAGTGTGGAAAGACTGGTTCACCGGTGATCGGATCGAGCACCGCACCTAACAAACTAAACGCCGTAAAAAACTCGCCCCGACGAAGAACGTAAATACCTGCAGTACCCGCGCGAGATTCGCTGCCGTCTTCGAGTTGGTAGGTCCACACCGGACCATGCACGCCGCGCGTTGCAATCACCTCCGATCCCTCATCAATGCGGGGAATCGACGGGAATTCATTGAACCCCGTCAGCGTGGGCTCTGGCGCACCGCCGACTGAGCCCTCACCTTTTCCGCCGCCACCATCTGGCGGTGTCTCTGTGTTGTTCGGATCAGGTACTTGCGTTCCACGAAGCGCGATTGCTTCGATCGGTTGCCCCTGCGCTCCCATGCGGCGAATGAACACACCCCGCATTGGCTCGCCGGAACCGCGACCGCGCGCACGAAACACAACCGCGCCGTGATGGTTGATCGACGGCTGATTGAAGCTTGAAAAGTTTGCATCCGTGCCGGGAATGAAATCACGACTCGTTGCGATGGGGCGCCACTGTGTGAATGGCGCAGGATCACCCGCATACGCAGATGCAGACACCGCGAGCGCCAACATCGAAACACCACGCATCGAATTTCCATATCGCTTGTTCATTTTTTCTCCTACACCCACGTTCCCTCGATATCCACTCGGCGGGGCCAGCCGCGTCAGACACCGCCGCTATCGCGACGGACAACAACGCTAGATCGTGCGCGTTCCACATTCGACGGGGATGAATGCGCGGTCATGCGATCTCTCAAACCTCGTGCAACGGCGCACCATCAACACCACAGAAAAACACGCGGCGCGCGCCCGGAAAGAGCACGCACCGCGCGCGATGATGGATGACGTATCAACAGCGAACGAACGAGCAACAACGTTCGCCGAACTGCATTCAATCGCTCGCACCGCTTCCCGGAACCACCGTCACTTCCGCTTCCTTCGGAGTGCGCGCCTCAATGCAGGGGCGAACCAACGCGATCGCGAATTCGCGCGCAACAGCAAAGCGCCCCTCATCGTTGAGTTGTCCGTGCTCGTCCGCATGTTCCGGTGAAAGCGCTGGCCAACGAACGCTGCCGACGCGAACACTGCACGATTTCCCGTCACTTCGTTCGCATTCTGCGTGCGCGATGTCGAAAATGGTTTCGCGCCCGAACTCCGCGCGAAGCAAGTCGTTGAATCGACCTCGCTGCGCGTTGACTTGATCTGCACCCCGACCAACAAACTTCTTCATACGGGCCGCAACGCCATGATCAGGTACCGCCAAAGGAACCGTGCTATGGATGATTCGCAAGCCCGGTCGCTCGCCCGAAATGGAGCGGATCGTGTCCACATAGTGCTGATGAAGTGACTCGACATTGGTCTCGCGCGTGAAGTCCTCCGCTGAGAGCAGAAGGACTGCAACATCAATGTCTTGACCTTCCTTCGAACGCAACTTCGCAACGAAGCGATCAATCTTGGACATCGGATCGCCGTCCGCGCCCGTTGGTCCTTCGACGATTGCCGGAGTTCCGAATGGCGGCGGCGCAGGCGTTCCGCTCGCAGGAGTTCCATTCGTATGCGGCTTGGAAGGCGCCTCTCCGTAGGCCATGATCTTCCAACCAATCATCGGACGTTCATCAAGAATCGTGTGGAGTCCCACCAACAACTCTTTCCCAACTGGTCCATGTGCGAAGTACACGCGCTTCCCTCGCAACTCCGCCCAACAGGCATCGGGAACCTCGTCCATCGCGCTGATGTCATGACGCGGGACATGCTGCGCTTTGGTCTGCGTCGAATCATCGTCGCCGTCCTCCGTGCGCTCCCGAACACGATCCCGATCCTGCGCACGATCCGTCTTGAGCGCGTCTTTTGCGGGCACTTTCGCCGAATCTTGCTGGGACGCGGCGACTCCGACGTCTACCCCCGTGGATACGGCGGCCCCTGCTGAAACAAGTGCGCCAAGAAGCACAACCGAAATGACAGCCAACAACCTCAACATTGCTCTCTCCATTCTGCGGCGTCGCCGCGTTCGCGAAGGATGGCGACACAAACCATCGCGCGAGCCTAGAGGTCGACCACAAAAAGACAACTGCGGACGCCCCTTCCGAAGCGTCCGCAGTCGAATCGCGGCAGGATCCTGTCGCAACACTTCCCCTCACTCCCTTTCCACGCATCTCCATCTTCCGTCGTCGTGCGCGCTTACGCCTGTGCAAGTCCCTCGCGGATCGCAAATCTCATCAACTCCGCACGCGTCTCCACGCGCAGTTTCTTCATGATGCGCTCTTGATGCCCATCAACGGTCTTCGGGCTCCGCGCAAGCTCTTCGCCGATTTCACCACGAGAGAGCCCTTTCCCGATGAGTCGCAGCACTTCAAGTTCGCGCTGGGTGAGAAGATCAAGCAACGTCGTTGGCGGACCGGATTGGACGGTCTGCCGCGCGCCCGCCGCACCCTGCCTCGAAGCACGCACCTTTGGCGGCTGACAACGTGCGCGCACCTTCGAACCCATGACGAACGTCCCCTCCGCGCAGCGGGCCACGCGCTTCAGACCCTCCACAATCTCTTCGAGGTCGTCGCCCTTCGCGAAGTAGCCGCTCCCCCCGCATCGATAGGCGGATGCGAGAAAGCCGTCGCGAATGTGTGCACTCAAGAAGACGAACCGCACCTCAGGGTGCAGGTGGTGAAGTCGATCGGCGACCTCGAAAACATCGGGGCCCGGCATCTCGATATCAAAAACCACGACGTCTGGTCGATGCTCCGCAACTGCATCGATCGCATGTTCTGCGCTCTCAAGTGTCGCGATACAGCGAAGCTGCCCGTCGATCCCGAATTGTGCCTTCAAACCCTCGACAAGCACCACGTGGTCATCAACACAAAGCACCCGCACCGGCGCCTTTGATGCGTCGCGACTCAGTGCCTGCGAAGGCGGCGCATCCGCCGCGCGACGGCGCGCGATGACGCGCAGGCCTGTTGATTCCTCATTGGTTCTGTCCATGACGGCCGCAGCCGACGACGGCATGACGATTGTTGAGTCCTGCATCTGATCCAACCTTTCAGAAACGTTCGTTCTATTTCCCGGTAGTTCCCGATCCTTCGTGGTCTTTGCCGGTCTTGCCTGATCGTGGACGGCACACCGCGACTCCATCCGTCCGTTCCACCCTGTCGTCACCACGGGCCACGCACCCGTGTTCTGACGACCTTCAGTCTCAATGTGATTCGTTCAATCCTGAGGCGTCGCTCGATTCACCACCGTTTTCCACCACATCGCACGCTCCGAGCGCGACATCAATCGCTCGCTCAAACTCTGAGATGTCGCGCGGATCACCGACCGACGTTGTTCCAAGAGGAACCGAGGCCGAGGCAAGTGCGCCCACCACAATGATCTGCTCCGCGGGACGTTCACGCGCCCACAGCGCAAGCACGCGTGCATCGACGGAACCCGACCCAACGATGCAGATGGCGCAATCAGAGGGCGGAGCCTCTGTTGCAACATCGACTCCGCGCTTTGCAAGAATCGCGCCCACAAGCGCCGCAGTTCGACCATCCAGTCCTTTGACAAGAGCGAGTGGAGCAATGTCTTCACGTGCGGCACTCGCCACTGGAAAGGTCATCGAGATCGTCGTCCCCACCGTTGGAACCGAGTCAATCTCAAGGGCACCTCCCGCACGATCCACCACACTCCGCACAAGCGGGAGTCCGAGTCCAGTTCCGAGCCCGCGGATTTTCGTTGTAAAGAACAACTCAAGCGCACGTCGGCGTGTCTCGGGACTCATGCCAACACCGTTGTCCCGCACTTCAAGTACGACCTGATCCGGCGCGTTGCCACGACGCGCCTCGATACGAACCACGCAGTCCCGTGACGGTCGAGCCGTCGGCATGGCTTCGCGTGCATTCACGAGGAGATTGAGCATCGCCCGCGTGAGCGCATGGGCAGGTGTCGCAATTGGAGGTAAACCTGGCTCGATCACAACCTCAAGCGTGGCCGCTCGATGCAGAGACTTTGAAAGCAGCGGACCCGCCTGGGTCCACCAGATTCCAACATCCGTCGACGCCGAGCCGTCAGATTCGGCCTCCGGATCCATCGCGAGATAGTGCAGCGCGTCCGCGAGGTGCTGCAGGTAGCACACGCCGCCTCGGAGTTCCACGATGTGCGAACGCCGCTGATTTGCGTTGGCGCGAATACCGAGTCGCTCGAGCGCGTTGATGTGCGCGCGAATCGGAAACAACACGTTGTTCATGTCGTGGCCGAGTCCAGCGGCGAGCGTTCCAATCATCGCGAGCCGATCAGATTCTCGCAATCGATTCTCTGCAAGTCGCCGATCCGACACGTCGCGCACGACGAGAACACGTGCTCTTCCAGATTCCACTCGACTCACCGAGCACTCGCCTTGAAATCGAGTTCGATCACGGCGAACCCCTTCAACCTCTCGAAGAAAACTTTCGGCCAAACGCCGCGTTCGCGCAAACTCATCGCGCCCAAACTCAGGAAGCAGCCGATGCACTGCAAAGCCAACGATGCTTCCAGGGGTGTATCCAAACATCCGGTGCGTCGCGGGATTCGCTGAAATGACAACATCTTCGTCGTTGACAAGCAGCATCGCGTCAAGTGCGCCGTCGAAGACCGCGCGCAGTTGCGCGGAAGTAGTTTCCGAACGCTGCTTCGACCAAATCCGCTCCAGCGTGAGCATGAGTCTGCCCAGAACGTACCGAACCGCGAGGACTACCCGATCCTGCGGAGCAGACAAAGACGCGAAGAGAAAGCGAACACATCCGACCACCTCACCGTCGTTCGTTACGAGCGGATACGCGAGGCTCGCCTCAATACCTGACTGTCCAAGGACGCCGCAGAGCAACGTGCCTTCGATACCGGGATCTTGTGCAAGCGGCACGAGCGACGGCAAATCACCTGCGGCACAATCGCATGTACCGCAACTATCGCTCAAGAATGTGCCCGCAAGTGACGCATCGAGGCGAACCGGAATGATCATGGATGGACCAACATCGACCGGCGGGTGAATGGCGGCGACCGCCGATGCTGCTCCGAGTTGCCGAGACAGGATGTCCAATGACAGCTCGACGAATTCGCGTTCATTTTCGCATCGTTCCGCTCGAATAAACTCGTCAAGAAGACTGCGATCCATCGAAACAAATGTCGCGAAACCGACCCCACCCTGCGCAAACCGATCGGCTTCACGAGTTCCCGCAGATTGCTTCAAGCCCCGAACTTTCTGGGCTGAATCACCGCATCTGTTCCGCGTGATGTCTTCGTACTCCAACATGCCCGCGAAGGTAGTGGAGACCACAGGGAATTTCCTTTCGTCATCCGTAGGGACTTTTCCCCTCTTTGTCTTTCACGAAAGTCTCAACGGCGCGAGCCCACTTCGCTCGGAGCGCGCATCTTTCCGCCTGTTTATTGGGATTCGGATGACCAACATACGCATGTCGCTTCGCGAGTTTCTCGACGCAATCGGAGAGCACCATGCCTCAAGTCCAAGAACAACGACTCCGACGCTCGGCGCAAACGACCGAGGCGGAAAGCGATTTTCTCGTCGAACCGTTTCGTGACCCCGCGAAAGCGTTCGACCCTACCGAACTGATCATCGATGCCATCGCACGTGAATTGAGCCGTCGGTGCGGCGGAAACTTTGTGCTCAATCGCATGGAGGCTGCTGCCCATTTTGCGCGGCTTCTGAGCACCAGAACTACAGCGCGCAACGCGCAGATGAATGCACATCAACTGGATTGATGTGTGAGAAGTGCGCACGAGTTGCGCAGGAGGAGAATGACATGGATCAATCGTTTGGAGCCTCGCACGCAACACCATCGACTCCCACCGCGACGACGCCGACGTTTGTCGACGAACGCACCATTGCGTTAGAACGCATGGAACGATGGACAACCTCGGGCATCACCCCAATTCGGATCGCGACAACGGACTCTCGTACTGCATCGCTCTACGCAGGCTCGCTTGATAGCCGCGGTCGACTTCATCTCGTCCATGTCGGAACATTTCGCTCGCGCTGGGAAGACTTCCACCAATCGCATCGACCGGACGAGCTTGGACGTGGGCCGAGCGCGAACGCTGTACAACGGCCTGCCTCGCTCGGACATGAACCTGAAGAGCTCGTACGCCGTTTCGCGCGCGAGGTGTCGGAGTGGCTGCATCAAGCGAAAGACGCAGCCCCAGATGAACCGTTGGCGGTATTCGCTGCGCCGCGGTTCTTAGGGCATCTGCGAGACGCACTCGGACCACTCAACGATGGAATCGCGTTGTATCGCGGAGAATTCACCACACTCCGAACGAATGAACTCGCCGCGCACCCCACCGTTCGGTTGCTCGCCCAGTCGATGCGCACAGAGTCCAAAGCGAGCGTGATTCGCGCGGGAGTACAACGATGAGTACGACGACCGATGATGTACGAAATCTCATGGTCGAACGCCAAGTTCGCGCCCGCGGAGTCAAAGACGCTCGCGTTCTTGACGCGATGCGTGAGACTCCGCGCGAACGATTCGTGCCTTCTCGATTGAACGATCTTGCATACGAAGACGCGCCCCTTCCCATCGAAGAAGGCCAAACCATTTCGCAGCCCTACGTCGTGGGGCTGATGCTCGAGGCCGCGCGCATCAAAGCAACCGACCGCGTACTTGAGATCGGCGCTGGCAGCGGATACGCCGCAGCAGTGATGGCACTTCTCGCCAAGGAAGTGGTCGCCATCGAGCGCTTTCCTTCACTTGTCTCCCTCGCGCAAGCTCGACTGGAAGCGATCAATCGCACGAACGTGACCGTCAGGCAAGGTGATGGAACGCTGGGCGCTGCGGATCGCGCACCGTTCGACGCCATCATCGTGTCCGCGGGCGCACCAGAGGTTCCCCCATCGCTTCTTGCGCAACTCGCGCTCGGAGGGCGTCTCGTCATTCCCGTCGGACACGACGTTCGATCTCAAGAATTGATCGTCATCGAAAAGTCAGGCGAACATCGATTTGATCGACGCTCACTTGGCCATGTGCAGTTCGTTCCTCTTGTCGGAACAGAAGGATGGGCCTCCGACGGCGCGGCGGTTGCTGTGCGGCGGGCACCACTCGATCTCCGACTCGGCACCCGCGATCGAGCCAAGATTGCGCGCATGGTTGCCGATGCGTGTGAGCCGTTTGGTGATGTTCGACATGCACCACTCGATGCACTCCTCGCACGCATCGGACAAGCGCGCGTGGTGTTGATTGGCGAGTCCACCCACGGGACGAGTGAGTTCTATCGGCTCCGTGCTCGTATCACCGCCGCACTCATCGCACGTGCGGGCTTTAAGGTGGTGGGGATCGAAGCCGACTGGCCAGATACTGCCGCCGTCGATCGGATGGTTCGCAAACGTCCCGCGAGCCCACTGCGAGAGCCGATGTACGCACGCTTTCCGACGTGGATGTGGCGGAACGAGGAGATGCAGGAGTTTGTTTCGTGGCTTGCCCACCGAAATGACACGCTTGAACCCGCAGCGCGCGCCGGAATCCATGGCCTTGATGTCTACGGCCTCAACAATTCGATTGGGGCCGTCATCGACTATCTCGCTCGCGTTGACCCATTCGCGGCGGAACAGGCACGTGAGCGCTACGCCTGCTTCTCGCCCTGGGAGCGCGATCCGGTCACGTGGGGACGCGCCGCAACGGTCGGTCTCACGCCAACCTGCGAGCAGGAGGCGGTCGCAACGCTGAAATCACTTCTTGAGGAGCGCCTTCGCTATTCGCGCGATGATGACGATGCATTCTTCGACGCAGCGCGTGCGGCGACCGTCGTCGGAGAAGCTGAAAAGTACTATCGCGCGATGTATCGAAGCAGTCGCGACTCGTGGAACATTCGGGATCGACACATGTTCGAGACGCTGATGGCGCTTCTTGAACATCGTGGCTCGGACACCCGCGCGGTCATTTGGGCACACAACTCACACGTCGGGAATGCTGCGGCGACGGAGATGGGGTCGCATGGCGAAATCAACCTCGGGCAATTGGTGCGCGAGCGATTCGGCAATCAGGCGTACCTCATCGGTTTCGGCACCGACCAAGGAACCGTCGCTGCCGCCTCCAACTGGGATACCCCGATGGAGGTGAAGGAGATTCGGCCTTCCCACGAAGACAGTTACGAACGCATTCTGCACGAAGCATGTCGGATGCTGCCTGCGCCGACAAATGCCTTCTTTTTGCCACTCAAATCTGCGCATGCACCGGCGGTTCGTACCGAGTTGATTCACCCCCGGCTTGAACGCGCCATCGGCGTGGTCTATCGACCGGAAACCGAACTCGTCAGCCATTACTTCGAAGCGAATCTTCCCGCGCAATTCGATGAGTTCATCTGGGTCGACCGAACCACCGCCGTGCGACCGACCAACTTGCCACCGACTGGGGAGTATGAGTCGGCGGCGGCCCGAACTGCTGCTGGCATTGAATCGATTCCGGATACATACCCCTTCGGACTTTGAGCGCGAGTTCAAAGCCGAAGTCATAACGACGACAAAACGATCGCGGGTCTCTTCCATTCGGAGGCCCGCGATTGCTTTTCCCTCGTTCTTCCGCCTCCCGCCAGTTGGGCGCCTGGAACGGTATCCCCTGCAACGAGCGACCCCACAACTTCAAACCGACGACGGTACACCAACGACCGTACACCTGCGACGTATTCGCGACGTCATACCGCACTGCGCTTGGTGAACATCACACATCACTCCTCAGTGCGCAAAATTCACGCGTGCGCAAAGCTCCACGAGTGCGCAAAATTCACGAGTGCGCAAAATTCACGAGTGCGCAAAGCTCCACGTGCATGTCTTCAAAGTACCTGCCGTAACGCAACACACACCCGTTCTCAACGCACCTGCGCGTGATCAGCGGCGTGCGGTCTTCTTCAAACTTCGCACGCGTCCGCGTCAAAGGTTGAGAACAAAAACAAACGCGCCGGACCAACTCTGTCCGGCGCGCCTGCATTCTCCCGCATGGGTACGTACCGCCTGCCAGCTGTCGACATCCCAAACTCAACGGGCCGCAGCCATCGGCTCAAGGGCCCCTTTGTTCAGCGTCTCCGCAAGTCGAGAGAGTCCCTCATCGAATCGCCGCTCCTCGGTGAGCGTCTTCATCAACTCCGCGGCTGCCGTTTGGTAGCCGAGAAGATTTGCCCAGGTTCGGACGCATCCATAACTCGCAATCTCGTCATGTTCGAGACGCTGCATCACGGCGATGATTGCAGCATCGCGCACATGCGGTTCGATCTTCGACTTCGATGCGATGGCCGTGCAGTCCTCAAGGATGCCTTTGGATCCATGAGTCTCTGTCTTCTTCGGTTTGCTTCCAATTTCCCCGAAGACCCGATCCAATCGAGCAATATGCCCCTTCGTCTCCGTCAAATGATTACGGAGTGTTTCTGAAAGTTTTGCCGATGCGGCAGCGTCAGCGATTTTGGCCATCACTGATTCCGAGTGCACCTCTGCCGCATAAAGCTCATTGAGTTGCGCGACGAGAAGGTCGCGCAGTGAATTCATCGGATGTGTTGCGATTGTGGTCGCCATGAAACCTCCCGCTCTGAAGTTCTTCGAATCTCAACCCTACGAACCACGCTATTTGCCGTGAGAAACATGCTCTCATCTCACCAGTGAGCGCGGCCCACACGATCAACCCGGTACCGAAACTCGACGCGTCACCGGCTTCACTTCGACACGACGAGCCCGTTGACCTGGCTTCTTTGCAACGCGAATGGTCACAACACCGTCCACAAAGTCTGCATTCACGCGATCCGGATCCACCGATTCCGGAAGTTCGATTGATCGGCGGAACGATCCAAAGCGACGTTCGCAGCGATAACTGTTCTCGCCCTCAAACTCTTCCTTCTCTTCCTTCTTACCTGAGATATTGAGCGTGTTGCCTTCGATGGTGACGTCCAGTTCCCGCGATGAAACCCCTGGGATTTCTGCACGAATGGTGACTTCATCATCGGTTTCGCCAACGTCGACCAAGGGTGCGAACCCTTCAACGCGACTGAAGGGCGCGACCGCTCCAAGCCCCGTGAAGGGGAGCCCAGTGAAGGGGAGCGTCGGTGTTCCAAAGAATCGGAGCATCGCGCGATCAAGATCCTCGCGTGTGCGAGTGAACTCGTCGAGCATGGGATTTCGGTTCCAAAGTGCAAGATTCATGATCGCCTCTTTCCTTCTCGTGCGAGTTGCACGATTGCAATATCAAAGTCTGCAGACGAAGCGAACACCGCTTCGCGCTTTTCAGTTCAAGACAGCCTTCATATTTGGCCGGGCGAGGGGTCGGCCAGCTTCCGATGAAACTTTTGCCGAACTGCGTGCCGGGTGCACAAGTCTCACGCCCATGCCATGACTCGCCGCGCCTCAACGCGCTCACTCGTAGGGATCTACGGTCAGCCGATCATCGACACGACGCACGCCGGGCGCGAAGCCGACGACCCGATCGATCGCGTTCTTCTCCGCCCACGAGCGGATACGACCCGTCAGCGTCACGACTCCATCTTTCACGCTGAGCGTGATCCGCCGCGCCTCGCGTTCAGCCTGACGTTGCAATGCCTCCTCGATCTCATTCTTGATCTTGATCGGATCAAGCGGCTTCGCGGTCACCGTGATCTGGTTGATCACACCACGAACGCCCGTCAGACCGCGCACTGCGCGTTCCGCATCGGCACGCTGCGCCCAAGTCGACACACCACCCTCAAGAGTGACGATGCCCATCGAGACCGTCGAGCGAATGTCCTTGTCGGGAACAAATGCATCCCACTCCAACGCCTCACGAACCGCGCGTGCAATCTCGGTATCGGTGCGCGCACCGATACCGGAGATTTTCACCTGCATCTCATCGACGACGTC